>NZ_JBEZIQ010000031.1:0-117689 GCF_040651155.1 Kitasatospora sp. NPDC048545
ATCCGCCGCTACATCATCTGGCGGAACAAGCACGCCGCCAACGAACGGCTACGCGAGGTCGTCACCAGGGCGAACGTTGCCTGATGCGGCACTAGCGATCGCTACTCGAGGCTCTGTGTAAATTGCTGGCAGCTGGGTCCTCGCCGGGCGAGGATGCAGCCATGCGCTATGCCAGCACCGACCCCGAGCTCATGGACCTGGTCCGACGATTCGTCACGCCCGGCCGGCGGTACCTGCGGCTGGGTGGAAGCTCGCTGCGGT
Source organism: Kitasatospora sp. NPDC048545 (assembly GCF_040651155.1). Taxonomy (NCBI): domain Bacteria; kingdom Bacillati; phylum Actinomycetota; class Actinomycetes; order Kitasatosporales; family Streptomycetaceae; genus Kitasatospora; species Kitasatospora sp. NPDC048545. Next base: position 262 of record NZ_JBEZIQ010000031.1, read on the forward strand.
TGAGCGGGCCTGAGCGCGACCTTTTCATGAGGGAGCTGGTCCAGGCTGCCGGGGAGATCACTCCCGCTGAGCTCGGCATCCTTTTCGAAGGCGGTTGGCGAGAGCGTAGGACTGCCTCCTGGCTGGTTGTTGTAGCTGGCAGGACCGAGTTCCGCAGCCGCATCGGTGAGCTCCTGCTGGCGAGCGGAGGCCCCTACGACGGGTCCTACTGCATCACTCTTGCCACTTTCGGCACCAGCGCGGACGCTGATCTGGTCTGCAGATACCTTGATCGCTACTTGCCTCAACCCGACCTCGTCTACGACCAGACCTTTGCTCTCAGCACACTGCTTCACCTCGATGCCGTCCTTGGGACCGAGCGAGCATCCCGATACCTTGCCGCCGGTGGCCTGTGGCAGCAGTGGACCGATGCCACGTCGAACATGGTGCGGGATCCGCAGGAGTACCGGCAGGTCGTGGACCAGCTCTGTTCCTTCGCCAGCGAGTGCGCTGAACTCTTCGCCAGAATGGAAACCAGGCGCTGATCCTCCCGGCCTGACCGCTGGATGCCGACTGCTTCGGACTCCTCGGTAGAGTCTGGGCAATGACAGGAAACCAGGGCCGCTGGCCAAAGTTCGACCAGGATGGTGGCATCGAGGACGTGACACTCCTCATCCTGGAATGGCTGGGTGGGCAGGGCGTGAATGCCATGATCAGGATTGATGCCGAGAGGGTGGCTGATAGCGCGCCAGCGTGGACGTTCGCAGCCAGCGGCGGTCCCTTGGAGCATGGCATGCGTGCTGATGGGAGGACTGTGCAGCAGTGCATGTCCACAGCCCTCTCCCAGCTGCGCGAGGCCGGGCTGTCGGTTCCGTTTTGATCCTCGTCTTCGCTCGCCTCTGGCTTCGATCATGACGTTGGTCGCGGCGTCCCAGCGGTTCCTCCGGCCCGGCTGAAGCCCGGCATGCCGAGCGGGACGGCAGCCGACTGTCTCTCGGCTAGTGCGTCGACCTGGGCGAGCTTGTCTTTGGCGCCGGTCAAGCTGACACGAAGCCCCTCAACCTCACCGAGCCAGCCTTCGCGCTCGGCCTCGGCGATGCGGGCAACGAGGTTGTCGCGGATCTCCTCCAACCGGCTGCGCTGGGCCGGGTCCGGCCGGAGGAGCGAGCAACGAACACAAGCTTATCCGAACTAGCCCAGGTGGCAGCCTGGCGGGGCGGATCGCAGTCGAGTTGCTCAAAGTAGTGGTTGGACATCTTGGCGCGAGGGAGTATTCGGGCGTGTCGCGCCGCCAACTGCTGGCCGGCCGACCGCCAGCGCGCGGAGCGCCACGGGCGGTCGCCGCCTCACTGCAGGACGACCTTGACCCCGTGGTCGGCGAAGATCTCAAGGAGAACCTCGAACAAGGTCTCAGTGCCCTGGTGCAGCGCACGCTGTCTCACGAGCCGTGTCCTGGCTACCTCCGAGTGCTGCCATTCCAACGTGAACGGAGGAGAAGCACCCCAGCCTCCTCCGAGACAGTCGTCCAAAGCGTCGAGGTTCCATCCGAAGTACCCGCCGGGCCCGTCGACCGCTTCGCCCAGCGCACAATAGAAGCTGTCGACGTCGACAACCTGACGGCCGTCCATCCTGAACACGTGCCCCGGTGCCCGGTCGCCGTTGTCGATCCGGTGCCGGTATCCCCGGGACAACATGGCCACGGACAACCATGCAAGGCGGCCCGCCGGGCCCATGGATCTCCACAGTCCATTTCGGTTCAACTGCCCGGTACGGATCAGTTCCCACACCCCGGCGGAGCCAGGAAGCGCATTTTGGCACCAGAGTCGGACCGTGACATCGAAGAGGTCCTTACTGAGAGCTGACGGCTTGACGGCGGTCACGGTGACGCCGCCGACGAAGTAAGACCCCATCGTGGCACCAGCGGCATCGAGCAGGGTCAGGTAGGCGTTCCCGGCGCAGGCGTCACGTCCACCGACACGGTCGAGAGCGGCTAGCAGCCCACCCTCCGGTGCGCATCCGCGCAAGTCGACCAACCGGTGGTCATCCTTGAGCGGCGTGAACAAGCCTGTGCAATCGTGAGCGAACCCCCAAGGGGTGTCCTCGTCGTCGTCGCCGGTCAGGGAGTACTTGAACTCTTCCCGTGCGCCTGTCGCTTCCATCTCACCCTCGTCATCTGCCGTTCCTGCAGGAGCTCAGGTGGGCCCTTCGAACGAGCTCGCCGTGCGTCCTGTCGGCATGGAGTATCGCCGAGTAGCGTGATCACGGCACAACTGATTACGGTTGCGCCGCCCGCGCCCAAGCCTGCGATTTCCTCCAAGATCTCTATCCGGGCATCCTGCCAGGCCCGGTTCTCCGTGAGAGCTCGGCATTTCGCGGGCGAAGATTGGGAACGCGCTGGCGCTCAGTCCTCGGACTCGGCGCTGCTTCGTCCGGCATCGCGGCGGAAGTCGGGCATGCCGAGGTGGACGGTGGACGGTTGCGCTGCCCGGTCGCGCATGGCCTCCAGCTTCTGCGCGGCGGCAGCCATGGTGGTCTCGATGGCGGCCACCTCGCCGAGCCATCCCTGCTCCCTGGCCTCTTGGAGCCGGTCGACGAGGTTGGCGTGGATCTCCTGGAGGCGTGGCATCTGGGCTGGGTCCACGAGCAGTAGGGGACATCTGACACAGGCGTTTTCATGCTGGCACGGGGTCGCGTAGTCACGGCCGCAGGTCCCCAGGGCGACCTTGCGGAGCTCGAAGTGGGAGAGGAACTCGTCCCGCTCGGTGGCGGTGAGCTCGCGGTACTCCTCGCTGGGCCGCTCGTTTCTGCGGCGGGCGATGAAGGCCCGGTGATGGGAGATCACATCTTCCGGGTAGATCGCGGCATAGCCCATGGTCGTGTCCAAAGCGGTGTGGCCGCAGATCTTCGCGGCGATGTGCGGGGGCAGTCCGGAGCGGATGGCGTCGGTCACGAAGATCCTTCTGAAGTCGTGGGGGCGCCATTCGAGCGGATCGCCGGCCACAGTGATCTGGGCGGACTGCGAGGTAGCGACCAGGCACTCGCGGATGTAACTGCGGGTCAGCGGCCGGTCCTCGGTGCCGTACCGGCGTTGGAACAGGAACGGCATGGGCGGGCTCCAGGTCTGCTCGAACACGTCGTAGGCCGACACCAGCGGCAGGGCGGCGTTCCCCGCCCGGACCCGGAAGATCACTGCGGTCAACACCTCCGCCAGCTCCGGGGAGACCAGCAACAGACGCTCCGCATCGGTCTTGGACGGGGCGACCTGCAGCATCGGGACCACCTCGCCGGTGGTGGGCAGCGTGTAGGCGATGAAGCTGTGGTGGGTGAGTTCCAGCATCTCCTCGATCCGGATGCCGGTGTGCCGCAGCACCTCCACCGTCGCCCAGGACCAGAACGCCGCCTCCTCCTCGTGGGTCAGGTTCCGCCGCCTGCCGGTGGCCACCTCGGTGACGTAGACGCGGCGGGCCTGCCCGGACCCGCAGCGCTCGAACTCCTCCCCGGAAACGAGGAACCGTCCACCCGTCGGCGTCGCGCGAGCCGCGGTGATGCGGGCCTCGGCGTCCTTGCGCTGCCGGTCGACGGCGCGAAGCAGGGCGGGCAGCAGCGGCAGCTGGGTCCGGGTCCGCTGGTCCATCCGGGACTTCACCCCGGACCTGGACTTCTTCGTCGCGCACTCGTTCGCCTTGATCGGACACGGCGCCACCCAGGGCGCCCACCGCGCCGGATCGTCGGCGGCCCAGCGGGCGATGTCCTGATAGAACGCCCGGACGAACACCAGCTCGCTGCGGAAGTTCACCCGCGGCCGCACCGGGTGGCCCTGGGCGTCACGGATGTAGGCCAGGCGTTCCTTCCACGCCTGCGCGACCTCGGGCGCCAGTCGCAGCGACTCGATGCCCGGATGGTGGATCTCCAGGTCGCGCCAGAACAACCGGCACAGGTTGCGGGCGATAGAACGCAGCGAGACGTGGTCGAGCTCGGGAGCCCGCTCGGTGAAGTACTCGACCAGCAGGTCACGGACGGCCCGGCACTCGATGCCGTACGCGTCGACGATCTGCTCGACGCTGCGGCGGCCCTCGATGCGAAGCGCCCGCAGCCGCAGCGGTGCGCTGGCCGGGAGCACGCCGGTCTCCTTGAGCAAGGCATAGAACAGTGGCCTGCCCGCGCTGCCACGGAAGTGGTGTTCCTCCAGTGCGGCGGTCAGCTCGATGCAGTCGCCGACGGTGATGTCGCTGACCAGGCCGCCCTTGCGGATCACGATCCAGGTGAGCTTGTTCAGGGCGTCGGACCTCGCTGTGGCTGTCGCGTGCTGGGCCAGTTGTTCGAGCCGCTGGAAGGCGTCGGGGTCGCTGGCGGCCCGGGACTCGGTGAGCATCACCGTCACGCGTTGCCGTAGCAGCCACGGGTAGCTGGGGCGGATGGCCTGCCCGGCGACCAGGAGGACCAGTCCCGTGGCCAGTTCATCGCGCCAGTGGCTCTTGGGTGTGCCGCGTCCCTGCAGGGGCAGATCGGTCCACTCGAAGCCGGCGTCGTCAGCCCCGCTGGCCATCCAGCGATCCTGCCAGGTCTCTCGACCTGGCCTTCGAGCCAGTCCAGCAGCTTGTCCAGGCCCCGCCGCCGGGTCTTGTCTCGGGTCAGGCCCGCACCGGGGTCGGTGAACAGTCCAAGCAGCCGCTCGACCAGGCTCTCCCGGCTCTGACGGGTCTGCCACCAGCTCGCTTCGCCGGCTCGCGGTTCCCACTCCAGCGCTCTGCCCGCCTCATGCGGTTCGACGGGCCTGGCGACGTCGGCGTTCACGGTCGGGTTCACCGGCTCTACCCGCCCACGGTCGATGTGCCGAACAGCGCTGCCAGGACCTCGGGGCGGTAGCCCGGCGCTGGCGGGGCTGGCGGTTTGGCCTGCTCGGTGCGCTGCCGCTCGTGGTGGGCCAGGACGTGGGCGACGACCTCGTCGGGAGTGGGAGCGATATAGATCTCCGTAGTGGTGATGTGGGCATGTCCCATGACCCACTGCACGTCGGCGAGGGTCAGGTTCGGATCGCGGACCATCCTCTTGGCCGCGCTGTGCCGCAGGTCGTGCAGGGTCCAGTTCGCGCCGAGCAGTTGGTTGGCACGGGTGAATACCATCCGGGCCGCGTCGTACTCCAGCGGGCGGAAGGGCCGTCGCAGCGTCCACCACAGCGGCTCTGACGGGTGCTTGGGGACCATGCCGCGCAGCTCTTGCTGGTAGAGCCGCAGCCACACGAACGCGTCGGCGGAGGCGGGAAGGTGCTGCAGGACCTGGCTGCCCTTGCGGACCACGCCGATCGTCTGGTCCCCGGGCGCGACCAGGCCCTGCAGGACGCCGAGCAGTTCAGAGGCGCGGGCGCCGGTGGAGATGTAGAACGCGATCAGGGCCCTGTCCCGGTTGTACTTCAACCCGGCGAACAGGTCGTTGAACGCCTGGTCAGGAATGATCCTCGGGGTTGGCTTGGGCTCCTTGGGCTGATAGGTGCCCCGGCGCGAGGGCCGCCGGAACGGCTGCATCGGGTTGTGATGCGCATTCGGACTCCCCTCGTCGGCAGCCCCGCCCTGCGGGAACGGGTTGATCAGCGGCCGGCCGTGGGTCTCTCGGTGGTACTCGTAGAACGAGCGGATCACCGCGCGAGCGTGCCGCCTGGTCCGCGTGGCATAGTTCTCGCCGGGCGCGGCCTTCCCCGTGACCGGGTTCACCGAGCCCGGGGCGGGTGCGTCGGGACGGCGCCGTCGGGGCGGCTTCTTCGTGGTCTTCAGCCACAGTGCGAAGTCACGGGCCTCGACGCGGCTCGCCAGATTCCAGGGAACGTCCACGGCGCGTAAGAACCGGACCCACGCCAACAGCTCATAGGCGTAGGACCGCAGCGACGTCGGACTCGCGTCGTCGGCGAGCATGTGGTGCAGGAATTCACTGACCGCCGCCACCTCGGTGCCATCGGCGTCTACGAGCCGGAACGGCTGCAGCGGGTCATCGCTCTTCTCGACGCGGCCGACCCGCGCCACCTTCAGTGCCGCCACGTCCCGGACCGTCGTGCTGCGCTCTGGCATCCGTACCTCCACGGGCCGACCTACTCGACGACACGCGATGAAACCAGATCCACCACCACACGCGCAGTCACGACGACCCGCCAGCGGTAGCCATAACCCCCATTGTCGTCACTATGAGTTGACCTGGAAGGGAGCCCAAACTAGTTCGGTCAACGGGACGTGTTCATGAATACATGGGCTGGAAAAGGCGCGAGCACAAGTGCCGATGGAGACCTTGCGCTTCTCAAAGTGTGCGAGGAATGCGTCCCATTCCTCCTCCGTGGGGTCCGATACTCATCGCCGGGTCGGGTGGCCCTGCGGCGGGCGATGAAGGCGCGATGGGCCTCGATGGTCTCGGCCGGGTAGATCGCCTTGTAGCCCATCGTCGTGTCCAGGCTCTTATGCCCGCAGATCACTTGGGCGATGTGCGGTGGCAGACCGTTAATGATGGCGTCGGTCACGAAGATCCTGCGGAAGTCGTGCGGGGAGAAGACGAGCGGTTCGCCGGCAGCGTCGGTCAGCCCGGTGGCGGACAGCGCATTGATCAGAAGCTTGCGGACCGCGGTCGGGGTGAAAGCGCGGTGTTCGGTGCCGATATCGCGCTGGAACAGCAGCGGCATCGGCGGGTTCCAGACCCGCTCGTGGACGTCGTAGGAGGTCACCAGCGGGATCGCGCCGCTGCCTCCTCGCAGACGACGGACGATGGTGGAAAGGACGTCCGCCAGTTCCGGGCTGACCAGCAGGAGTCGTTCGTTGTCGGTCTTGGATGGTGCGACCTGCAGCAGAGGCACGACTTCGCCGGTGCTGGGGAGCCGGTATTCGGTGATGCTGTGGTGGGTCAGCTCCAGGAGCTCCTCGTTGCGGATGCCGGTCAGACGCAGGACCTCGATCGCGGCGAAGGCCCAGAAGGCTTCGCTCTCCTCGTAGGTGAGGTTCCGCCGCCGCCCGGTCGAGGTCTCCTCGGCCCAGGTCAGGTGCCCGGCGGCCTTGGGCGCGACGGCTCTGGGCAAGGCTCCGGCGGTGTCGGGGATCAGATCCCCGGGTCGGGTGTGCTCGGCGGCAGTCAGTAGTTCGGCTGCGGCGCGTCGCCCGCGGTCGACGGTGTTGGTCAGCACCGGCAGGACGGGAAGCCGTTCGCGGGTGCGCTGATCCATCCGGACCTTGCGGTGTTTGCGGTCCTTGGCCTTGCTGATCTCTTCGTCGCTGATCGGGCAGGGCACCACCCACGGAGCCCAGCGGGCCGGCTCCTCCGCAGCCCAATGGGCGATGTCCAGATAGAAGGCGCGGACGCGGATGAGCTCGTCCTTGGCGTTCAGCCTGGGGCTGGCGACCTCGACGGCGGTGCCGTCCGGACCGATCGTGGTGCGCTTCTTGGTGGCGATGTCTGTCTTCCAGGCCCGGGCCAGTGCGGGTGGCAGCCGCAGGGAGTCGATGCCCGGTGAGAGCGCTTCGATCCGGGTCCAGAACAGCCCGGCCAGCGTCCGCGACACCGCGTCCACACTGGTGTAGTCCAACGACGGCTGCCGTTCGCGCAGGTAGTCCACGATCAGGTCGCGGACCGGGCGGCACCGGATCGGATAGCGATCCACGAGTTCTTCGATGCTCAGCTGGCCGGCGGCAAGCCCGAACGCCCGGATCGTGGCCGGGGCGTCCTCAGGGAAGACACCCAAGGCCCGCAGCCGAAGGTAGAAATCGACCTTGCGCTGACCTCCGCGGACATGAACACGGCGCAGAGTGTCGACCAGCTCCACGCAGTCGCCGACGGTGATATTCGCGATCGACCCGCCCTTGCAGGCCAGGAGCATCGCGATCCGGGTCGCCGCGATGGTGGCCTCGCCTCGGGCGCTGGCTGGCCCAGACTCGGCCAGCTGTGCCAGCCGTGCGAACCCCTCGGGGTCGCGGACCTCGGCCATGACCGGAGCCAGATGCTTGTGGGTGCGGGTGAGCATCCAGGCGAGGTCGGGACGGATGACGTCGCCGCAGACCAGCATCAGCAGCCCTGAGGTCAGGTCAACGCGCTCATACGACGGCGACAGCCCGCTCTGGCGCAAGAAACGCAGCGGGAGATCCGTCCAGTCCGCGCCGGGGATCTCCTCGGCGCAGCTGGCCTTCCACCGCTGCTGCCAGGTATCCCCAGGGAAGCTGGACAGCCAGCGCAGAAGCTTGGCGACCCCGCGCCTCCGCCCGGCTGGGTGGCGTTGGCCGCTGGCAAGTACGGTGGCGCCGTCAGCCGACGCAGTACCTCATCCGCCGACTGCGCTGTCGCCGGCCACCACGCCTCCGCGGTGCGGGGCGGGAAGCGTTCCCGCAGTACGTTGTTCCGCGCCCGGGCCTGTTCGGCTGTCGCATTCGTGGTCTGCAGTTGTCGGCGCGTCGAGTGTTTCGTGGTGATGGTCATGAAGACCGCCCGAACAGCACGTCCAAGGCATCCGGGTCGTAGCCGGGTGCCGGAGGCGGCGGCACCGGCTCGGCGCGCCGGGCGTGGTGGGCCAGCACCTCGGCCACGACCTCGTCCTCGCGCGGCGCGAGGTAGATCTCGGTCGTGGTCAGATGCGCGTGCCCGAGGACCCACTGGACGTCGGTCAGCGTCAGCGCCGGGTCGCGCACCATGCGGGCGGCGGCGCTGTGACGAAGGTCGTGAAGGGTCCAGTCGGCGCCGAAGGTGGCGTTTACCCGCTCGAACATGCGGTGGGCGCCGTGGTAGGTCAGCGGCTGAAACGGACGCCGCAGCGTCCACCACACCGGCTGCGTCCGGCCCCGCGGCACCAGCCCGTGCAGCTCCTGCTGGTAGAGCCGCAGCCACACGAACGCGTCCGCCGAGGCCGGCACCTGCTGCCGTGCTCGGGAGCCCTTCCGTACAACGCTGATCAGCTGCTGTCCCGGGTCGATGTCGCAATGCCGGACGCCGATCAGCTCCGAGGCCCGGACTCCGCTGGAGATCCAGAACGCGATCAGGGCCCGGTCCCGGTTCGACGGCAGCGCCGCGAACAGCGTGTTGAACCACTCGTCGGGGATCGAGCGCGGAATCCGGTGCGGGACCGTGGGTCGGTAGCGGCCTGTCCGCTTCGGCGCCCAGGCGTCCATCGGGTTGTGGTGTGCGTGCGCGCGGCCGGAGCGACGCGCCAGGTCGAGCGGGAACGGGTTGAGTAGCGGTCCGGATCCGGCATCACGGTGCAGGTCGTAGAACCTGCGCAGCACCGTCTCGCTGTGGGCGACGGTCGACGGGGCATAGCCGGGCCCTGGGGTGGTTTTCCCGGTCACCGGGTTCGGGGCGCCGACGGTGCGGGCTGGCCGCCGCTTGCCCGCGGTCGCTCGCGGCTTGACTGTCAGCTGGATCCAGCAGCTGAAATCCCGAGCGTCCACGAGTGTCGCTCGATCCCACGGCACTTCGACCGCGTGCAGGAACCGCCACCATCGCAGCAGGTCCATCCCGTAGGAGCGGACCGGTCGCCGCCGCCTTCCCGGCAGCGAGCAGTTCCTGGAAGAACACCGCGACCGGCGCCACGGCCGCGCCGTTGCCGTCGACGAGCCGGTAGGGCTCGTACCGGTCGCCGGTCTCCATCAGCCGACCCCACCGAGGAACGGCCAACCTCGACAGATCCCGCTCGGGCACACGATCGTCCATCACGACCGCAGACCGTACTGGGCCGCAACGTCACCTGTGCCCTGAACTGCACAATCAACCTGGTTCGTTCAGTCAACGGGGCGTGCTCGTGCGCGCAGGGCGTTCCGTAGGGTCGGCCGCAGGATCCGAGTTCGACCCGCCGCTTGTCGAAGTGCTCCTCGAATTCGGTCCATTCCTCGGGGCTGGGCCGGCGGTATTCCTCCTCGGGTCGCTCGGCGCGGCACCGGGCCAGGAACTGTTGGTAGTGGCTGATGACGTCCTCGTCGAAGACCGCGACGTAGCCGCGGGTGGTGCGGATATCGAGGTGGCCGAGCAGGGCCGCGCCGATGTGGATGGGCAGGCCGTTGTTGATCAGCTCGGTGGCAAACAACCTGCGGAAATCGTGCGGGGCGAACTTCACGCCGACGAACTCCGGGTGGGTGGCCTCCAGCTCCTGGCAGGCGCGGCGGATCATGCGCCAGGCCGTGGTGCTGGACATGCACCGCTGGGTGCCGCCGTGCAGGGTCTGGAACAGGTAGGGCAGTTCGTCGCTCCAGACCTTCTCGTGCAGGTCATAGCGCGCGCAGACCTGGACCGTGCCGTGCAGCTTGCGGTGGCGCCGGATGATCTGGGCGATGACGTGGAACAGCTCGGCGGACATCGGGATCACCCGTTCCCGGTCGCTCTTGGACGGGGTGATGACCAGGAGGGCGACGACCTCTCCGTTGGGTCGCTGGTATTGCCGGACGCTCAGGTGGCTCAGTTCCACCAGTTCCTCAGCCCGCAGGCCCGCCAGGCGCAGGGTCTCGACGACTGCCCACTGCCAGAACGCCTGGTTCTCCTCGAACGACAGTCGCACCAGCTCGCCGCTCCCGCGGTTGATCACGCGGACCGGCGGGCGGTTGTGGTTGATGTCGTCCCGGCTCAACGTTCGCAGCCATGTGGCGCCGTCGAACTGGAACTCCTCGCCCGGGGCGACGCTCTCGGCGGCATCCAGCAGCGCGCGCAGCCGGCTCCACGTGTCGTTGACGTGCTTGGACAGGATCGGCAGCAGGGGCTGGCGTTCGCGTGTCCGGTTGGCCATCCGCTCTTGCAGCCTGTGTCTGCGCCGGTGGAACCAGCGCAGATCGGCGTCGCTCACCGGGCAGGGTGCGACCCATGTTGCCCAGTGCTCCGGCTCGGCGACCGCCCAGGTGTGCAGGTCGAGGTAGAGGGCGCGGACCGCCATCAGCGGTCCGTCAACGTCCAGCCTCGGCTTCCCGCTCGGGAGCGTGACCAGGCGTTCCTTCCACTTGGTGGAGACCTCTTCGGACAGGCGAAGGTCCTTCTGTTCCGGGTTGATCTCCTCGATGGTCTTCCAGAACACCTTGGCCAGCAGGTGCGTGAGCTGGCGCTGGGTGGAGTAGTCCAGGCTGGCCGAGCGCCGGGTGATGTAGTCGACCAGCAGGTCGCGGACGGCGGGGTTGTCCAGCTTGTGGCGGTCGACGGCTTCTTCGACGGGCAGCTGGCCGCGGGTCACAGCGGCCCGCAGGGTGCGCGGGGCCGAGGCCGGGAACTGCCCCATGTCGTGGAGAACGGGCCAGGCCAGCGTGCCAGCGAAGGTGCCCGAACGCAGGGTCTCTCCGGACAGCCCGTGCTTGCGGCATTCGACGGCGTAGTGCAGCAGGGCCTCCGGCGTCAGACCGTCCAAATCGATACCGAACACCGTCAACGCGCAGCAGATGTCCCGCATCGTCCGTGTCCGACGCGGCTCCGAGACGGGCAACTGCCCGACGCGCAGGCAGAAGTCCTCAAGCAGCGGATCGCTCGCGACGCTTCGAAACCAGCGGGTGTAGACGGAGAACCGGTTAGCGTGGAAGGAGTGCAGGGTAGGGCGGATGAGCCTGATGGCGAAGGCATGGCCTGCCCCGCTGAACAGCCGGTAGCGCAGCTTCGTGTCGTCGCCCGCGAGGTCACCGACCGGCCTGTTCAGTTCGTTCAGGCCAGACGCCTCCCAACGCTCCTGCCAAGTCGCGCCCGGGAACGGCGCGATGCGCTGAAGGAACTCCCGGACATCGCGGCCCCGTCGCCACTCCTCGTTCGGGGAGGTCGCAAAGTGGCGCCCGACGGCCGCAGCCACTTCCTCAAGAGGGGCACGGCTGAAATCGCCGAGAGAACGGGGCGGCCGCGTCGGGGCCGGCGGCGGCGCCGGGACGATGGCGGTCGGCGCAAAGTTGCCGACGGGCGCTTCGGCGCCGGCCTCATGACGTCGGACCCGGTTGGTCGTGGGGCCCTTCACGCGCGCGCTGTCGCCGACCTTACTGCCCGGCACCGAACACCGCCTCGATGTCATCCGCCGCGTACTGCGTCGGCCAGGACGTCGGCTGCGCCGGCCGGGCGTAGTGCTCGGCGAGCTTGTCCACCAGGTCGTCCAGCCCGACCACGGTGTAGAGGGCGGTGGTGGTGATATGTGCGTGCCGCAAGATGGTCTGCACCTCCACCAGCGTCAGCTCCGGGTCCCGGGCCAGGCGGGTCGCGGCAGTGTGCCGCAGGTCGTGCAGGGTCCAGTTCGCGCCGATCGCCTCGTCCGCGCGCTGGATGATGCGGCGGGCCGCCCAGTAGGTGAGCGGCCGGCTCTCGCCCCGGCGAGTGCGCCAGACCGGCATCCCGTCCGGCGGCAGTCCGGCTTCTTCCAGGTAGGCCGCAAGGTAGGCCAGAGCCTGCGGGGAGGCCGGAACCGGCTGCCGGGGCCCGGGTGCCGGGCCCGCGTGCCCTTGGAGATCACCCACAACTGGCCCTTGGTCCAGTCGACGTCGCCCAGGCCAATGCCCAGCAGTTCCGAGGCACGGGCCCCGGAGGAGACGTAGCAGGACAGCAGGGCCTGATCCCTTGCGCAGCCCATCTGCGCGAAGAGCGCGTCCCACTGCTGGTCCGGCATCGCCCGCGGCTGCCGTACCGACGCCTTCGGCCGGAGCCGGCCCCGCCTGTGCTGGACGCGGGCCTCGATCGGGGAGCGGTGGGCCAGAGCTGTGCGGCGGGCCCGGTTCTCCGGGACCGGGTTGAGCAGCGGGCCGCGGCCGAAGTGCATGTGGAAGGCATAGAAGCCGTGCACGGCCGAGAGGTTGTGGGCGATGGTCGCCGGCGCGTACCCAGCCCGAAGCAGCGGCTTGCCGGTCGTCGGATTCACCGAACCCGGTTGGAAGCCGCCCTGCTTGCGTTGCCGCTGCGGGTTGCGGGCCGAGCGGAGCCAACCCACCAGCGCGGCGGCCTCCGCTTCTGTCGCCTGTTCCCAGCCCACGTCCAGGGCCCACAGCACCCGGTACCACCGCAGCAGGTCGAAGCCGTAGCTGCGGCAGGTCAGCGGGCTGACACCGCCCAGCATCCGGTCTCGCAGGTAGCTGCTGACAGGGGCGACCTCCCGATCGGCCGCATCCACCACCAGCCACGGAAGCGACGGCGCGGGGCCCGCAACCACAGCCCCCACCCGAGGCAGCCGTGCTCGTCCGTCAATCAGATCTCGATGAAGTGAAGGAGTGTCATGCACGTCCGCATGCTCTTGGACCACCGCCGCCCCGTCGAGCTGGGGCCCGAGTCAGTGCAGTCAACTGACCGGCCCCGTCGACGCGTGCGGCCCTACCGCCGGTTCGAGCAGCGACAACGTCCGCTGCTGCGCATCGAGGCCGACGCGGATGCCGACCGGCATCGGCAGATTCGGGCCGGCATGCCCGAACTCGACGTTGCCCAGGACCGGGATGTCACGGTCGCCGAGGACGTCGAGGACGATCTCGGGCAGGGTCGGGGACGCGCCGGGTTCCAGCCCACTGATCTCGCGCGGAACGCCCACGACCATGCCGGAGATCCGATCGAGGATGCCGCAGTGCCGCATCACCTGCAGATAGCTCCAGACGTACGATGCGTGGCCGCCCATCTCCTCCCAGAACAGCACCGCGCCGTCGAACCGTTCGAGCGGAAGGGCGAAGGGCGTCGCCTGCGCCAGCACGATTCGGTTGATCACCCCGCCGATCAGCCGGCCTTCGGCACGACCGGGACGCCAGCATTCCCACGACGGGCTCGCAGGCAGCGCACCGATCGCCTCGGTGCCGGTCAGCAACCTGGCGTAGAGCTCTTCGAGTTCCGCCCGGCGCGCCACGGGCGCGGACTGCCAGTGCCCGCCGAAGCCGGGGACGGCCATGTCGGCGTGGAAGCCGACCAGGCCCGTGCGCGCATGGAGCACGAGGTGCAGCAGTGAGATGTCGCTGTAGCCGAGGATCGGCTTGGGATCGGCCCTGATCGCCTCGATGTCGATCAGGTCGAGGTAGCCGAGCGCCGTCTGGCCTCCGTCGCTCGCGATGATCGCGCGCACCTCGGGATCACGCAGAAGGCCGTTGAACTCCCCGGCGATCTCCGCCGGGGTGGCGGCGCTCCACCAGTGGCGGCGTCCTGCTTCGAGCAGCGGGGCCCGACGCACGCGGAATCCCATCCGTTCCAGCACCACCACCGTCCGTTCGACGTTGGGCTCGTGAGCGGCCGGCAGCGCACCGGACAGCGAGGCGATGACGACGAGGTCTCCGGGCCTCAGGGCGCGCGGTCGAAGCAGTTGGGGCAGTGCAGGACCAGTCATGGCGTCAGTGTGCCGGTGCCACTCGGCAGGATCACACGAATTTCGGCGGCCGTCCGCCCCTGCGCAAGCCCTTCTCGCCGTGGATGCCGGCTCGTTCGCGGCGCCGGGCCGCGAGGACGTCCGGATGGCGGGCGTTGGTGCTGCGCCGGCGCAGGTGGGCGGGCGGGGCGCGAGTCCGGACGGTGTGGTCGGCGTTGGTGGGAGCCGGCGACGAGGTCCGGACAGGGCCTACGTCGTGCGGCAGGCCCCCGCCCGGGCGGGGTTCGGGCTGCTGCGCCACCGGTGACGGCGGACGCCTGGCGGGGCGTGCCCCGTCGGCTCGGGCCGGTGCGTGTGGGCGGGCGCCCCGTCGGAGCGGCCCGCCCACACGCCGGCGGTCAGGACGTCAGGCGCTCACCGCCAGGGGTGGCCGCAGCCGGACGTCGGCGCTGCCCCGTGCGGCGTGCTGGTCGGCCCAGGTGAGGAGGGCGGTGCGGCAGGCGTGGTCGAGGTGTCGCAGGTCGCTCCAGTCGAGGTCGACCGCGCGGTCGGTCGGCAGGGATTCCAGGGTGTCCAGCAGCCGGGGCAGCCGCAGGAAGGTCGCGTTGCCGCTCAGCCGGACGTGCAGCGGGCCATCGTCCCCGGCGTCGGTGAGGTCGATGTGCAGTTGGGAGGTCTGCCAGGCGCTCTTGGCGACGGCGAGGGCCACCCCCAGCAGGACGCCCTCGAAGAGGTTGGTGACGACGATCGCCCCCGCGGTGGCGGTGAGCACGACGACCTCGCTGCGGTGCGCCCGCCACAGGGCGGCGCCCTGCCGCAGCGGGATCAGTTTGCCGCCGGCGTGGATCAGCACGCCGCCGAGGACGGCCAGCGGTACCAGCCCCAGGGCCGCCGGTACGAGTGCGGCGAACAGCAGCAGCCACACGCCGTGCAGGACGCGGGAGGCCTTGGTCCGGGCCCCGGCCTGGACGTTGGCGGCGCTGCGGACGATCACGGCGGTCATCGGCAGGGCGCCGAGCAGCCCGCACAGGGTGTTGCCGATGCCCTGGGAGGTGAGCTCCTTGTCGTAGTCGGTGCGGCGGCCGTCGTGCATCTGGTCGACCGCGGCGGCGCTGAACAGGCTTTCGGCGGAGGCGATGACGGCGAACGCGAGGACGGTGCCCAGGCCCGCCGCGCTCGCGACGGCGCCGAGGCCGTCGGCGGTCGGGACGGCGACGGCGCCGAGCAGGCCGTCCACCCGGACCCGGGGGACGTCCAGGTCGAAGAGCGCGGTCGCGCCCGCGGCGAGGGCGACCGCCGCCAGCGGGGCCGGCACCGCCCGGACGGGGGCGGGCAGTTTCTTCCAGCACATCAGCAGGGCCACGGTGGCGGCGGTCATGGCGACTGCGGTCATCGCGGCCCGGCCGGTCAGCCAGTCGCCGAGCAGGGCCGGGATCCCGGCGACCTTCGCGGTGCCGGAGCCCGGCGCCGACCGCCCCGAGACGGCGTAGAGCTGCCCGAGGATCAGGATCAGCCCGATCCCGGCGAGCATGCCGTGGACGACCGACAGGGAGATCGCGCGGAACCAGCGGCCCATGCGCAGCAGGCCCATCGCGACCTGGAGGAGTCCGGCTGCGAGAACGACGGCTCCCAGCGAGGGGAGCCCGAACTTCTGGACGGCGTCGTAGACGAGGACGGTCAGGCCGGCGGCCGGCCCGCTGACCTGCAGGCTGCTGCCGGGGAGCAGGCCGACGACGAGTCCGCCGACGATGCCGGTGATCAGGCCGCGTTCGGCGGGCACGCCGGAGGCGACGGCGACGCCGACGCACAGCGGGACGGCCACCAGGAAGACGACCAGGGAGGCGGGCAGGTCCCGGCGCCAGTGCGCCAACGGGGCGCGCAGCAGGGAGCGGCCGGACCGGCCGGAGGCGTCGGGGCGGTCGGAGCCGTGGGAGCGGTGGGGAGTGTTCACAGCGGCAGGAACCCCCGGTCGGAGCCGGCGAGGACGGTGCCGGTGTGCACCTCGTAGTACCAGCCGTGCAGTCGCAGGGTGCCCTCCGCCAGTCGGCGGGTCACGCCCGGGTAGGTGCGCAGCCGGTCGAGCTGGGCGTGGACGTTGCGCTGCACCGGGCGCGCGACGTCCTCGTCCTGGTCGTGGGCCGCGACGGGCGCGAGGTGGCGGGTGGGCGGGGCGGCGTGTTCGAGCCAGGTCCGGACGGCGGGCACGGGGTCCAGGTCCTCGGCCCGGACCAGGGCCCCGATGGCCCCGCAGTGGGAGTGTCCGCAGACGATGATGTCCGGGACCTGCAGGATGTCGACGGCGTACTCGATGGTGGCGGCCTCACCGCTGGGGGCGGCCGTGTCGTAGGCGGGCACGATGTTCCCGGCGGTGCGCAGCTCGAAGAGCTGGCCGGGGCGGGAGCCGGTGATCAGGGCCGGGACCACGCGGGAGTCGGAGCAGGTGATGAACAGGGCTTCGGGTGCCTGCCCGGCGGAGAGCCCGCCGAGGTCGTGGCCGCTGGTGGCGAGCCGGTGCGGGAAGACGCGGGCGTGCGTCACGAGGGACTGCATGAGGGGTCTCCTTCTTCCCGCCCGGGTGGTGCCGGGCGGGGAGCTGCTGTCGTGGGGCAGCGGAGCGGGCTGACGCGCGGACGGCCGCGGGGCCGTGGGTCCGATGGCCGGACGAGGCCCGGAGGTTCCGGGCGGTCGCCGCCCGAGGGCATGGCGAGGCCGCACGCGCCCGTCGCGGGCGCGTGCCGGAACCCGTGCGCGGTGCGGTCAGCGCGCGGGAGCCGTCAGCAGCGGAACACCTGGAGGCGCGACAGTGCGGCCGGTCTCGACCCGTTGGCGTCGGGCACGGGCCCCCTGGGCACCGGGCCGGGCGCGGGCGCGGGCGCCGCGCCGGTGCCGGTGTCGGCCGCCGCGCCGACGGCCGTCCGCGCGGCCGTGCCGCCGCTCGTACGGTGGTGGGCGGTGACGCGCGTGGTCGGTGCTTCGGTGAGGTGGTGGACCTTCCAGGCGGGGTGTCCGTCGGCGGCCGTGGACTGCGGCAGCGGCTCGGCGGCGAACGCCTGCGAGCCGGACCCGAGCGCGGCGAGCACGGCCGAGACGACCGCGGCCAGCAGGAGGGCGAGGCGCTTGCCGCGCGAGATCCGCCGTACCGTCACTGCCGCCTCCCCTCGGTCCGTCGCCGATCACCGTGGTGTCCAGCGTACCGACCGTGTGTAACCGGCACGTTGGCTCCGGACGTCGTCGAGATGAGATTTCCGCTACACGCGTGAGGGTTCTGTGCGCGTCAATCAGGCTTTGGGCACAGCGATGTGAGGAAATGTCACCTCACTACGAGGCGACCGCACATTCCGGGCGGGCGGGGCGGCCCCGCTCCTCCACGCGGCCGCCCCGGGGCTGCGAGTCGCTGGCCCCGCCGGGCTGTCGGGCGTGATACGACTGAGCCGCGCGGGACACCGCGTGTGCGTGCGACCACGCTGAGTGTTGTCGCCTTCAGTGTCCGTACGTGCCCCGCTCGTCCTGTGCCGGCGTTCCGGACGGCGGGACGTCGAACGCGGGCCGTACCGTCGAGGGTGGAGAAGTGAGGGATCAACGAGCCCCGGCGGCCGTCCTGGTGGGGGTCGGTTCGTGTCTGCCGCCGCGTCGGGTGGCCAACGGCGAGCTGGCCGAACGCCTGGGCCGAGCACCGGAGTGGATGTTCCGGCGCTCCGGCATCCGGTTCCGGCACGTCGTCGAGTCGGGAACCACCAGTGGGGACCTGGCGGTCGCGGCCGGTCGTGAGGCGCTGGCCGGGTCGGCGGTCGGCGACGTCGCAGCCGTGGTCGTCGCGACGACGTCACCGGACAGGCCGTGTCCCGGTACCGCTCCGAGCGTCGCCGCGCGGCTGGGAATGGCCGGTGCGGCCGCGTTGGACGTCCAGGCCGTGTGCGCGGGCTTCCTCTACGCCCTGGGTGTCGCACAGGGCCTGATCGCTGCGGGCACGGCCGACACCGTTCTGGCGATCGGTACCGATGTGCTGTCGTTGAGCGTCGCCCCCGACGACCCCACGAGCATGCTCTTCGGCGACGGCGCCGGCGCCGTCGTGCTCCGTTCCGGCCACCGCGACGAACCCGGCGCCCTGGGGCCGTGCGTGCTGGGCAGCGACGGCGGCGGCCTCGACCTGATCACGGTGCGCGGCGGCGGATCCGAGGAGCGATCGGCGGCACGCGGCGCCCCGGCCGATCCGTATCTGCGGCTGGAGGGCCAGGAGGTGTTCCGGCGGGCCGTGCAGCACATGGCCTCCGCCTCCCGCGCGGCGCTGGACGCCGCGGGGTGGAAGCCGCAGGAGGTGGACCGGATCGTTCCCCATCAGGCGAACGCACGGATCACCGCCATGCTCGCCGAACGGTTGGGGCTGACGGCGGACCGTGCGCTGTCCAACATCGAGCAGGTCGGCAACACGTCGGCCGCGTCGATCCCGGTGCTGCTCGATCACGCTCACCGCGCGGGGGACCTCGCGCCCGGACACCGCGTCCTGCTCACCGCCTTCGGAGGCGGACTGACCTGGGGCGCCACCACCCTGGTGTGGCCCCGCCTCACCCACCCGCACTGACCCGTTTGGGAGAAACGACGTGTACGACATCCTGATCAACGTCCTGGTCGACAGGTTCCAGGTGGAGCCCGAGCTGGTCTCCCCCGGAGCCACGCCGACGGCGCTCGGCCTGGACTCGCTGTTCGTGGTGGAGCTCTCCCTGGTGCTGGAGCAGGAGCCCGGACTGGTGATCGACCACGACGAGCTGGCGGACGCCGCCACCCTGGCCGACATCGCGCGGTTGATGCAGGACAGGGCCGACGCGTCGTCCGGGGCCGCTCGGTCGTGAGGAGGTGTCAGCGGCGGCCGTCGTCCGGGGGGCGCCGGAACGTCAGGACGTGCACGGTGAAGCGCGACCCGTCGAACTCCGCCAGGCCCGCGGCCCGCCGTTCCCTCAGGAGCCTCAGCATGGTGTCCTTGTGCTCGGCGTACGTCAGGAGCGGGATGTCCATCTCGAAGATTTCGAGCGTGCCGCTCTCGTAGCCCCGCGCGGTGAGCTCCCTGACGGTCCGGGGGACGTCGGCCAGCGAGGAGTGCGCCATCAGGAGGGTGCCGCCCGGCACGAGCAGCGCGTCGATGCGCTCGACGACGTCCTCGTACACCGCACGGCCGCCGCTGCGGGCGACGAGCGCGGTCTCCAGCCCGTCACCCCGCGCATAGCTCGGGTCGTAGGGGAGGTGCGGCGGGTTGGTGATCACGAGATCGAACCGCTCGTCGGGGCTGTACTCCCCCAGCGGCGAGGTGACGCAGGTCAGCCGGGTGGTGTCCAGGCCGTTGGCCACCACGTTGGCGGCGGTCTGGGCGGCGGAGGCGGGGTTGATGTCCAGAGCGGTCACCCGCCCGGCCCCGGCGGCGAGGAGGGCCACGCTGTAGAGGCCGGAACCCGCCCCGATGTCCAGGGCGCTGACACCCTCCAGGTCGGGGCCTCCACCGCCGTCGAGTGCGGCGATCAGGCTCAGCCCGCAGTCGGTCGGGAACAGGATCTCGGTGGGGTCCTCCACCGCGATCCGCAGCCGCGTGCCACGGAACTCGAAGATCCCGCACGAGGGCCGGGCCTCCCACAGCGAGCCGTTCTGGCCGACGGGCAGGGCACGGCGTCGGGTCAGCGCTTGGATCGGGGCGACGGTCATCGGAGCTGTGGACCTCTCGACGGTGGGTGGTGGTGCGGGACGGGTCCGACCGGTCATTCGACGAGTGCGGACAGCACGGTGCGAACGGATTCGTCGGCGATGCGCCGGGCGCGCGGCTCCGGAACGACGTGTTCGACGTAGCCGAAGTTCCAGGCGAGCCGGCCGTGGCTGGTGGTGGCCGTCGCCACGATGGTGCCCATGACCGAGATGCCCGTGACGAACTGGGCGTCGCGGACCCGCCACGGGCCCACCCGGTCGGGGAACTCGTAGCGGCCGACGTTGGACAGGCAGAGGTTGATCGGCCCCTCCTCGTCCATGAACCGCATGAACGGCCCGCTGTCGGCCGGCGACTTCGGCCCTGCCCAGCGCGGCAGGCTGAGCATGGCCAGGTGGTCCTGACGTCGGCGGCGGCGCCCGAGGTCCTGGCTGATCTCCCTGGCCATGGTCCACAGTGGCAGGCCGGGCTCGTAGCGGACCCGGGAGGGAACGGTGGCCACATAGGTGCCGACCTCGTCCGGGGCGACGGCCGGCCGGAGATCACCGCGGAAGTCGACCGGCGAGCCGATCGAGAAGTGTGCGCTCCCCCGGGTTCCCGCGTCCCGGGCGAGCGCCGTCACCATCGCGGCGGCCAGCACTCCGTGGACCGTGGTGCCGTGTCGTCCGGCCGCCCGCACCAGTTGGTCCAGCCGGTCGGCGTCGAGGAACCTGTGCACCATCCGGGTCCGCCGCTGCTCGAACGGGACCGGGTGGCTGGGGACGACCCGCTGTGCGGGCTGCCGCCGGTCGGCCTGCCGGTCCCGGAGCAGCATGGCCCTGAGCCCCGCGACCCCTGCCGCGCCCCGGTGGCGGCGAGGGAGCAGGTCCTCCGTCGCGGGTCGCGCCCGGAGCGGGGTGACCCGGAGCGGCGTGCCGGATCCGGACTGCGCAGCGAGTTCGATCCACTCCCGGAGCAGCGAGAGGCACGTCTTGCCGTCGGCGATGGTGTGCGACGCCGTCAGCACCAGGTCCTGGAAACCGCCTTCGTCCTCGCCGTCCTTCCCTCCCGAGGTGATCACCACCGCGCGCAGCAGCGGCCCGGTGCGCCAGTCGATGCCGTCCGCCAGTTCGCGGTCGTTGACCTCGCGCTCCCAGCGCGTGTCGGCCGCGGCATCGTCCGGCGGCACGCAGACGTGCCGCAGCGGGATCGGCCGCCCGTCCAGCGGGGCGAAGGCGGGGTGCGTTCCGGCGCCGCCGTCGGTGATCGCGACCCGCAGCAGGGGGTGCCGGACCTGGAGCGCGTCCAGGGCGCGGCGGTGCAGCGACGCGGGTACGTGCCCCAGGACGCGGGCCCGGGCGATGACGTTGAGGGGTGAGGTCCGGTCGACGATCCAGTACAGCCGCTCCAGGGGGCTGAGTGCGCGCTGGACGCTGCCCGGTCCGGCGGCCGGCCCGGCCGGGAAGGTGAGGGCTTGCGTGGTCTGCCGGACGAGCACCGGGCGGGGCACCAGCCGGAAGTAGCCGTCCCGGAGCAGCCTCCGCCGGGGGCGCGCGCCGTGCGTCAGGTCGCTCATCGCGCGGGATGCGGCCACCATCGCCCTGGTGCGGTCGCGGCGTCGGTCCTCGTAGGTGCGCAGGGCCGGCCCGAGGTCGTCGCCCTTCGCCGATCCGGTGAGCGTGCGGGCCAGTACGATGGCGTCCTCGATGGCCGTGCCCGCGCCCTGGGCGAGCGTGGTCAGCATGGGGTGGGCGGCGTCACCGAGGAGGGTGACGGGGCCCTCCCCCCACCGTTCCAGGAAGTCCCGGTCACGGGAGGGCACGGTGAGGATGTCCGCCGGCGGCGTGGCCTCGATCACCGCCCGCACCTCCTCGGCCCAGCCCGCGTACGCCCGCCCGAGGGTGTGCTTGACACGGTCCGGGTCGGATGCCACGGCGGACAGGCTCGTGGTCGCCCACCAGTAGCAGCGGCCGTGGCCGATGTCGATGAGGCCGAAGCGCTGTCCGTGGCCCCAGTAGTGGCGGACCCCGCCGGTGCTGAGGCGGGGGTGCCGGAAGGGGACGATGGCGAGCCCGAAACCGTAGCCGCTGTTGCGTGACTCCTCGGGGCCGACGAGGTGGCGCCGTACGGCCGAGTTGAAGCCGTCGGCGCCGATCAGGACGTCCCCGGTGGCCGAACTGCCGTCCGCGAAGCGGACGGTGACGCCCGCGCCGGCCGGCTCGAAGCCGACCGCGGTCGCTCCCAGCCGGATCGGGGTGTCCGCGGCCTCCGCCAGCAGGGCTTCCTGGAGGTCGGCGCGGCTCAGGCAGAAGCTCGGCGCGCCCACCCGGGCGCAGGCGTCCTTGAACGGCAGGTCCCTGATCAGCCGGCCGCGCCGGTCCGTGATCCGGAACGACTCCACGGCCTGGCCGCGCTTGTCCAGACCGAGGTCGATGCCGAAGGAGCTCAGGGCGGCGACGGCGTTGCTCATGACCGCCAGCCCGGATCCGGCCTCGCGCAGCCCGGTGGCGCGTTCGTACACCTCGACGTCGATGCCGACCCGCCTGAGCGCGACCGCACAGGTCAGGCCGCCGATTCCGGCCCCGATCACAAGAGCCCTGGCCTGCAGTGGAGATGATGACACGTCAGTGCTCCCGGGCGGCTGGGGCGACATCGGTCCTGACGAGATCCGCGACAGTCGCGGCCACCTGTGTCACGTACGGCTCCTCCATGATCGTCAAGTGGTCGCCGGGGACGCGGACGATGTGGATCCGGCCGCCGGTCATGCCGCTCCAGCCGTTGCAGGGGTCCTGGTGACGGGTTCCGGCCGCCCGGTGCATGGCGGACAGGACGGCGGGCAGCGGCTCCTCGGCCCGGATCAGTGTGAGGTCCTGGTCCTCGCGCGGGGGCCGGTAGGCCAACGTCGCCTGCCAGTTCCCCCGGTAGACGTCGAACAGGCGGCGGATGACGGCCCCGGAGCTGCCGGTCGGCAGGATGCCCCGTTCGCTCGCGAGGCGGGCCACGAACGCGAACTTCTCCTGCCGTGACCCGAGTTCCTCCGGGATGAGGCGTGCGGGTGACGCGGCGCCGCCCCTCGGCCAGAGCAGCTCGTGGAGGAACCACTCCAGCAGGGCGTCGTCGTCGTACCGGGCCCGCGGTCCCTCGTCCAGGGCCGTGGTGTCGAGGACCAGCAGGGTCACCTGCTCACCCGCCGCCCGCAGCCGACGGGTGATCTCGAAGGCGACGAAGCCGCCGAAGGACCACCCGCCGACGGCGTACGGGCCGTGCGGCTGCACCCTGCGCAGCGCGGCGAGGTAGCTGTCCGCGAGGTCCTCGACGCTGCGCAGCGCCGTGGTGCCGGGCTCCGCACCGGCGGCCTGGAGCGCGTACAGCGGCTGGTCGTCCGGGAGGTGCCGGGCGAAGCCGACGTAGCACAGCACGTTGCCACCCATCGGGTGCACCATGAACAGCGGCCGGCGGGTGCCGTGCGGGCGGATCGGCACCAGGGGGTCGAAGGCGGCTGCCGCCCCGCCTTCGCGCAGCCGCGCCGCGAGCCCGGCGGGGGTGGGTGTCGCGATGAACTCCGCCAGGGGGATGTGGACCCGGTAGCGCTGTTCGATCCTGACCACCAGCCGCATCGCGGCCAGGGAGGTGCCGCCGAGGTGGAAGAGACTGTCGTGCACCCCCACCGCGTCCGCGGACAGGACGTCCGCCATCATCTCGGTCAGCACCTGTTCGTACGCGTCGCGCGGACCGACGGTGGGGGTCCGGCCGGGGGTGGTCAGCCGGGCGCGGCGCAGTGCGGCGTCGTCGCGTTTGCCGCTCGGGGTCAGCGGCCACGCGGGAAGCCATTGCAGGTGTGCGGGGACCATGTAGTCGGGCAGGGTCGCGCACAGCCGCTCGCGGACGCCGGCCAGGTCCCCGTCCGTGCCCTCGCCGAGGAGGAAGGCGGCGAGGAAGGTCTCGCCGTCCTCGCGCCAACGGGCCACCACCGCGGCGTCCCGCAGGCCGGGGTACTGCTCCGCCAGGGCGGTGACGGCCAGTTCCACCTCGGCCGGCTCCACGCGGAAGCCGCGCACCTTGACCTGGGCGTCGTCGCGCCCCAGGAAGACGACGTTTCCGTCGGGGAGCACCATGCCCAGGTCGCCCGTGCAGTACAGCCGGTGGCCCCCGTCCGCGAAGGGATGCGGGAGGAACCGTTCCCCGGTCAGGTCCGGGCGGCCCTCGTAGCCGTCGGCCAGGCAGCCGCCGCCGAGGTGGATGCCGCCGCGCACCCCGACCGGGACCGGGCGCAGCCGCTCGTCCAGGACGTGTACCTCGGCCCCGTCGATGGCGCGGCCGATCGGGGGCAGTGCGGGGAAGTCCTCCGGGTCCCCGGCCATGGTGAACGCGGTGACCACGTGTGTCTCGGTCGGACCGTACTGGTTCTCCAGGACGGCTCCGGGGAGCCGGGCGCACAGCTCGCGGATCTCCTGGGTGACGCGCAGTTGCTCGCCGCAGATGATCAGGCGCCGCAGGGCCCGCGGGACGATGCCCAGGGTCCCGGCGGCTTCGGCCAGTTGCTGGAGGGCCACGGGTGGGAGGAAGACCTGCTCGACCCGCTCGCGGTCGAGCAGCCGCAGCAGGGCGGGCATGTCGCGCCGCTCGGCGTCGCGGGCCAGGCAGAGGGTGCCGCCGGAGCAGAGCGTGGAGAAGATCTCCTGGAAGGAGACGTCGAAGCTCAACGGTGCGAACTGCAGCGTCGTCGCGCCCGCGGCCCCTCCGGG
Source organism: Kitasatospora sp. NPDC048545 (assembly GCF_040651155.1). NCBI lineage: Bacteria > Bacillati > Actinomycetota > Actinomycetes > Kitasatosporales > Streptomycetaceae > Kitasatospora > Kitasatospora sp. NPDC048545. The sequence continues at coordinate 24,869 of NZ_JBEZIQ010000031.1, forward strand.
CGCTCCGGTCTGCCAGGCCACCAGGCCGGCCAGGGTGCGGTGCGGCATGGCGACGCCCTTGGGCGTCCCGGTGGAGCCGGAGGTGAACAGGACGTATGCGGTGCTCCCGGCGTCAATTCCGCCCTGGGCCGGGCGCTCCGGCGTCGGTTCGGCCACCGACTCGGCGGGCAGCAGGAGGGCGGGATCACCGACGAGGTGCGCGTACGCGGACTCGGCCACCACCCGGAAGGGCCTGGACCGTTCCAGCATCGCGGCCAGTCGTGGAGCCGGGTAGCCGACGTCCAGGGGGACGACCGCGCAGTCGGCCCGCAGGACTCCCAGGAGCACGGCCATGGTCAGCGGGGAGCGGTTCATGGCGATCCCGATCCGGGCGTTCGCCGGGGCGCCCAGGGCGCTCAGTCGCCCGGCCACGTTCCCGGCGGCCTCGGCCAGCCGGGCGTAGCTCCACCGCTCGTCGCCCATCACCAGGGCGGTCGCGTCCGGGGTGCGTGCGGCCTGGTCGGCGAAGCGCGCCACGACGGTGGGGTGATCGGCGGGGGAGGCCTGGGCGGGCCGGGGGGCGAGGAAGGCGAAGTCCGGTTCCTCGTACGGCCGTTCCACCATGCGCCGCAGGATCCTGAGGTACCCGGCCGCGAAGAGGTCTCCCTGCTCGGCGGAGAACGTCGTGCCGTCGCAGTCGATCCGCAGCCACATCCGTGCGCCGTCCGGTTCGGTGACGGCGTTCACCAGGAACCGGAAGTCGTTCTCCTCCCAGCTGCGGAACTCCCTGAGCCGTAGACCGGGCAGGCCGAGGACGTGGGAGAGCTGGTGGAAGTGCACGTAGTTGAAGGCGGTGTCCAGGACGGGCCCGCCGTGGTCCTCCTGGATGGCGCTCAGCGGGTAGTGGCGGTGGGGGTGGCCTTCCTGCTCCTGGCGGAAGCCCTCGCGCGCCACGTGCAGCCAGCTGTCCAGTGCGGTGTCCAGGCGGACCGGCACGGTGTTCAGGAACAGTCCGGCGATCCGCTCGGCACCGGCCAGTTCGGGCCGGCCGTGGGTGATCAGGCCGGTGGTCACCTCCCGGGTGCCGGCGAGCACGGCGAGCGTCAGGCCGTGCGCCGCGAAGAGTACGGACTTCAGGGGCAGGGCGTGTTCCGTCGCGAAGTGCCGCACCCGCTCGACGAGGGCGTCGGGCAGGTCGACCCGCCGCGAGGCCGGCTGCCGGACGGGGCCGGGCAGGTGGGGCGCGAACGCCTCGATCGGCAGGGGGCCGCAGCCGGTCAGCTTCGTCCGCCAGTAGCGCCGTGCCTCCTCCGAGCGCAGGGCGGCCTGCTCCAGCCGTACGTGGGCCGCCGGCGACGGAAGCACCGCGTCGTCGACGGGGGCGGTTCCCAGGCCCAGACCGTGGGCGTAGTCCTGGAGCAGTTCCCGGACCAGCGTGGCGACGCTGCCGCCGTCGAGGAGCGCGTGGTGGAAGCTGAGGACCAGGTCGACGGCGGCCGCGCGCACGTGGGCGCGGAACAGGTAGAGCGGCGCCCGGTCGAAGGCGTAGGGATGGCGGCGCCTCTCCTCCACGTGCGCGCACACCTGGGCCTCGGCTGCCGCGGTGTCGAGCGGGCGCAGGTCGGCGATCTCCAGACCGCCGTGCACCCGGGGGTGGACGACCTGCAGCGGTTCGGCGCCGGACAGGTCGAAGGCCGAGCGCAGCGCCGGGTGCCGTCGCGTCAGCCGGTCGAACGAGCGGCGGAACTCCACCTCGTTCCACGGCATTTCGAGGGTGTACCGGAACACGTCGCGGTACCTGGCCGAGGCCTCGCGGCGGCGGCTGTGGTACAGCAGGCCGAGCTGGAGCCGGGTCAGTGGATGGGCGTCCTCGGCGTCGCGCAGGCGGGCCCGGTCGATGTCGGCCACCAGGGCGAACGGAGCCGGGAGAGCCTCGGCTTCGCCTGCGTCGCAGTGCTCGACGTGCGGGGCGAGGCCGGCCACCGTCGGGTTGCGGAGCAGGTCGGTGAGCGAGAAGCGCAGGCCCCGGGCCTCCGCTTCGGCGCGCACCTTGAGCATCAGGATCGAGTCGCCGCCGAGGGCGGAGTAGTCGTCGTGGATCCCCACGGCCCGATGGCCCAGGACTGCGGCCCAGACCTCGGCCAGGACCGTCTCGGTGCGGTTGCGCGGCTGCCCGCCCGCGGTGGGTTCCGCGAGGTCGTGCGGCGGGGGCAGCGCGGTGCGGTCGGCCTTGCCGCTGGGAGTGAGCGGAATGCCGTCGATCCGGGTGAAGGACGCCGGGACCATGAACGACGGCAGCGTCCGGCCGAGCCGTTCGCGCAGCACCCCCGGCTCGATCGGGGACCCGGCGACGTAGTAGCCGGCCAGGACGGTTCCCCGGTCGGCGGTGGTGCGGCCCACCACGACGGCGTCCCGTACGCCGGGGACGGCGCGCAGCGCGGCCGCGACTTCGTCGGGCTCGACCCGGTGGCCCCGGATCTTGACCTGGTCGTCGATCCGTCCGAGGTACTCCAGGGTGCCGTCCGCGAGCCACCTGGCCTGGTCGCCGCTGCGGTAGAGGCGGCCACCGGGCACGAACGGGTCCTCGCCGAAGCGTTCGGCGGTCAGCTCCGGGCGGTCGAGGTACCCGCGGGCGACTCCGGCTCCGCCGATGCACAGCTCACCCGCGGCTCCGACCGGTTGCGGCAGGTCGTCGGCGCCCAGCACGTACAGGGCGGTGTTGTCGATCGGACGGCCGATGGGCACCCGCGTGATGCCGCGGGTGGGGTCGTCGGGACAGTCGTAGGACGCGACGTCGACCGTGGCCTCGGTCGGGCCGTACAGGTTCACCAGGCGGACGGGCCACTCGCCGGCGTCCTCGCGGCGCCGCCGGGCGGCCACCCGGTTGAACTGCTCGACCCGGGCGCCGGGCAGCGCCTCACCGCTGCAGAAGACGTACCGCAGGGTCCGGACGTCCTCCCGTGAAGCCGCCGACTCCTCCAGCAGGTCGAGGAACGGGCCGAGCATCGAGGGCACGAAGTGCACGGCGGTGACCCGGTGTTCACGGATCGCCCGGACGATCTCACGCGGGTCCTTCTGGCCACCGGGCGGCAGCAGGGCCACGGCCGCGCCCTCGGCGGCCCACCAGAACAGCTCCCACACCGAGACGTCGAAGGAGGCCGGTGTCTTCTGCAGGAGGACGTCCTGGCGCCCGAGCGGGTAGCGGCGCTGCATCCACGCCAGGCGGTTGACCACGCTGTGGTGCTCGACCATGACGCCCTTGGGCCGGCCGGTCGAGCCGGAGGTGTAGATGACGTAGGCGAGGTCGTCGGCGGTGGCGACCGGCTCGACCGGGTCCGCGCCGCCGTCCAGCAGGTCCTTGACGCGTCGCACCACCGTGTCCCCGGGCAGGCCGTCGGGCGCCTCGTCGTCGACGATCACCATCGCGGCGCGGCTGTCGCGCAACAGGAGGTCCACCCGGTCGGCCGGGTAGCCGGGGTCCACCGGTACGTAGGCGCCGCCCGACTTCAGGACGCCGAGGAGCGCGACCAGCAGGTGCGGCCCGCGCTCCGTCATCACCGCGACCCGGTCCTCCGGGCCGACTCCCCCGGCGCGCAGGGACCGCGCGACGCGGTTGGCCAGTGTGTCGAGTTCGGAGTAGGTCAGCGTCTCCCCGGACGCCGCGACGACCGCGGTCCGGTCCGGCAGCCGGGCGGCCTGGGCCTCGAACAGCCCGTGCACGGTGGCCCGTTCCGCACGGGGCACCCGCCGGCCGCGGGCGCGCCCGGCGGTGAGGTCCCGGTACTCGGCCGGCGACAGCATGGGCACCTCGGCGAGCGGCCGGTCCAGCGCCTCCAGGCCGTGTTCCAGGAGCGTCGACAGGTGGCCCGCGACCGAGGCGACGGGAAGGTCCTCGTCGAAGACGTCGCAGGCGTGGTCGAGGTCGATGCGGAGGTCGGCCGTGTCGTCGAAGGCCGACACCAGGATGCCCAGCGCGTCCTGGTCGTGGGAGGGCGCCATCAGGGCCGTCCGCCGCACGATTCCGGGGACCCGGTCCCGCCGGGACCAGTTCACGGCGGAGAGCGTCACGTCGAAGAGCTGCCGCGGACCCCGGGCCGCCGCGGGCACTTCGCGCAGGATGTCACCGAGCGAGAGCCGCTCGTGCCGCCGGAGCACACGGGTCGCGTCCTGGACCTCGGCGAGCAGGTCCCCGACCGTACGGCTGCCGGGCGCCGCGACCCGCAGCGGCAGGGTGTTGGCGAACTGGCCGAGGACGTTGCGGTGATGCCCCGTCGTACGGTTGAGGAAGGGGACGCCGATGACCACCTCCTCGGTGCGGTGCAGGCGCGCCAGGTACGTCCCGACCATGGCCGCGACGTACGTGAACGGCCAGAACCCGGCCGCGCGGACCCGCCCGACGAGGGCGCCGTCGATCACGAACGAGTGCCGGCCCCGGCCGTGCGGGCCGTCGCCCCTCGCCCGCGTGAAGAGCGCGGGTGTCACGCCGTCGAGGTACTCCCGGTAGAAGGCGCGGTCACGGTCGCCGTCCGCACCGGCGCGATAGACGGCGTCCGCCTCGACGACGGCCAGGCAGGAGGACGCCGTACGGCTGCTCTGCCGCGCACCGCCGTGCGGCACCTGCCCGTAGTCCTGAAGGATCTCGTGGCCGAGCCGGTCGAGGGTCCAGCCGTCGGCGACGATGTGATGGGCCTTGACGTGCAGGTGCGTGACGTCCGGGCCCTCCAGGAGAAGAGCGGCTTCGACCAGGGCGCCGCCGGTGAGCGGCAGGGCGCCGGCCATCGACCTGCGCATCCACGCGGCACAGGCGGCACCCGGCTCGGGTTCACCCGAGAGATCGACCACGGTGACCGGGACACGCTCCTGCGCCACCCGTTGGAAGGGAACGCCGGAGCTGTCGGCGAACCTCAGCCGGAACGTCTCGTGGCGGTGCAGGGCCCGCTCCGCGCAGGCGGCGAGCCTGTCACGGTCGACACTGCCGTGCAGGCGTTCGTGGAGGACGCAGTTGAACTGCGGTGACTCCGGCGCCCGGGAGCCGACCGCCCACACGTCCTGCTGGTACGCCGTCAACCGGTGCGAGGTCTGCTGGTTCATGCTCACCTGGGGGGATTTCCTTCGTGGGGATCTCCTCCTTCGATCCGCACCGGGATCTCCTGATGCCCGTTGAAGATGAGGGAGGGCAGCGGAGCCAGAGTGCCTGCTCCGACCGCGAGTTCGAGGGCGGGGAACCGGGAGAAGAGCGCGGGCAGCGCGGTGCGCGCTTCGAGGCGGGCGAGTTCGGCGCCCAGGCAGTAGTTGGGGCCGTGGCTGAAGGCCAGGTGCTCGCGGGCGGTGGCGCGGGTGACGTCGAAGTGGTCGGCGTCGGCGCCGTGCACCCCGGGATCACGGCCGACCGCGGCGTAGTTGATGACGATGGCCTCACCCCGGGAGAAGGTCAGCCCGGTGGCCTCGTCGTACAGGTCCTCGGTGGGGAAGCGCATCATGAAACTGGCCACCGGCGCCTGGTGGCGCAGGGTCTCCTCGACGACCTGGTCCCAGCCGACCCGGCCCGAGACGGCCGGCCCGAGCTGCTCCGGGTGGGTGAGCAGGTTGACCACGGCGTGGCCCAGCAGGCTCGCCGTGGTCCCGTAGCCGGCGCCGAGCACCATCCAGATGCTGTCGGCCAGCTCACGTTCGTCGAGCAGTCCCTCGCGGTGGGCGGCGACGAGGACGCTGGCGACGTCGTCGCCGGGGTCGTCGGCCTTGAGCGCGAGCAGATCCCCGAGAAGACCCGCGGCCTCGGCGGCGGTGGCGGCCGCCTGCTCCGCGGTCAGGTTCGTGGTGAAGACGGTGTCGTTGACGGCCTGGAAGCCGTCGAGCATGGCCTCCGGCAGACCCACCAGCGCGGTGACCGTCAGCCACGGCAGCCGCGAGGCGAAGAGCGTCCGCAGGTCCACGACTCCGTCGGGGGCGGCGGCGGCCGCCCCCGCGAGGTCGTCCAGCAGAGCGGCGGTGATCTCCTCGATCCGCGGTGCGAGGGACCGCACCCGGCGAGCGGCGAACGCGGGAACCAGGAGACGCCGCAGCCGGGTGTGGTCGCGCCCGTAGGCGGTCTGGACCGTTCGGATGTCCACCCAGATGCGCAGCGGCCAGCCGGCCGGCAGGTCGCCGTCGAGGAAGGCCGGCCAGTGCTGGTGCGCGTCCTTGGACACCCTGGGGTGGACCAGCAACCGCCGGACGAGCCCCGGGTCGGTCACCGACCACGCCGGCACACCGCCGGGCAGCTCCACCCGGGCTGCCGGCCCCAGCGCACGAAGCGCCGCGGCTTCACCGTGGACGTCCGCTGCGCTGCCGTCCAGCAGGTACGGACAGTGGTTCCGGGCGGGCGGGGAGGACATGGCTCACGACCTCGCGGCGACTAGTCGGGACTCAGGGGCGAACGGCGGTCAGGAGTCCGTAGCGCAGCTGGGGCACCGCGAAGAACCACCCGCCCAGGTCGGCCGCCGTCTGCCACTCGCGCGCCGTCTCGCCGTCGGTCTCGCCGTGGGCGGCGTCCCGCCAGGCGTTGGTCATGCTGTCGTAGGAGCGCCGGACGTTCTCGGTGATGTCCGTGTGGTCCACCACCCTCAGCCCGGCTTCTCCCAGCAGCTGCCGGTACAGGTCGGTGGTCAGCGAGAACTTGAAGAACCCGTGGGCCTCGGCCATGCGGGCGGCGTCCGGGCGGTCGAGTTCGCCGTCGAGGTGGTGCTCGGCGATGACCAGCCGCGCGCCGGGGCGCAGGACCCGTGCGATGTGGCCGAGGGCCGCTTCCTTGTCCTTCATGTGCATCAGGGACTCGATGGCGTAGGCGCCGTCGAAGGACTCGTCCGGGAAGGGGAGTTCCATGGCGTCGGCCAGCCGGAACGTGGCACGGCCGGGAAGGTCCGCGGGCTGCGGGCGGCCGTTGGCCACCTCGACCTGGTAGTCGCTGACGCTGACACCGGTGATCCGCACGGCGTGGTGGGCGATGATGCGGGCCGCCGTGCTCCCGTGGCCGCACCCCACGTCGATCAGGTGTTGTCCCTCGGTCGGGGCGACGCGTTCGGCGACGAGGTCCGTCAGCCGGTCGGTCGCGGCCCGCATGGGGCTGCCGTCCGACTCGTCGTCCCAGTAGCCGACGTGGATGTTGCCGCCGAGCGCACTGTCGTACACGTCCGTGTGACGGTTGTAGAAGGTCCCCACTTCGCCGGACGTGTGGGGGTGCTGCGTCAGCATCAGATGGCCTTTCACGGTTCGTCGAGCCCGCCTGCCGGGATCCGCAGGGCTGGGCTGCCCGTCGCCGTGGGGTACGGCGACGGGCGGGGCGGAAGCTGTGTCGATGGTGACAAAGGACCTGAACAGGTCGAAACGGGCGGACCGGGCTTCACCGCATCGGGGCACGAACGTCACCCGCCCGCCGGAACGGACGTGCCGTAACCGACGGGCGGGTGGGTCGCGGCCGGGGGCCGGGGCGGAGCGGATGCGAGGCGCACGGGCCCACGGGGGAGGAGCGTCGGGGAGTGCCGGTTCCCCGGTCGCGATCGTCACGACGGGTCAGGCACCCTCACCGCACTCCGCCGTCATCCGCGCCGGCTGGTGCCCCGTGGAGCAGCAGCCGTGCCCTCCTCGCGCGGATCCGCTCAGACGTGCCCGAAGAACAGGCTGCCCGGCGCGTCCGGGTCGTTCGAGAGGAAGTGCTCGCGCACCGCGCGGATGAACTCGTGGCGCGAGATGGCGCCGTCCCCGTCGGTGTCCAGCTTGGCGAACATGTCCATCGCGTCGGGCGCGTCGCTCTTCCACACGTCCCTCAGGAAGCGGGCGAACTCGTCCTTGCTGATCTCGTTGTCGCCGTCGACGTCGATGACGTCGAAGATCGCGTGCCCGCCGCCCTCGGTCACGTTGAGCCGGCTGGTGTCGATGACCGCGAGACGGTTGGCGGTGACGAACTGGTCCTTGGTGAGCCGGTCCGCGTCCACGCCGGCGTGACGCAGCAGCTCCAGCCAGTAGATCTGGCAGAAGGTCTGGAGCGCCCTGGCCCGGCGGTCGGCCTTGTCGAGCTTGTAGGCCTGGATGTAGCGGTCGGCGAGCTTCTGGTAGTCCGACCAGTCCACGTAGCCGTCGTTGTTGGCGTCCATGGTCTGGAACGTGCGCTCCAGCTTGGCGGTGATGATGTCCGGTGTCGCAGTTGCCATGTCTCCTCCTCGGGGACAAAGGGGGCACTGGAAGCAACCATCGCGAGCCAGTCGTTGGTGCACAATCCGACAAGCCCGACCGGTCGCGCCGTTCACCTCATTGGTCGCTCCGATGCCCTCCGCTCGCCGGCTGCGGCCCGACCGGACCCGGACACGGGCGTTCCGGGCGAGTTCGTCCCGGGCTATCCCCTCGGCGCCCTCTACGGTGGGACCCGGCCGGGATCGGCCGTGGACGGACGGACCCGGCGCTTCACCGTTCGCCGCCATGTCCTGAACCCGGAGGAAGCACGTGTCGAAGTCGTCGGGTCCGGTGTCACCCTCGGGCCGCGCCGTGGTCGTCACCGGAGCCTCCTCGGGCCTCGGCGAGGCCTGTGCGCTCCAGCTGTCGCGGGTGGGCTTCCACGTCTTCGCCGGCGTCCGCCGCCCCGAGGACGGCGAACGGCTGCACGCGGCCGCGCCCGGACGGCTGACCCCGGTGGTCGTCGACGTGACGGACGAGAAGTCGGTCCAGGCCGCCGTGTACGAGGTCACCGAGTCGGCCGACGAGGCCGGGCTGTGGGGCCTGGTCAACAACGCGGGCATCGCCGTCACGGCTCCGCTGGAATGCGTGCCGAGCGAGCTCATGCGCCGCCAGCTGGACACCAACGTCACCGGTCAGCTGATCGTGATCCAGGGGTTCCTGCCGCTGCTGCGGGCCGGCACCGGGCGGATCGTCAACGTGACCTCGGGCCTCGGGAACATCGCGATCCCCTACCTCGGCGCCTACGCCGCGGCCCAGTTCGCCAAGGAGGCGCTCAGCGACGCGCTGCGACGCGAGCTCTCCCCGCAGCGGATCCCCGTGTCGGTGGTCCAGCCGGGCGCCGTCCTGACGCCGCTCTGGTCCAAGATGCGCGAAGCGGGCGACCGGGCGCTGGAGAGTGCCCCCGGGCCGGTCCGGGAGCTCTACCGCGACACCTTCCCGCCCTTCATGGAAGCCAACGAGACCCTGGCCAGGACCAGCCGCACCACTCCCGACGACGTCGCCCGGGTCGTCTTCCGGGCACTGGTCGCCGAGCGGCCGAGGACCCGCTACGGCGTCGGCCGGGATGCGATCGGCAGCCGCGTGCTGGCCAGGCTGCTGCCCGACCGGGCGATCGACCGGATCCTCGGGGACGTCGTCACGCCCGCCCGCTGACCGCCGTCCGCACGACCGACACCACGACACCGAGAGAAGGAACCGCATGACCACGCCGCAGGAGCTGAAGGACCTGTTCACGCAAGGCCTGGAGCAGCTGGCGGAAGGGAGGATCGAGGAGTGGATCGACGGCTTCACCGAGGACGGCGTCCTCGAATTCCCGTACCCGGCCTGGGGCCTTCCCACCCGGATGCAGGGCCGGGAGGCGCTGCTCGCCCAGATGACGATGTTCCGTGAGCAGCTGAAGGTCGAGTTCTCCGAGCCGGAGTTCTACACCGCCACCGAGGACGGCCTGGTCGTCGCGGGCTTCACCGGCGAGTGCACCCTGATCGCCACCGGGGGCCAGTACCACCAGGTCTACCTGTCGGTGGTGCGGTACGAGCACGGCCGCATCGCCCACTTCCGTGACTTCTGGAACCCCTGGTCGGTGATGGAGGCCGCCGGCGGCGAACTCGCCTGGAAGCGGATCCTGCCGACGATGGCACGAGGCTGACGGTCCGTCAGTTGACGTGGGGGCGGGCGAGGTTGCCGGGGCTGAGGATCTCGCCGAGTTCCGACGGGGTCAGCAGGCCCCTGCGGAGCACCAGGTCGCGGACGGAGGCGCCGGTGGTCAGGGCCTCCTGCGCGATGCCGGTGGCGTTCTCGTAGCCGATGTGCGGGTTGAGGGCGGTGACCAGGCCGATGGAGTGCGCCACCAGGTGGGCGAGGTGGTCGTGGTTGGCGGTGATCCCGACGACGCAGCGCTTGGCGAGGGTCCGGCAGCCGGCCTGCAGGTGGGTGAGGCTCTTCAGCAGGCTGTGGGCGATGACCGGTTCGAAGGCGTTGAGCTGGAGCTGGCCCGCTTCCGCCGCGAAGGTGACCGTCAGATCGTTGCCGATGACCTCGAAGGCGATCTGGTTGACCACCTCGGGGATCACCGGGTTGACCTTGCCCGGCATGATGCTCGAACCCGCCTGCACCGCGGGCAGGTTGATCTCCCCGAGGCCCGTGCGCGGGCCCGAGGAGAGCAGCCGCAGGTCGTTGCAGGTCTTGGAGAGCTTGACGGCGATCCGCTTGAGCACACCGGACAGCTGGACGAACGCGCCGGCGTCCTGGGTCGCCTCGACCAGGTCGCCGGCGAGCTCCAGGGGCATGCCGGTGAGGGCGCCGAGATGGGCGCAGGCGGTGGCCGGGTAGGCGGGGTGCGCGTTGAGGCCGGTGCCGATGGCGGTGCCGCCGAGGTTGATCTCGCGGATCAGCGCACAGGCTTCGGCCAGCCGGGCGCGGTCCTCCTCCAGCATGACCGCGAACGCGGCGAACTCCTGGCCGAGCGTCATGGGCACGGCGTCCTGGAGCTGGGTGCGCCCCATCTTCAGGACGTCGGCGAACTCGGCGGCCTTGGCGGTGAAGGCGTCCCGCAGCTCGGCCATGGCCTCCAACAGGCCCTGGGCCGCGAGGTGGAGAGCGATCTTGACCGCGGTCGGGTACACGTCGTTGGTGCTCTGCCCCGCGTTGACGTCCTCCAGCGGGTGGATCACCGCGTACTCGCCCTTGGCGTGCCCGAGGAGCTCCAGGGCGCGGTTGGCGACCACCTCGTTGGCGTTCATGTTGGTGGACGTGCCCGCTCCGCCCTGGATCACGTCGACGACGAACTGGTCGTGCAGCCGTCCGGCGCGGACCTCTTCACAGGCCGCCACGATCGCCGCCGCCTTGCCGTCCTCCAGCAGGGCGAGGTCGCGGTTGGCCATCGCCGCCGCCTGCTTGACGCAGGCCAGCGCGGTCACCAGGTCCGGGTAGACGGAGATCCGGGTGCCGGTGATCGGGAAGTTCTCCACCGCCCGCAGGGTGTGGATGCCGTAGTACGCGTCGGCCGGCACGTCCCGCTCGCCGAGCAGGTCGTGCTCGGTCCGGGTCCCGTAGCCGTTCGGCGTCCGAAGGGCAGGCTGCATGGAGGTGTCCGTTTCCGAAGGGGGTGGTGGGTGGCGGGAAGCGAGGGCTCGCGCCATCCGCAAGATTACGGCGAAATCACCGCAATCGGTTTGCCGATCTCCGCCCGTCCGACGACTTTCGTGGTGGACAATCGCGCCATGGACCAGATCGACAGGGCAATCTTGCGCGAGCTCCAGAAGGACGGACGGCTGAGCAACCAGGAGCTCGCCCAACGGGTGGGCCTCACGGCGTCGCCGTGCATGCGACGCGTGCGGCAGCTGGAGCAGGACGGCGTGATCGAGGGCTACCGCGCGGTCGTCAACCCGCAGGCGGTCGGCCGGAGCTTCGAGGTGCTCGTCTCGATCGAGCGGGACACCCGATCGGTCGAGGCCTTCGAGGAGGAGCTGCTGGCCATCCCCGACGTGATCGAGGCGTACCGGCTGATGGGCAGCCCCGGGTGCCTGCTCCGGGTCGCCGTCGCCGACCTGCCCGCCTACGAGAAGCTGTGGATCGAACGGCTGACCACCCTGCCCGGCGCCACCGCCGTCAACTCCCAGATCATCATGAAGCCGATCAAGCAGCAGGGCGGCCTCCCCGTGGACCACTGACACCGGTCCCGTGCGGCCACCCGTTCACGCCAGCAGCGCCTCGAACCGGTACTCGGGGGCGGTCAGTGGCTGCTCGGACCAGATGACCTTGCCCCGGGCCGTGTACCTGGTGCCCCACCGCTCGGCCAGCTGCGCCACCAGGAACAGGCCCCGGCCGCCCTCGTCCGTGGTGGCGGCGTAGCGCAGGTGCGGGGCGGTGCTGCTGCCGTCGGAGACCTCGCAGACCAGGGAGCTGTCCTTCAGCAGGCGCACCCGGATCGGCTCGGCGCCGTAGCGGATGGCATTGGTGATCAGCTCGCTGAGGATCAGCTCGGCCGTGAAGGTCAGCTCCTCCAGGCCCCAGGCCGTCAGCCGGTCGGTGCACTCCCTGCGGACGCGTGACACGGCGGCGAAGTCGAACGGCACGTCCCAGTCGGCCACCTGCCCGGGGTCGAGCAGCCGGGTGCGCGCGACGAGGAGCGCGATGTCGTCGCTGCGCCGCGGTGGGACCAAGGCGTCGAACACGGCCCGGCAGGTGTCCTCCGGGGACCGGTGGTCCCGGACGTCCGCCAGCGAACGGCGCAGTTCGGCGAGTCCGGTGCCCAGGTCGCGCTCGCGGTTCTCGACCAGCCCGTCGGTGTAGAGGACCAGTTCGGTGCCGGGTTCCAGCCGTAGCTCGGCGGTTTCGAAGGGTAGTCCGCCCACGCCGAGCGGCGGGCCGGCCGGCAGGTCGGCGAAGTCCACGCCGCCGTCGGGGCGGACCAGTGCGGGCGGCGGGTGCCCCGCCCGGGCCATGCTGCAGTGCCCGGAGACCGGGTCGTAGATCGCGTACAGGCAGGTGGCCCCGGTGACGGGCGCGCTCCTGCCGTCGTCCGCCGCGCCGGCCGCGCCGTCCTGGTCGAGTCGGGTGATCAACTCGTCGAGGCGGGCGATCAGCTCGTCGGGGGGCAGGTCGAGGGCGGAGAAGTTGAGCACGGCGGTTCGCAGCCGGCCCATGGTGGCGGCGGCGTGCAGGCCGTGGCCGACGACGTCGCCGACGACGAGGGCGACCCGGAAACCGGGCAGCGGGATGACGTCGAACCAGTCCCCGCCGACCCCGCGCAGCGCGGGCAGGTAGCGGTAGGCCACCTCCAGGGCGCTCTGCTCGGGCAGTCCCCGGGGCAGCAGGCTGCGCTGGAGCGTCTCGGCCATCCGGTACTCACGGGTGTAGCGGCGGGCGTTGTCCACGCTGATCGCCGTGCGGGCCACCAGTTCCTCGACGAAGGAGAGGTCCTCGTCGTCGAACGGCGCGGATTCGCCCGCCCGCCAGAAGTGGACCGTGCCCAGGGTCAGGCCGCGCGCCCGCAGCGGCGCGGTGATCAGCGCGTGCACCCCGTGCGCAAGCACGCGGTCGGCGGCCTCCGGGGCGCGTGCCCGCCAGGCCCGTTCACGGCGCAGATCGTTGGTGAGCACCGGGTGGCCGGCCCTCAGCGCGCTCTCCTGCGGAGTGCCGGGGAGCGGGCTGATCTCCGTGCCCACGGGCAGGAACGGCCAGTCGTCGCCGCTGCCGCTGGTGGCCGTGCGGTGGATCCGCAGGCCCTGCTCGACGCCGGGGCCCGGGACCAGCTCCTCGCCGCGCAGCACGGGGTCGGCCAGCTCGACCGTGGCGTGGTCGGCGAAGCGGGGAACCGTCACGTCGACCAGCTCCTGCGCGGTCCGCGCCGCGTCCAGGGTGGTACCGATCCGCAGCCCCGCGTCGTACAGCAGCTGGAGCCGGGCCCGGGCCGCCTCGGCCTGCCCGGCCAGCGCCCGCAGCTCCGTGGTGTCCCGGATGGTCGCGACACTGCCGGCCCCGCCACCGAACGGTGCGGTGGGGCGGTTGTTGACGGCGAGCAGCCGGTCCCCGGCCCGGTGCACCTCGTCGGTCGCGGTGCGCTCGGAGGCCAGCAGCCCGGCCAGCCCGGGATCGAGCCCGAGCTCGGCGACCGGCTGCCCCTCCACCCGGGGCGGCAGTTCCAGCAGGCGGCGGGCCTCGTCGTTCACCAGCAGCACCCGCCCGTCCCCGCCGACGATCAGCACGCCCTCGCGGACCGCGTGCAGCACCGCGTCGTGGTGCTCGTACATCCGCGTCATCTCGGCCGCCCCCAGGCCGTGCGTCTGGCGCCGCAGCCGCCGGCGCACCAGCGCGGCCCCGCCCAGGCCCACGAGCAGCGCGGCCGCCGCGCCACCGAACAGGACCGGCAGCTGCCGGCTCACCGCGCTGCCCACGTGCGCCACGGTGATGCCGACCCCGACCGCTCCGGAGACCGAACCGTCCGGTCGGACGACCGGCGCGCCGGACTCCACGACCCGCCCGAGGGGCGTCGGGAAGCTGTCGGTGGTCGGCCCGGTGAGGGCGCGCTCGAACGGGCCGATGACGTGTTTCCCGATCAGTTCGGGCTTCTCGGCCGTGTAGCGGATCCCCTCCGGGCTGGCGAAGACGACGTAGTCGAAACCGCCCGCCTTCACGACCTTGTCGGCCAGCGGCTGCAGCACCGCGGTCGGATCGGGGCTGTCCATCGCGCTGACCACGCCGGGGTCCTGCGCCAGGGCGACGGCCGCGGCACGGGTGCGGCCCGCCGCCACGCTGGTGGCGTAGCTCCGGGCCTGCAGGACGAGCGTCGTCAGCGCCGCACCGACCAGCAGCACCACGACGACCAGCAGGCACAGGAACACCTGCCCGGCGAGGCTGTGCACCCGCAGCCGCGAGCGCAGCCCGCCCAGGACCGGCCGATCCGGCCCGGGCCCGCCCGGGTCCGCGCCCGCGGCGTCACGGCCGTCCGCTCCGTACATCGGCCCGGATCAGCTTTCGACGCGGTCGTTCATGCGGGTCTCCCGTCGTCCGACGGCTGAGCGGAGTCCCGAGGCAGTGGCATCGTCCGTGGCCGGACGTCGCCTCGGCTTTCAGGGTAGTACCGGGCACCCGGCCGTGCCCCCACGTCGGGGCGGCCGGGCCGGGCGGCCCGGAGCGCCTCCGGGAGGCGGGCGACCTCGGCGGTGACGGCGGTGCGGCCGGCGGCGGGTGCCTGTGGTGATCTCGGTCATGCCGCGCCGGACGGTGACGGCGAGGTGGCCGTCGGCCACGCCCGAGGAACCGTGCGGGACCAGGGGGCCGGAACGGCGCGCGCGATCGCGGGGACGAGGCCAGGTCGTGACCCCGGCGGCCGGATCGGCCGTCGCCACCGGGACGGAGGGCGAGGCTCGGCGGAACGACCGGGCCCGGATCCGTCCGGAGTCCGGCGGGTTCAGTCCTGCACGCCGTCGGCCGCCAGTGCGGCGGTCGGCGCCGACGGCGCTTCCTGCGGATCGGTGACGGTGAGGACGACGTGCCGCGCGTCCTCGCTGTGGAGGGCGCTGCAGCGGTAGCCGGGCGGGAGGTACAGGGCCTCGCCGCTGAGGGTGGAGACCTCGGCGGCGGGGTCGCCCGGCGACCGGAGCGTCCAGCGGCTCGATCCGGCGGACTGGATCACCAGGACGTGGCCGCCGGGCGGGAGGGCGCCGACGGCGTCCTCGACCTGCCAGCCCAGCAGGGCCGTCAGGCCCGCGGCGACGTACCCGGCCAGCGCCGCGTCGGGCGGTCCGCCGGCGCTGCGGGGGACGGCGGGGTCGTTCTCGGGCCAGAGCAGCCCGAAGGTGCGGGCGAAGTGGGTGTCCAGGAAGAGCGCCAGCTCCTGGAGGTAGGGATCCAGCCCGGGGCGCTCGCTCAGGCGTTCCCAGTCCACGTGTTGTCTCCTTCGGTGGTGCCATCCGCCACAGTGGTGTCGGAGTGTCAGCATGGTGCATCTGCGGCTCGGACGGCATCACGGTTTTCAGGTATCCAGGAGGCCCGCCCGGCTGGCGGCGACGCCCGCCTGGAAGCGGCTGTCGGCGCCGAGCCGCTCCAGGATCTCGGCGATGTGACGGCGCGCGGTGCGCAGCGACATTCCCAGGCGGCGGGCGATCGCCTCGTCCTTGAGCCCGTCGGCGAGCAGGCGCAGGATCGTGCGGTGGAGTTCCCGGGCGACGGCCTCCATCTCGCGTCCGGTGGACTCCTGGAAGGGGGTGGCCTGACCCCAGGTGAGTTCGAACATCTCGTAGAGGTAGGCGACGGTCGACGGTTCGCGGATGACCACGGCTCCCAGCTCCGGGCCCGCGGCGGAGAGGAAGGCGGTCTCGCGGTCCATGATGATGATCCGCCCGGCCAGTTCGTGGGTGGTGCGGTACTCGGCGCCCAGGGCGGAGGCGGCGGCGACGTAGGCCTGGCTGGGGCCGTTGAAGCGGGCGGTGTGGTGGTAGATGGTGCGGATGCGCACGCCGCGCTCCAGCATCGCCCGGTCGCGCACCAGGGCCTCGGACATCGCCTCGGGGAGCCGGGCGCCCCCGCCGGGCTGGCAGGAGACCACCTCGGTGGTGCACTGTTCGCCCAACCGGTTGAGCAGGAGCCGGACTTCCGCCAGGGTGGGGATCACCTCGATGCCCTCGCCGGACTCCCGGCTGTCCGGGAAGAGGGGGGAGAAGTCGTCGAACCGGCTGCGCATCCGGGCGATGTCGTCCTGTCGCCGGCGGATCTCCGCCTCGACGGGGGCGGCGCGGCGGAAGTAGGCCGAGTCGGGGGAGACCACCCGCAGGGTCTCCTGCCTGGCACCGGCGGGCGCCAGCAGTCCGGTGTCGAGCAGCCGCTCGATCGCCGCCGTCACCCCGGCGGGGGGCAGTCCCGTCGCCTGTGCGACGACCGCCGGATCGTGGGCGCCGGGGTAGCGGTTCTCCGCAAACCATGCGTAGACGGACAGGTCGGATTCATGCCCCTGACCTGCCCCGGTCCGACGCTCTGTCACATTTTGATCGCTTTTTTCCATATTTACCCCCACACCCCTTTGCTGTCAGGCAAGTTGATGAACGGTTCCAAGCATGTCGGCGATCTTCGATGCCCGCCAGAGTGAAGCCATGGCCCCTTCGACCAAGGGGGCGGATACCACATAGACCCACGGGAGATCCCCATGAAGCGGTTCATCACCACCACCGTGGCGCTGCTCGGCGCCGCAGCCCTCTGGCTGGCCCCGACCGTCTCCGCCACCGCGGCGGCGGCCCACGACGGCCCCACCGCGTCCTCCGTCCTCACCTGCCCGACCAACGCCCTCTGTGACGACACCTCCTGGGGAGGCTGACCCTTTGTTCACCACACGGGAGAGGGAGATCCTCGACCACCTCGCGCAGGGCCGCACCTCCCGGGCCACCGCCCGCCTGCTGCACCTGAGCCACCACACCGTCGAGACCCACATCCGCAACATGCGGGGCAAGAGCGGGGCCAGCAGCCGTACCCAGTTGCTCGCCATCGCCCTCGGGTTCGACACCGTCGGGCCCGCCGGGCCCGGCAGGGGCTGATCAAGTCCGAATCCGAGCAGCACTCCCCGACGGGGGTCGGACATGTCCGGCCGGCCGCAGGCGCGCCCCTGGCGACGCCTGACCGGCGGGAACCGGGCGTGCTGGGCGGGCCACTCCGGAGAAGGGGGATGTCACAAACCGATGGAAATACCGATTCTGATATGTGCGGGCCAGTCGCTGATGCGCAGCGGACTGTCCTCGGCCCTCGTGGCCGAGCCGGACATCCGAGTGGTCGGTGAGACCGCGGACGGGAGCACCGCCCGCGCGCTGGCCCGGGAGCTGAACCCCGCCGTCGTCGTGGCCGACTTCGAACTCGCGGACATGACGGGCATCGACCTCGTCCGCGAACTCCCGGGGCCGAGCCGGGAGGCCCCCCGTACGCTGCTGATGGCCCCGGCCGAGGACGACGCCGTGCTGGAGTCCATCCTGGCGGGCGCCACCGGGATCGTCACCCGGAACACCCTGGTCGAGGACTTCCCCCAGGCGATAAGAGCCACGGCCACCGGCCATTCCTTCCTGTCCCCCGACATCGCGGCCCTGCTGCTGGGCTGGGTCCGCGACAAACAGCCCGCGCTGCTCCCGGCGCTGAGCCTCAACCTGCTCACCTTCCGCGAGCGCGAGATCCTGGCACTCCTGGCGAACGGGATGTCCAACGCCGAGATCTCCAAGCGGCTCTGCATCGTGCAGTCGACGGTCAAGTTCCACATCTCCCAGCTGCTCAGGAAACTCGGACTCAGGGACCGCCTGCAGGCCGCCGTGTTCGCCCACCAGAACGGTGTCATCTGATGTTGCGACAGAACCAGGACAGCGCTGCCCGCTGGCTGCCGTGGACCACGGGGACGACCGGACTGCCCCGCGTCTACTGCCTGCCCTTCGCCGGCGGGTCGTCGCACTTCTTCCGCTCGTGGACGGAGCCGGCCCGGGACCTCGACGTCGAGGTCGTCCCGGTCGAACTGCCGGGCCACGGGACCCGCTTGCGCGATCCCCTGCTGACCGGCATGGCCGCCATGGTCGACGCGCTGTGCGAGGAGGTCCTGCGGCGGGAGAGCGGGCCCTTCGCGATCCTCGGGCACAGCATGGGCGCGAAGATCGCGTACGCGGTGACCGAGGAGCTGGAGCGCCGGCCCGGGGCCACGCCGCCGGTCCGGCTCTTCGTGTCCGGGTCGTTCCCGGCTTCGGCCGTCGAGCCGAAGCCGCTGCACGACCTGCCGGACGCCGAGCTGACGGCCGAGCTGACCGCGATGGGCGGCACGCCTCCGGAGATCCTCGCCAACACCGAGCTGATGGAGTTCATGCTGCCGGTGATCCGGGCCGACCTGACCCTGCTCGAACAGTGGCACGCGTCGGCCGGGAGCCGGGTCTCCTGCCCCATCACGGCGTTCGCGGGCCGGGACGACCGGGTCGTCCCGGCGGAGCTGACCGCGGGCTGGGCCGACCACACGACGGCGTCCTTCGCCCTCCGGGTCCACCCCGGGGACCACTTCTTCCTCCGGGAGGAGAGGGACGGGATGCTCGGCCGGATCGCGGCCGAGCTCCACGGGCACCCGGTCGACCTGCCGGCCCCGGACGAAGCGTGACGATCCGTCGCCGTCCGGGGTCGACGTGATGGTCCGTCACACGGGGACAAGAATGACGGTCCGTCACTCCAGCGTCACTCCCCCTCGACGCCGACCTCGATCAGTCCGGTCGCCTCGGCCAGCGCCCGCCCGACCTCCTGCGGCCACGCGCCCACGGCGATGACGTGGCCCAGCCGGTCGTAGGCGCTCCGCGGCGGCCGGACCTCGCGGCCCGGCGTCCCGCTCACCAGGACCCGCTCCACGCCGGGCACCCGCTCGGCCTGCCCGACCCCGGTCACGCCGGTCAGCCGGCCCGGCCGCGGCGCGGTCAGGAACCGCAGGCCGGCCCGGCGGTCGTGCGCGGCCGAGAGGTCGAGCGGCAGGCCGGCGGCGGCGCGGATCTGCTGCTCCAGCAGGTCGATCCCGGTGGCCGGGCGGATCAGTTCCGGGATCATGCCGCCGGCCAGCCGTCCGTTGATCTCGATGACGGCCGGGCCGTCGGCGGTCAGCCGGAGCTCGACGTGCGCCGGGCCGCGCTCGAAGCCGACGGCCTTCAGCGCCTGCCGGGCCGTGTCGGCGATCCGTTCGGCCAGCGCGTCGTCGATGTCGGCGGGGAAGAGGTGACCGGT
The DNA here is from genome assembly GCF_040651155.1 of Kitasatospora sp. NPDC048545. Taxonomy (NCBI): domain Bacteria; kingdom Bacillati; phylum Actinomycetota; class Actinomycetes; order Kitasatosporales; family Streptomycetaceae; genus Kitasatospora; species Kitasatospora sp. NPDC048545. Next base: position 44,267 of record NZ_JBEZIQ010000031.1, read on the forward strand.
CTCGACGAAGTGCGGCAGCGGGCTGACGGTGCGCTGGGTGACGCCGACGCACCGGGCCTCGCCGTCCACGCCGAACATCTCCGCACTGAACTCGGGCCCGTCCACGTACTGCTCGACCAGCACCGCGCCCGGGGTCCGCTGGCCGCGCACGTTGTGGGTGACGGCGAGCAGGTCGAGGGCGTGCGCGGTGGCCGTCCCGGCGTCCTCGCACCACAGCACGGACTGCGAACCGGACTCCCCGACCGGCTTGACCACGCAGGGCAGGCCCACCGCGGCGACGGCGGCCGCGACCGCGTCCCGGTCCGGGTCCGTGACGACCGCGAACCGGGGCTGGGTCACCCCGGCCTCGTGCAGCGCGGTCCGGGTCAGCGCCTTGTTGCGGCAACGGGTCATCGCCTCCACCGGGTTGCCGGGCGTGCCCAGCGCCGCGGCCGCCCGCGCGACGTGCTCCAGGTAGAACTCGCTGGTCGTCGTGACGCCCGCCACCCGGCGGCCGGCGCTCACCTCGGCGACGGCCGCGGTCAGCGCGGCCTCGTCGTCGGTGTCGCACACCACGACGCGGCAGCCGGTGCCGGGCAGTTCCGGGTAGCGCGCCGCGTCCTTGGTGAACAGCACCGGCTCCAGGGCGAGGCGCACGGCGGTCCGCAGCGCGATCATTCCGGTGCCGGTGGTGTTGGACTCGACGAACAGCAGCAGCTTCCGGTCCCGGCGGGGTATCCGGGCGAACGACCAGCTGGAGACGGTGGCGCCGTACTCGACCTCCTCCGGGGCGGCGGCGAGGGTGCCGGCTTCGGCCGCGCCCGCCTCGGCGTCGGCGTAGACGGTGTCCACGTAGCGGTCGCCGCGGTCCGGCATGATGCCGACCAGCCGGGTGCCGGGCTCGGCCCGGGCCGCGAGGTGGGTGAGGATCCGGTAGACCGAGCCGGAGGTGTTCCCGCCGAAGATCTTCTGCTCCCGGGCGAGCCGGCGGGTGGCGTCGAAGGCCTCGTCGTCGGACAGCCAGTGCACCTCGTCGAAGAGGCGGTAGTCGATGTTCTCCGGGATGAGGCTGTTGCCGAGCCCGCTCTGCCTGCGGGTCGGCCGGTCCGGCTGGCCGAAGAGCACGCTGCCCACGCAGTCCACGCCCACCACCGAGACGTCCGGCAGGCGTTCCAGCAGCGCCCTCGACGTCCCGCAGAGCGAGCCGCCGCTGCCCACCGCCCCGACCACGACGTCCACCGACCCCAGGTCGGCGACCAGCTCGGCGGCCAGGCTCCGGTACGCGGCGGGGTTCTGCGGGTTGCTGTACTGCTGCGGCCAGAACGCGCCGGGCAGACCGGCCATCAGCTCGGCCAGCCGCTCCAGCCGGGCGCTCTGCCACCCCTGCCCGGTCATCGCCGCCACCACGTGGACCTCACAGCCCAGGGTGCGCAGCTTGGCCAGGGTGACGGGATCGATCCGCGGGTCGGTGACGATGTGCACCGGGTGGCCGAGGTAGGTGCCGACCAGGGCGACCCCGAGCGCCATCGTGCCCGAGGAGCTCTCCACGATCGGCGCGCCCTCGGCCAGCGCGCCGGTGCGCCGGGCGTCGAGGATCACCTGCCGGGCCACCCGGTCCTTCATCGCGAAGAGGTTCTGCATCTCCAGTTTGGCGAAGACCTCGACGCCTTCGGGGGCGTCGACCCTCAGCCGCACCGCCGGGGTGTGGCCGATGCCGTCGATGACCGATTCCTGCCGCATGTGAGTACGTCCTTAAGAGGTGTGGGAAGTGCCCCTACGGGGAGGGCTGGGTGAGGGTCCGGAACAGGAGGGTGTCGTCGCCCAGGGCCTCGCAGGCCGCGTGCGCCTCGGCGACCTTGCGGGTGCGGTCCGGATCCGCGTCGTCGAACAGCAGGCCCAGCATGGTGCCGCTGTGCGCGCACACCAGGCCGAGCGCCCCGGTCCGCTCCGCGATGGCCAGCATCGCGTCCAGGTGCCGCTTGGGGGCGAAACGCTGGTTGAGGACGGCGCTGCGGGTGGTCACCCGGCCCACGGCGGCCGGGTCCCCGGCGCGCACGGCCGCGGTCAGGGCGTCCAGCAGCGCGGTGAACTCGGCCGTCTCGGCCGGGGAGTAGAGCTTGGGACGCTTGTTGAAGGCGACGGTGTCCAGGTGGCCGCCCTCGTCCACGGCGACCACGGTGGCCGGCGCCAGGGCGCCGAGCGCCTCGCGCAGCCGCACCTCGCGGTGCTCGAAGACCACGACGCCCGGGTGCATCACCCCGTCGGTCGGCTCGATCGGGCGCAGCCAGTGCTCCACCGCCGCCGGGCCGGTGTCCATGCCCAGCGCGCCGCCGACCGCGCGCGCGGTGGCGACCAGGTCGGCGGAGGAGCTGGCCAGTCCCTTGCCGATCAGCAGGTCGCTGTCCAGGATCAGCGTCCCGCCGCCACCGGGCCGGTGGGCCGCCAGCATGGCCTCGGCCAGCCGCAGGGACTTCGTCTTGTGGGCGGGGAAGACCCGCAGCGGGCCGGCCGGGTCGAAGCGGAACCAGGCCCGGGAGCGGAGCGTGATCGGCAGCGTGACGAGGAAGTCGGTGCCGTCGGGCAGCCGGCCCTGGAGCAGTTCGCCGAAGGTGCCGGAGGCTTCGGCGCGGCCGCTGCGCAGGTCCGCGCCGGGGCGGCGGGTGATGAGGCTGGGCCCGGTCACGGGGTGACCGTCGCGGTCTCCCCGGCGGTGTCCCCGGCGGCGGTGTCGACGGTGGCGGTGTCCCCGGCGGCGGTGTCCCCGGCGGCGGTGTCGACGGTGGCCAGCAGGGCGTCCACGCGCGCCGCGGCGACGCTCGCCGCCTCGTCGCGCAGCCGCCACTGCCCGGCCAGCTCCCGGTACCCGTCCTCCTGCGCGGCGAGCATGACGCGGACGGCGTCGGGGTGCGTCGAGCCCGCGGAGTGCTTGATCCGGACGGCCCGGTCGGAGTCGAAGGAGCGGGACAGCAGCTCGGCGGGCTCGGGCACCCGGTGGCCGTGCTCCTCGGCGATCGCCGCGAGCAGCGGACCGTCGGGGGTGGCCGCGGTCAGGCCGCCGGCGATGGCGGCCCTGACGTACGCTCCGGCGATCACCTGCGCCGTCCGCCAGGGGACCCCGGCCTCCAGGGTGAGCAGGTTGGCGAGGGTGAAGGCGCCGAGGAAGTCCCCCTCGCAGGCCTCGCGCATCCGGTCGGTCCGGAAGGTCGCGGTGGCGAGGGTGGTGTGGGCCAGCCGCAGGGCCGAGCGCAGCGCGGCGAACTGGGCCCGGAGGTGCTGCCCGGCTTCCTTGGAAACCTCGACGCTGTTGGCGTACGGGGTGCCGTGCTGGGCGAAGGCGAGCTGGGTCGCGCAGCCGACGACGTGCGAGCAGCGGCCGCGGATCCGTTCCAGGACGGGGAAGTTGCGCTTCTGCGGCATCGCGGCGGAGATCCCGGCCAGCGCGTCGGGGAAGTCCACGAACCCGAACCCGGCGCCGCTCCAGGTCATCAGGTCGGTGGTGAACCGGCTGAGGGCCACCGCGAAGTTCGACAGCTCGGACGCGACCGCGAGGGCCCAGGACCGGGAGGCCACCGAGACCAGGGCGTGCGCCTGCGGCTCCCGGAAGCCCAGCAGTGCGGCCATCCGCTCGCGGTCCCAGGGCAGTTCCTGGCCGGCCATGCTGCCCGCGCCCAGCGGCGAGCGGTCGATCTCGTCGTAGGTGGCCAGCAGCCGCCGGGCCGCGCCGAGGGTCTCCTCGGAGAGCGCCGAGAGGTAGAACGCGGGCGTGATGGTCTGCGCGGCCTGCGCATGGGTGTAGCCCGGCATCGGGCTGTCCGGCAGTTCGGCGGCGCGCGCCGCGGCCGTGCGCCCGAGGGCGACCAGGTCCGCGGCGAGGGCACGGATGTTCTCCCGGCAGGACAGCAGCTGGCCGCAGGCCTGGAAGTCGTTGCGGCTGCGGTCGACGTGCCAGGCCGCGAAGGGGGCGGTGGCGCCGCGGGCCACGTGGCGTTCCATGGCGAAGAAGATGTCCGACATGTTGTCCCGCGGGTCCGCCCGGATCAGCTCGGGGGTCAGGCCGTCGAGCCGGCCGGCGAGCGCGGCCGCCCCCTGCGGGTCGACCAGGCCCATCCTGCGGTACTCCAGCAGCAGCACCTTCTCGATGGACACGTAGTGCGGCAGCAGGGCTTCGGCCTCGTAGCCGAACTGCGGGGCCAGCACCTCCTCGTTCCACACCTCGCTGGGCACGCCGTCGATCCGGCCGGTCACTGCCATGTCTCTCCCTCGGGGTCGGTCCGGTGCTCCCGGCGCGTTGCGGTGTGCCGCTCCAGCTCGGCGGCCAGCCGTGCGACGGTCGGGTTCGAGAAGAAGGCGTCGACGGTGGTCTCGACGCGGTGGTCGGACGACAGCCGGGCGAGCAGGCGCAGCGCCTGCAGCGAGTGGCCGCCGATGGCGAAGAAGTCGTCGTGCACGCCGACCCGGTCGATTCCGAGGACGTCGGCCCAGGCGCGGGCCACCACCTCCTCGGCGGCGGTGCGCGGCGGGACGTGGCCGGGGGGCGGGCCCGGCACGGCGCCCGACGCGGGCACCGGGCCGGCCGCACCGGCCCGGCGCGGCGGTCTCACCGGGAGCCGGGACAGCGGTGTCGACTGGTCGGCGAGGGCCGCCGTGAGCACCGCCGCGTAGTCGGCGAGCAGCCCTTCGGCGGTCTCCCGGCGGAACAGGGCGGTGTTGTACTCCAGCCGGGCCGTCGTGCCGGACACCTCCAGCAGCAGGTCGTCCTCGGCGGTGGTGGACGGCGGCCCGAAGCCCTCGGCCGCGGTGGTGTTGAAGGCCAGCTGGTAGAGCGGGGGCAGGCCGGGGCCGCGCTGCGGCGCGAGGTGCTCGACCACCGTCTGGAACGGCGTCTCCTGGTGGTCGCGGGCCGCCCGCCACACCGCCCGGACGCGTTCGACGAGCCCGGCGTACGAGGGGTCGCCCGAGGCGTCCACCCGGAGCACCACCATGTTGACGAAGGTGCCGACGAGGGGCAGCAGTTCGGGGCGGTCCCGGCCGGACAGCGGCACCCCGAGGACGACGTCGTCCCGGCCGGAGCGCCGGTGGAGCAGGGCCGCGTACCCGGCGAGCAGCAGCTCGAACGGCGTGACCCCGTGCCGGTCGGCGGCCCGCGCGAGCGCGGGCGCCGTGCCGGCCGGGAGTTCGGCCCGCAGCTCCGCGCCGGCGAAGGACCGCCGGGCCGGCCGCGGCAGGTCCAGCGGAAGGCCGTGCTCGGCCGGCAGGCCGGCGAGCTGCGCCCGCCAGTAGCCGGCCGACTCGGTGGTCCCGGCACCGCCGAGCCGCTCGCGCTGCTGCCGCGCGTGCTCGCCGTAGGAGAGGGCGAGCGGGGGGACGCGCGGCGGCCGGTCCTGTTCGAGCGCCGCACAGAACTCGGTGATCTCGGCGTGGAGGTTGAAGAGGGACGGGGCGTCGCAGACCGCGTGGTGGGCGACGAACAGCAACCGCCAGCGCCCGGCGCCGAGTTTGACCAGGCCCGCGCGCCACAGCGGTGCGCGGGCGAGGTCGAAGGGGGTGTGCTTCAGCCGGTCGGCGAGGACCCCGCGCTCCCGGCGCTGCTCCTCCTCGGTGCGCCCGGAGAGGTCGACGACCTCCGGTGCGGAGTCGACCCGGTCGTGGACGACGGCGGTCAGCGTGCCGTCCACGACCCGGAATCCGGTGCGCAGGGCCTCGTGCCGCTCCACCACGGCGGCCAGGGCCGCCCGGATCCGGGCCTCGGAGAGGTCCCCGTGCAGCGGCCACTGGTCCGCGACGTGGTACAGCGCCGTGTCGGCGGCGAACCGGCTGGCGAGCCAGGCGCGTTCCTGCGCGAAGGAGGCGGCGGTCATCCGGCCTCACCGCCGGGCAGGACGTGTCCGTCGGTCAGGACGTGTCCGTCGAGCCGGACCGGGTCGCCGAGGACGACGGCGACCTCCCGGGATCCCTCGTACGGCTCCCGGCTGTGGGCCATCCGGATGTTGTCGACGACCAGGACGTCGCCGTCCCGCCAGGACTCGCCGAAGGTGGCCGCCTCGTAGAACGCGTTGACGGTCTCCACGGTGTCGGCGTCGACCGGGGTGCTGTCGCCGTGGGCCGTGGTGAACGGCAGGCCGGTCGGCCCGTACTGGTCGAGCAGGTACTCGCGGATCACCGGGTCCATGGTCAGTTCGTTGAGGAAGGCGATCTGGTTGAACCAGCCGGGCGCGCCGGTGCGGGGGTGGGCGACGACGGCGGCGCGGCGCTGCACGGTGCGCAGCCGGCCGTCGTCGAACCACTCGTGCCGGATGCCCTCGGCCGCGCAGTAGGCGTCGACCCGGGCCCGGTCGTCGGTGCCGAAGGCGTCGGTCCACGGCACGCCGACGTCCTGGTAGCTCCGCAGCAGCAGCCAGCCGTCCCGGCGGAACGGCTCGACCAGGTCCGGGGGGAGGTCGCGCAGCACCTGCTGGGAGTCGGCGAGCATGGTCCGGCCGCCGCGCTCCGGGGCGGTCAGGCAGCCGAACAGCAGCAGGCCGGGGACCTCGGCGGCGTAACTCTGCTCGTGGTGCATGCACATCGGGGCGTCCGCGGGCCAGTGCGAGGCCGAGTAGACCGTCCCGCCGTGGTGCTCGCGGGGCGCGAACCCCTCCCGTTCGGCCATCGGCTCGATCCCGAGGGCGGCGGTGACGGCGGCGAGGTCCGCGGCCGAGGCGACGCCGAGTCCGCGCAGGAGGACGGCCCCGGACGCCTCGACCTCGGCGAGGACCTCCGCCCGGTGCGCGGCGGGCCACTCCGGGCCGGGGGCGGCGTCCAGCACGCGCAGGCGCGGGACGGTGCGGGCGGCGGGGGTGGCGGGGCTCATCGCCGCGCCTCCGCGGTCCGGCCGGCCGCCTTGCGGTCGAGGAGTCCGGCGACCTCGGCGACGGTCGGGGTGGCCTTCAGCTCGCCCACCGTCACGGCGCGGTCCAGGGCGATCGCCAGCCGGATCGCGGCCAGCGAGGTGCCGCCGAGCTCGACGAAGCGGGAGCCGCGGCCGATCCGGTCGAGCGGGACGTCGAGCAGTTCGGCCCACAGCCGGGCGACCCGGCGCTCGGTGTCGGTCTCCGGGAGTGCCACGCCGCCGCCGGCGGCCGGACGGCCCTGCTCCCGGGCCGCGGCGGTCAGCGCCTTCTTGTCGATCTTGCCGTTCGCGGACAGCGGCAGCCGGTCGAGGCGGAGCAGGCGGCCGGGCACCATGTAGTGCGGCAGGACGGCGGCCAGGGCCCGCTCCACGTCCCCGGGCTCGGGGGCGGCGCCGCCGCTGTAGTAGCCGACCAGCTGGGGGTCCTCGGCCGAACCGGCGATCACCACGGCGCCGTCCCGGACGCCGGGGACCTGCAGCAGCCGGTTCTCGATCTCGCCGATCTCGATCCGGAACCCGCTCACCTTCACCTGCGAGTCCCGGCGGCCGAGGTACTCGAACTCGCCGGAGGGCAGTCGGCGGCCGAAGTCCCCGGAGTGGTAGAGCCGTTCCCCCGGCCGGTACGGGTCCGCCCGGTACGCGGCGTCCGTCCGGGCGGCGTCGTTGACGTACCCCCGGCCGACGCACACCCCGGCGAAGACGATCTCCCCGGGCGCCCCGTCCGGGACCATGCGCAGCCGCTCGTCCACCACGTACACGCGGACGTTGCGGGTCGGCGGCCCGAGCGGGACGGACCGGCCGGCCGGCGGGCCGTGCATCACGCCGTGGTTGGTGTCGTCCGAGACCTCGGTCGTGCCGTAGCAGTTGACCAGGGGGATGCCGGGGAAGGCGGCGAACCAGCGGTGCACCAGTTCGGCCTTGAGGGCCTCGCCGGTCACCGCGAGGCAGCGCAGCGACGGCAGGCCGAGGCGCTCGCCCTGGAGGGTCTCCAGCACCAGGTCCAGGTAGGAGGGCACCAGTTGGGCCACCTGGACGCCGGCCACGGTGACGGTCTCGACGAACCGGCGGACGTCGGTGATGGTGTCCTGTCCGATGATCTCCGTCCGGCCGCCGACCAGCAGCGCGGCGACCAGCTGCCACAGCGAGATGTCGAAGCACTGCGGGGCGGTCTGGGCGATGACGTCGCCCTCGCGGACGCCCAGGTCCTCGATCTTGGAGTAGAGGTGGTTGAGGAAGCCGGCGTGCTCGCACATCGCGCCCTTGGGCTCGCCGGTGGAGCCCGAGGTGAAGTAGATGTACGCCAACTGTTCGGCACCGACGGGCAGGTGGAGGTCGTCCTCGGGGCCGGACCCGGCCGTCTCCGCCGAAGGAACCTCCGCCGGCACCTCCGCCGGCACCTCGGCAGACAGCTCGGCAGGCACAGACGCCGGCACCTCGGTCAGCACCGAGACGGTCACCCCGCGGCCCCGCACCGCCTCGTCGACCTGGTTCAGCCCCGGGTCCGCCAGCACCCGGCGGCAGCCGCTGCGCTCCAGCACCACGGCGATCCGCTCGGCCGGGAAGGCCGGGTCCAGCGGGAGGTAGCAGCCGCCCGCCTTGAAGATCGCGATCACCGCGGCCATCCACTCCAGCGAGCGCTCGGCGACCACGGCGACCACGTCCTCGTCGGCCAGCCCCTGCTGCCGCAGCGACCGGGCGATCCGGTTGGCGCGGCCGTTCAGCTCCGCGTACGTCCAGCTCCGCCCGGCCTGCACCGCGGCCACCGCGTCGGGGTGCCGGCGCACCCGCTCCTCGAACAGCTCGTGGAACCGGCGGTCCGGCAGCTCCCGGACCGGACCGGCGGAGAGCTCCAGCGTGGCCGCGAGCTCCTCCCCGTCGACCAGGCCGTGCTCGTCGTGCGCCTCGTCCGGGGCGCCGGCCATCCGCTCCAGGACCGCCCGGACGTAGCCCTCCGTGCGGTCGGGCCCGACGTGCCCCTGGGCGGCGGCCTCCTCCCGGACCCGCTCGGCCTCGGCCCGCCCCTGCGGGGTGGCCACCCGGGCGACCAGCTCGCGCCAGCTCCGCCCGTCGTCGCCGAGCGCGTCGGAGCCGGTGAGCACCGCCGCCACCTTGAACGAGGCGGCCAGCCGCACCGTCTCCGGGCCGACCCCGGTCTCGGCGGCCAGGGCCGCGATCGCCGCTTCGGCGTTCTTCATCGTTCGTCACCTTCCGGTTCGCTCCGTCGTGCCGGCAGGGGCCAGGGCAGCCGCGCACGATCACGTTTGTTGGTGGCGGTGCGCGGCAGGTCGGCCAGCACCGCGATCAGGTCGGGCACCGCGGGGGCGGGCAGCCGCGCCGCGACGAGCCGACGCAGCGCCTCCCCGGAGACCCCGGGGTCGGCCACCACGTAGCCCACCAGGCAGGGGTCGCCGGACGCGGTGGTGCGGACCGCCGCGGCGGCCTCCCGCACCCCGGACTGCTGCTCCAGCACCGCCTCGACCTCGTCCAGTTCGATCCGGTTCCCGCGGATCTTCACCTGGTTGCCGGTCCGGCCGGTGAACGCCAGCGTGCCGTCGGCCCGCAGGTGGCCGCGGTCGCCGGTGCGGTACAGCGTCCGGCCGGGCCGCCACGGGTCGGGCAGGTACGCCGAGGCGGTCTCGGCGGGCCGGCGGTGGTAGGAACCGGCCAGGAACGCGCTGCGCAGGTGGATCTCGCCGGGCACCCCGACCGGGCAGGGCCGGCCGAGGCCGTCGAGGACGAGCGCCTCCCGGCCCGGGATCGGCACGCCGATCGGCACACCGGCCGGGAACTCCCCGCCGGGGGGCAGTTCGTGGTGGGTGGCGAGGATGCACTCGGTGGGCCCGTACAGGTTGTGCAGCCGCGGACGCACCGCCCGGTGCGCCCAGGCCTCGGCGAGGTCCACCGGGAACACCTCGCCGGCGACCAGGACGTGCCGCAGGTCGGGCAGTTCGCCGCCCTGCGCGTCCAGCGCCTCGGTGAGCAGCCGGAAGAACGACGGCACGGTCTGGATCTGCCCGATCCGCTCCCGCCGCAGCCAGCGCACCACCGAGACCGGGTCGCGCCGGGCCGCTTCGGGCGGCAGGCAGAGCGCGGCGCCGGCGGTGAGCGCCGCGAGGATCTCGGTGTACGCGGCGTCGTAGGTGAGCGGCGCCCACTGGGCGACCCGGCTGTCCGGCCCTATCCCGAACCGCTCCCGCTGCCACTCGGCGAACTGCGCGAACGCGGCCCGCGACAGCGCGATGCCCTTGGGCGTCCCGGTGCTCCCCGAGGTGTGCACGATGCACAGCGGGCGGTCGGCGGCCGGCGGGGCCGGGAAGCAGACGTGCTCGCCCTGCGGCTCGTCCCCCGGGCCGTCCCCCGGTGCGTCCCCCGGGGCGGGCACCGGCGCCGCCACCGGCAGGCCGGCGAACCTGCCGTCCGGTCCGAGCAGCGCCGGGTGCGCCGCGACGGCGGCCTCGTCGGCGAGCACGCAGACCGCCCCGGTGCCGGCCAGGATGTCGCGGAGGCGGGCGTCCGGGTCGGCGGGGTTGAGACAGGTGAAGGTCGCACCGGTGCGCATCGCCCCGAGGACGGCCGCGATCCGGCCGGCCCCGCCGGTCAACAGGAGCGCCACCACCCGCCCGGGGCCGACGCCGTGACGGTCCAGGACGTGGGCCGTCCGGCAGCTCCACCGGTCCAGCCCGCCGTAGTCGAGCGTGCCCTCCTCGGAGCGCACCGCGACCGCCCCCGGGGCCTCCCGTACCCGCGCCGCGAACTCCTCGTCCAGGAAGGCCAGGTAGTCGCGGTACGGCCGGGTGGTGGCGGGGCCGGGTGCCGGGTGGGGCGCGGGGCGGCCGGAGAGGTCGAGTTCGGCCAGCGGCCGGTCGGGGTCGTCGAGCCCGAACCGGACCGCCAGGGCGAGGTGGTCGGCGAAGCCCTCGGCCGTCACCCGGCCCGGCAGCGCGCCGGTGAGGGCGACGGTGAACTCCGCCGGCCCGGTCACGGCCAGGGTCAGCCGGCCCTCGGGGTCGGGCGGGGAGTCGACGCTCACCTGTTCCGCGACGCCCGGCAGTTCCAGGGCCGCGGCCGGCAGGTCGTGCCCGGCGAAGACGGCGCGGATCGGGAAGGCCGGTGTGTCCGGGCCGGCGTCCGGCGCCGTGCGCACCGCGGCGGCCAGCCGGGCGGAGGTCGGGGCGCCGGCGAGGTCCACGCGGATCGTCCGGTGTACCGGGCCGTCCGGCACGGTCAGCACGGCCTCGTCCGTCCCGGCGTAGCGGCCGAGCACTGCGGCGAAGGCGGCGAGCACCCGCTCGGCCACGGCGGCGGTCTTCGCAGTCTCCGCGGTCTCCCCGCTCTCCGCGGTCTCCCCGGTCTCCCCCGGCAGCGTGCGGAACGCCCGCTCGCCCGGGAGCCAGGCGCCCGGCACCGGTCCGGTCCCGGGCGCCGGTCCCGTCGCGGGCCGCGCCGCCACCGCGTCCGGGACCCGCGCACGGTAGGCGGCACCGAGGTCCCGGGTCAGCCCGGCGACCGACCACGTGTCGACCTGCTCCCGGTCCACCGCGAGCAGGAGTTCGTGCGCCCCGGCGCCCAGCCCGGCGAGGCAGGCCCGTAGCCGGGGGCGGCCGGCCGCGCCGACCGGCCGGGCCGCCTCGTCGGCCGCCAGCTCGGCGAGGACGCTCCGCTGCTGTTCCCCGGCGGACCGGGAGAGGTCGATGACCCTCAGCCGGACCCGGCCGGGCCGCGCTCCCGCCGCTGCGAGTTCCGGACGCGCCGTCACCAGGTCGTCGACGGCCGCCGACAGCGCGGTGACGTCCAGCTCCCCGGTCAGGCGGGCGCGGAGCACCGTGTTGGCGGGCAGGGCCGGCGCGGGGGCGCTCACGATCCGCTCCGCGCCGTGCGGTCCGTCACGGCCGAGGCGAGCCCGGTGACGGTGGGGTCCTGGAGGAACGCGCGCAGCGGCAGGTCGACCCGGTACTCGTGGCGGACCCGGTCCATGAGCCGCGCGATCGCCAGGGAGTCGCCGCCGAGCAGGGTGAAGTCGTCGTCGCGGTTGATGCCGGCCAGGCCGAGGATCTCGCTCCAGATCGCGGCGATCCGGGTCTCGGCCGGCCCCTGCGGCGCCCGGGTGGCGTCGGCGGCGCGCTGCAGCCGGACCCGGGGCAGGGAGCGGCGCTCCACCTTGCCGTTGAGCGTCCGGGGGATCGCCGCCATGCGGACGAACACCGAGGGCACCAGGCCGGGTGCGAGCAGCTGCGCGGCGTGCGCGCGCAGCTCGGCGTCGGGGACGTCGGGGGCCACCACGTAGGCGACCAGGGCGGTCGACACGTCCTCCGTGACCGCCGCCGCGCAGACGTCCTCCACCCCGGGGTGGCCGCGCAGGGCGTTCTCGACCTCGCCGAGGTCGATGCGCACGCCGTGCACCTTGACCTGCTGGTCGCGGCGGCCGAACAGCTCCAGTGTCCCGTCGGGCCGGAACCTGCCGAGGTCGCCGGTGCGGTAGGTGGTGGCGGTGCCGCGCCACTCGTCCTCACCGAGGTAGCCGAGCAGCGGGAACGGGACCTCCAGCTCCACCTCGCCGAGCGCGTCCTGCGGGTCGCCGGGCCCGGTCAGCACCCGGGCCGCCACGCCCGGCAACGGCCGGCCGACCGGCACCAGCCGGGCGTGGGCGTCCTCCTCCGTCGTCCGGTGGAAGAGCTTCGTCATGGTGGTCTCGGACGGCCCGTACAGGTTGACCAGTTCCTTGTCGCCGCCGAACAGGCCGCGCCACCAGGCGACGTCGGAGGGGTGCAGCTGCTCGCCGGCGAGCAGCACGGCGCGCAGGGCGGGGAAGGAGTCGGGGGTCAGGGCGGCGGAGCGCAGGGTGCGGAAGAGGGTCGGCACGCAGTGCAGGACCTCGACCTCGTTCTCGGTGAGCCAGCGCGCCAGGCCCTCGCCGACCGGCGTCCCGTCGTCCGGGCGCACGCAGACGGTGCCGCCCGCGCACAGCGGGGCGAAGGCGTCGCGCAGGAACGCGTCGAAGCCCGGGGAGGTCAGCTGGGACACCGTGGTGCCCTCGCCGATGCCGAACTCGGCGATCTCCCAGTCGACGAAGTGGTGGACGGCCTCCAGGCTGCCGCGGATGCCCTTCGGGCGCCCGGTCGTGCCCGAGGTGAAGTAGACGTAGCCGCGGTCCTCCGGGGCGGCCCCCGGCCGGTCCTCGGCGGACCACGCGCGGGGCTCCAGCGTCTCGGGGTGGACGATCCCGGCGCCGTCGGGCAGGCGCCGCCCGGCGAGCGCCTCGCGGCCGACGGCGTCGGCGACGACCGTGCCCGGGCGGAGGGCGGCGAGCACGCCGTCCAGTACGGCGGCGGGCAGCCGGGGGTCGACCGGTGCGAAGGTGCGGCCGGCGGCCGCGCAGCCGAGGACGGCCGCGATCACCTCGACCGGGTCGGCGGTGGCGATCAGGACCGGGTCGGTGGGCCGGCCGGCGCCCTCGAACGCGGCCCGGTAGCCGGCCGCCCGGCCCGCGAGCTCGCCGTAACTCACCTTCCGGGGACCGGACTTGATGGCGCAGCGGGCGCCGTTGCGGGCCAGGCTGTCCGCCCACCGCCCCAGGACCGTCGGCGTTGTCATAGTGTTCCGTCCTTGATCTGCTGGGCGATGACGGTCATCGGGTCGATGCTGGGCAGGTGCCGGGTCAGGCCGCGGGACTCGATCGCGCGGGTCACCAGGTGCAGTTCGGTGCAGCCGGCGACGAACGCGGCGGCCCGGTACTTGGGCAGCAGTCCGCGGACGAAGTCGATCGTCGGGAGCCGGTCGGCGTTGCGCTTGAGCCGGTAGATGTGGTGGTGCAGCTGCTCCTGGTCGGCCTCGTCGGGCAGGACCAGGCGGTGCGCGAACTCGGGCCAGCGCTCGTGGTCGGTGAAGACGCCGGCGAGGACGCTGCCCCGCGTGCACAGCACCAGGTGCCGGCCCGGGTGTTCGTCGAGCCGGTCGAAGACCAGGTCCACCAGGGAGACGCAGCGCGAGCGCAGCCGCTCCGGCAGCAGCCGGATCGCGGGGTGCGCGGTGATGCAGGCCACCACGACGACGTCGGCGCCGGCGGTGAGCAGGCGGTCGACCGAGTCCTCCAGCGCTTCGCGCACGAGGTCGACCGTGCCGGACTGGATGGCCGTGGTCCGGTCGGCCACGGCCGGGTCGGACCACAGCAGGATCCGCGCGGCGAGCTGTTCGTGCTCGGGCGGTTCGAGTCCGTACACGGTGTTGAGCAGTTCGGTGGAGGCCAGCGGGCCCATGCCGCCGATCACGCCGATCAGCGGCCTGCGGGCGCCGGGCGCGCCGGTGCGTGCGGGGGCGTCGGCCGCCGACGGCCGCAGGGCGGTCGCCGGGGGCGTGGTGACGCGTTCTCGGGTCGTCCCAGTCATCCCAGGCACGGCAGGTCGAACTCCTCCAGGAAGATCGCGAAGGTTGCGATGACGAGCAGGTAGTCCGTGTCCAGGTGCGGGTGCACGGTGCGGGCCCCCGTCGTCTGCCGGCGGATCAGCTCGGCGACGACGGCCGGGTCGAAGTAGCCCTGCCGGCGGACGGTCGCGGGCGACAGCAGGTCGTTGAACCACTCGTCGCCGGCCAGCAGCAGCTCGGTGCTGGTCTGGCTGCGGAAGCCGAACTTGCGGCGGTTCAGCACCTCGTGGGGGACGAGCCCCTCGGCGGCGCGGCGCAGCACGGCCTTCTCGCGGCCGCCGGCCGTCATCAGGGACGGCGGGATGGCGGTCGCGTGCCGGACGACGTCCCTGGCCAGGAACGGGAAGCGCATCTCGACGGAGCTGGCCATGGCCATCCGGTCGCCGTGGTCGCCGAGCAGGTGGTCGGCGAGCCGCAGGTGGAAGTCGAGGTAGGAACGCTGGTGCAGCGGGTGGCGCCCGATCAGCCGGTCCGGGTCGACCAGGCGCTGGGTGGTCACCGAGAAGCGGTCGAACTCCTCGGCCAGCGGGCCGCTGTAGAGCTGGCGGCGCAGGTCGTGGGCGGGGAGCTGGTCGGTCTCGTACCGCAGGTCGAGGCCCCACATCCGGTGCGCGGCCTCGCGTTCGAGCTGCTCCTCCAGGAGGTCGCCCGGGCCGCGGTCCGGGCCGCCGGTGTCGAAGAGGTAGCCGGGGTAGCCGCCGAACAGCTCGTCGGCGCCCTCGCCGCTGAGCACCGCCACCGTGCCGGTGGCGCGGACCTTGCGGGCCAGCAGCATCGAGCAGACGTTGTAGGACTCCTTCACCGGGGTCTCGGCGTGCCGGACCATGCTGCCGAGCAGGCCGGCGGTGTCGGCGGCGTCCACCGGCACCTCGTGGTGGCGGGTGCCGATCTTGCCGGCGACCAGTCGCTGGTAGCGCGCCTCGTCGATGCTGCTGCCGGGGAAGGTGACCGCGTAGCTGGGCCACGGGTGGTCGGGGCGTTCGGCGGCCATGAGTCCGCCGATCAGGCTGGAGTCCAGGCCGCCGCTGAGGTACATCCCGACCGGGACGTCGGCGACCGAGCGGGAGCGGACGGCCGCTTCGAGCAGGTCCCTGGTCCGGTCGGCGTGCCCGTCGAGGACGCGCGGGTCGGCGAGCGCGGCCGCGTCCCGTCGGCGTGCCTCGTCGTCCCAGAGCGGGTAGTCGAGGTCCCAGTAGCGCTCGGTGCGGTGCCCCGAGCGGTCCGCGACGAGCCGCTCGCCGGGGCGCAGCGACCGGATGCCCTCGAACATCGTCCGGGGGCTGACCAGTCCGGGCAGCGAGAGCACCTGGTCGAGTCCGCGCAGGTCGACCCGGCGTTCCACCAGCGGGTGCCGGAGAATGCTCTTGATCTCCGAGGCGAAGACGATCCGGCCGGCCACCGCGGTGTAGAACAGCGGAAGAACTCCGCAATGGTCGCGGGCGAGCAGCAGGCGGTCCTCGCGCCGGTCGTAGAGGGCGAAGGCGAACTGTCCGTCGAGGTGGTCGGTGAGTTCGGTCCCGTATTCCTCGTAGAGGTGGACAAGGACTTCCGTGTCCGATCCGGAACGGAATCTGTGGCCTTTTCTCCGGAGTTCTTCGCGCAGGCTCCGGTGGTTGAATATCTCGCCGTTGCACACCGAGACGACGGAGGAATCCGGCGTGCTGTGGGGCTGTCCGCCGCCGGCCAGGTCGACCAGCGACAGGCGGCGGAATCCGGCGGTGAACGCGCCGGTCCGACAGGTGGTGTGCGCGTCTGGTCCCCGGTGCACCAGCACGTCGGTCATGGCCGTCAGGACGTCGGGGTCCAGGCCGGCCGGGTCGTCGGGTCCGTAAACCCCGGCTATTCCGCACATCGAGCTCTGGCTCCTATCACCCGGTCGCTCACGCGAATCCTGACGGAATCCGCTGCTCCTTCGACATGTCCGCCGGACACATTAGGAGCGGCACCGCGCACGGGTCAACGCTTTCCCGCTCGTCCTTTCGACCGGAATCCCGGCCGTACCGAAGTACAGGTCTGTTCCCGACCTACGGGCGGCGACGTGCGGGGATCCCGCCGCCTAGCGTGAGGGCCGAACGATTTCGCGTGGCATCGACGGGAGGTTGGAGACTATGCGCGTCCTCGGCTACAGCGGGCTGAACGGCGGACTGGAATTCAAGCGGGAGGCTTTCCCCGGGCTCGATCCCCGGTTGCACAGGTTCGCCCAGGGCTACGACTCCGCGGCGGCCCTGGTGATCGACGGCGAGGTGGTGGCCGCCGCCGCGGAGGAGCGGTTCACCGGGGAGAAGACCACCGGGTCGTTCCCGGTCAACGCCGTCGAGTTCTGCCTGGCGCAGGCCGGCCTGGGCCCCGACGACATCGACGTGCTGGCGCACGGCTTCGCCTACGGGGATCCGGCCGGAAGCTTCGGGAGCCCCTACTCCTCGGCCAGGTTCCGCGAGGTGTACTCGACGGAGTCGCAGCTCGCGCTGGCCGAGAAGTTCCTGCCCGGCCGGCCCTGGGCCGACCGCTTCCGGCCCGTCCCGCACCACCTGGCGCACGCTGCCAGCACCTTCTACCCCAGCGGGTTCGAGGACTCGCTGATCGTGGTGAGCGACGGGATGGGCGAGTCGGAGAGCCTCACCGTCGCGGTCGGCCGGGGCGAGTCCATCGAGGTGCTCCACACCATCCCGGCCATGCACTCGGTCGGGATCCTCTACAGCCTGGTCACCCACCACCTCGGCTTCGTCCCCTTCATGGACGAGTACAAGGTGATGGGCCTGGCGCCGTACGGCGACCCGCAGCGCTACTACGACCGCTTCGCCGCCATGGTGCGGCTGCGGGAGGACGGCACCTACACCGTCCCCGTGCTGGCCCGGGACCGCACGGCCTTCGAGCACGAGACCCACGAGGGCGTGCTGCGCGAGCTGGCCGCCGTGCTCGGCCCCGCCCGGCTCCCGGGGCAGCCCTCGACGCAGGACCACGCCGACATCGCGGCCGCCCTGCAGGCGATCACCGAGCAGGCGATGCTGCACGTCCTGCGCGCGGCCCGCGAGCGCACCGGCCTGAACCGGCTCTGCCTGGCCGGCGGCGTCGCGCTGAACTGCACGCTGAACGGCCTGGTGTCGCGCAGCCGCCTGTTCGACGACATCTTCGTCCAGCCGGCCTCCAGCGACGACGGCACCGCGATCGGCGCGGCGCTCGCGGCGGACGCCGCCGCGTCCTCCCGGGCAAGCCGGATGTCCATGCCGTACTGGGGCCCCGGGTTCTCCGACGAGGAGCTGGCGGCGGCGGTCGGCGAGCCGCAGGGCTGCACCGTCCACGAGTACGCCACCGACGCCGAACTCGCCGAGGGCGTCTCGGAGCTGCTGGCCGACGGCAACATCACCGCGTGGGTCCAGGGCCGGATGGAGTTCGGACCCCGCGCGCTCGGCAACCGCAGCATCATCGCCGACCCGCGGACCGAGGCCATGCGCGACCGCCTGAACGAGGTCGTCAAGGAGCGCGAGAGCTTCCGGCCGTTCGCACCGGTGGTCCGCGTCCAGGACGCCGGCGACTACTTCGAGATCGAGCCCGGCACCGAATCCCGGTACGCCCACATGCTGTTCGTGACGCAGACCCGCGCCGAGCAGCGCGACAACCTCGGCGCGGTGACCCACGTCGACGGCAGCGCCCGGGTCCAGGTGCTCCACCCGGAGAGCAACCCGCGGTTCTTCGAGCTGATCAGCGCCTTCGGGCGGCGCACCGGCACCCCGGTGGTGCTGAACACCTCCTTCAACCTGCGCGGCCAGCCGATCATCGCGACCCCGCAGGAGGCCCTGCGCACCTTCCTGCGCTCGAAGCTGGACGCGCTCGTCCTCGGCCGCACCGTCATCGTCAAGGACGCCAGGGCGGCGAAGGACGCCGCGACCGCGAAGGACGCCGACGGCGGCAAGGTCGGCAAGGACGGCAAGGAGTCGATCGCCGATGTCGGCTAGCCTCTTCCAGCCCCGGCAGCCGGCCGCGCACGCGACCCTGCCGCCCGACCGGCCGCGGCCGCCGGTGACGCAGTTCCGGCGCGCCACGGTGGGCCTCGACGGCGCCGCCTTCGCCGAGGGCGTCAACGAGGTCTCGGCGCGGTACGGGATCGAGCCGCAGACGGCGGCGGTCGCCGCGGTCGCCGCCGCCCTGGCCGCCCGTCACCGGCGCGGCCGCACCGCGCTCGCCGTCGGCACGGTCTTCGGGCCGGCCCGGCTCCTCGACGTCGAGGTCGCGTTGGGCGGCCGGACCGTCGCGACGGTGGCCCTCGGCCGGCTGGACGCCGAACTCGACGCCGGATCCGACGCAGGATCCGGCGCCGGTCAGGGAACCTCCGGGCAGGGAACCGCAGGCCGCTCCGGCGTCGCGGTGCTGTTCGGGCGCCCGGCCGAGGAGTGGCGGGGCATCGGACCCCGGCTCGCCGACCGGGACCTCGTGCTCAGCCTCGACCCGGAGCGCAAGGAGGCCGGCTGCGAGTACGACCGCGACCTCTACGACCCCGCCACCGTCACGGCCTTCTGCGAGTCCGTCCGGCAGGTGCTGGTGGCGCTGCGGGACTCGCCGGACCTGCCCGTGCTCGACATCGAGGAGGACGCGGCCCCGGACCCGGACGCGGCGCAGGCCGCCCCGGCGACGCCCGACGCCCCCGGACTGACCGCCACCGAGGGCGTCCTGCAGGGCATCTGGGCCGAGGTGCTGGACGTCTCCCCCGCCGAGATCGACGCCGGCTCCGACTTCTTCGCCCTGGGCGGGCACTCCCTGCTGGCCGCCCGGGTCGCCATGCGGACGGGCACCGTCCTCGGCGTCGAGATCACCGTGGAGGACCTCTTCCACCACCCCACGCTGGCCGAACTCGCCGACCGGATCGACCGGGCCGCGCCCACGACGGTGCGCCCCATCCCGGCCGCACCCACCGACGGCGCCCACCCGCTCAGCTCCGCGCAGACCGGGATCTGGCTCGCCGAACAGCTCAACCCGGGAGCGGCCCAGTACAACTTCCCGCTGTACTGGCGGCTGCGCGGCACCGTGGACCCGCAGGCGCTGCGGCGCGCCCTGGACGGACTGGTACGGCGTCACGACGCCCTGCGGCTGCGGATCACCGAGTCGGAGGCCGGCCCGGTGCAGACCGTCGCCCCGGTCGAGGCGGCCCCCTTCGAGGTCGTCGAGCTGCCCGGACTCGACGAGGCGGCCCTCGCCGAACTGGTCGAGCGCACCGTCGACGCGCCCTTCGACCTGGCCGAGAACGCGCTGCGGGTGGTGCTCGTGCGCCTGGCGGCCGACGACTGGGCGCTGGTCCTCGTGGTCCACCACATCGTCTGCGACCAGTGGTCGCTGGCCCACCTCGTCGACGAACTCGGCACCCTGTACGCCGCCGGGGCCACCGCGGCGGAGGACCCGGCGCAGGACGGCGCGCGCACCGGCTACCTGGACTACGCGGCCTGGCACCGGGACGTGCTGGCCGAACGGCTGCCCGCGCTGGGGGAGCACTGGCGGGAGAGCGTCGTCGGCGCCCCCGAGGTGGACCTGACGGTGCTGCGCCGCTCCGACGCCGGCCTCGGCCTGCACAGCGGCTGCCACCGCTTCGAGATCCCCGCCGCACTGCTCGGCGAGGTCGAGGAGCTCGGCCGGCGCAGCGGCACGACCCCGTTCATGGTGCTCTACGCCGCGTTCCTCGGGCTGCTCCACCGCTACTCGGGCCAGCACGACCTCACCGTCGGCACCTCCGTCGCCGGCCGCGGCCACCCGCAACTCGAAGCGTCGGTCGGCTCGTTCGTCAACCTGGTACAGCTGCGCACGGCGCTGTCCGACGGGCTCGCGTTCCGCGAGGTCCTGGACCGCGCGAAGCGCACCGTCATCGACGCCTACACCCACCAGGACTACCCGCTGGAGACCGCGCTGCGCGAGCGGCGCCTCCACGGCGCCCCGGGCTCGCCGCTGACCTCGGTCATCTTCGAGCTGCTGAACGTCGACCCGGTGCGGCTCGCGCTCCCGGGCGCCACGGCCGAGGAGGTGCCCGTCCGGGTCGGCTCGGCCAAGTTCGGGCTGATGGTGACGCTGGAGTCCACCACCGCGGGGACCATCGGCAACGTCGAGTACCGGGCGGACCACTACGACGCCGCGCGCGTCGCCCGGTTCGTCGAGCACTACCTGTCGCTCCTCGCGGCCGTGGTGCGGGACCCGGAGCTGCTGGCCGACCGGTGGCTGCCCGCCGGGGAGCCGGCGGCACCGGACCGCGCCGACGCGCAGCCCGCGGCCGCCCCCGCGCAGCAGCCGGACGCCGCCGACGCGGCCCCGGCCTCCAGCCGGCGCGCCGCCCTCGAAACCGTCCTGGCCGACCTCTGGGCCGACGAACTCGGCGTGGACGCCGTCGGCGCCGACCAGGACTTCTTCGCGCTCGGCGGCTACTCGCTGACCGCGACGCGGATCGTGGCGCGGCTGCGGCGCGAGCTGTCCGTCACGGTGCCGCTGCGCGTCCTGCTCGTCGACGGGACGGTCACCGCACTGGCGGCCTACATCGAAGCGCACGAGCCCGACCTCCCGGGCCTGCACAGGACCGTCAGGGTCATCCGGCTGGCGCGGGCGGACGAGCACCGGCAGCGGCAGACCGCCGATCAGGAAAGTAGTTGAGCACCATGACCCACTCGCTACCCGTGTCGCCGACGCAGCAGGGCATCTGGCTGGCCGAGCAGGTCAACCCGGGGCAGCCGGTCTACAACGTGCCGGCCGCGCTGCACCTGCGGGGCGAGCTGTCCGCGGACGGGCTGCGCGACGCCGTCGCGGCGCTCGTCCGCCGCCACCGCGCGCTGCGGACGAGGTTCTCCTCCGCCGCGGGCCTCCCCCGCCGCACCGTCCTCGACCACGCCGACGTCCCGGTCCGCGACCTGCGGCTGCCCGACGAGGCGGCGGCCCGGCAGGCCATGGCCGAGGAGATCGCCCGGCCCTTCGACCTCGCCGTCGACGCCCTGCTGCGGGTGTCCGTCCTCCGGTACGCCGAGGACCGGTGCTTCCTGCTGCTGGTCTCCCACCACCTGGTGAGCGACGGCTGGTCGGTGGACGTCCTGCTGGAGGACCTCGCCGCCCACTACCGGGCCGGCCCGGAGCGCGCGCCCGGGCCCGACGAGGCGCCGCGGGAGCCCGCGCTCCCGCCGGTGGACGCCGCGACGGCCGCGGAGAACCTCGCCTTCTGGGAGCGGACGCTGCGCGACGCCCCCGCGGCGACGGAGCTGTTCGGCTCCGGACACCGGGCGACGACCCGCACCAACCGGGGCACGACCTCCCGGTTCGTCCTGCCCGACGCCCTCTCCGCCGCCGTCCGCGCGTTCGGCCGCACCCACCGGGTGAGCCCCGCCATGACGCTCCTCGCCGGGTTCGCCGCGCTGCTCACCCGCTACAGCGGGCAGCAGGACCTCGTCATCGGCACCTCACTGGCGGGCCGCGACGACCCGGAGACGGACCGGCTGGTGGACTGCCTGGTCAAGGTCGTCCCGCTGCGGATCACCACCGGCCCGGACACCGGCTTCACCGGGCTGCTCCGCACCGCCCGGGACGCGTTCATCGACGCCCTGGAGCACCAGGACGTCGCCCTGGAGGACCTCGCCCGCCGGCTCGGCACCGACCGGGACGGCTCGCCGCTGTTCCGGATCCTGTTCGGCTACGCCCGCGGGCACGCCGCACCGCCGATGGCCGGCCTGGAGACCGCCCACGTCCCGGTGAACACCGCGACCGCCAAGTTCGACCTCACCTGGAACGTCAACGACGACGGCGAGCGGATCGAGATCGAGGTCGAGCACCGGACCGAGCTGATCGACGCGGAGCTGGTCGAGCGCCTGGCCGGGCACTGGTGCCGGCTGCTCGGCTCCCTCCTGACCGCGCCGGACGCGCCCGTGGCGCGGGCCGGACTGCTGTCCGCCGAGGAGCGGGCGCAGCTCGTCGGGACGGCCGAGGCCCCCCGGGTGCGCCCGTCGGCGCCGGAGCGGTTCGCCGCGCGGGTGGCGGCGGCCGGTGACCGCGTCGCGGTCAGCGACGGCACCGGCGCCCGGCTGACCTACCGGCAGCTCGACGAGCGCGCGGCCCGACTCGCCGCGCTGCTCGCCGGGGCCGGGGTCACCCGGGGCGACCGGGTCGGGCTCTGCCTCGGCCGCTCCGTCGACCTGGTCGCCGCCGTCCTCGCCGTCTGGCGGCTCGGCGCCGCCTACGTCCCCGTCGACCCCGACAACCCCACCGGCCGGATCGCGTACGTCCTCGGCGACGCACGGGTCCCGCTCGTCCTCGCCGACGCCGACACGGCCGACCGGGTCCCGGCGGGCCCCTGGCGCACCCTCGTCACCAGCCGGGCCACGGACGCCGCGCACACCGGGCCGGTCCGCTCGGAGGCCGGCGACCCCGCCTACGTCATCTACACCTCCGGCTCCACCGGCACCCCGAAGGGCGTCGAGGTCACCCACGGCAACCTCGCCGCGCTGCTGGACGCCGGCGCGCAGACCGTCGGCCTGCACGAGACCGACGTCTGGTCGCTGTTCCACTCCTTCGCCTTCGACTTCTCGGTCTGGGAGATCTGGGGCGCCCTCGCCCACGGCGGGCGCGTGGTGGTCGTCCCGCGCGACGTGACGCGCGACCCCGCCGCCTTCCGCGACCTGCTGGTGCGCGAGCGCGTCACCGTCCTGAACCAGACGCCGTCCGCGTTCCGCCAGCTCGTCGCCGAGGAGGAGCGCCACCCGCTGGACGAACTGAGCCTGCGCCTGGTCGTGTTCGGCGGCGAGGCGCTCGACCTGGCCTCGGTCCGCACCTGGTGGCGCCGCCACACCCCCGACCGCCCCGTCCTCGTCAACATGTACGGCATCACCGAGACCACCGTCCACGTCACCTGGCAGGTCCTGGACGAGGAGCGGATCGAGACCGGCAGCAGCCCGATCGGCCGGGCCCTCCCGGGCTACCGCACGCTCGTCCTGGACGACCACGGGCAGCCGGTACCGGTCGGGGTGCGCGGCGAACTGTACGTCGGCGGCGACGCCGTGGCCCGGGGCTACCTCGGACGCCCGGACCTCACCACCGAGCGCTTCGTCCCCGACCCGTTCACCGACGTGCCCGGCGCCCGCCTGTACCGCAGCGGCGACCTCGCCCGCTGGACCGCCGCCGGTGAGCTGGAGTACTGCGGCCGCAACGACGACCAGGTCAAGATCCGCGGCTTCCGGATCGAACTCGGCGAAGTGGCGGCCGCGATCGGCCGCCACCCGTCCGTCCGGGGCGTCGCCGCGCTCGTCCACGGGTCCGCCCCCGGCGACCGCCGGCTCGTCGCCTACGCGGCCTGCCCCGACGGCACGGACGCCCGCGACCTGCGCGACTTCGCCGCCGGCCACCTGCCCGCCCACATGGTCCCCGCCGCGGTCGTCGTCCTCGACGCCCTGCCCCTGACCCGCAACGGCAAGGTCGACCACGCCGCCCTGCCCGCACCGGAGTTCTCCGGCGACGCCGCCGCCTTCGTGGCGCCCGGCACCCCCGCCGAGGAGGTCCTCGCCGAGATCTGGGCCGAGATCCTCCAGGTCGAGAAGGTCGGCGCGAACGACGGCTTCTTCGACCTCGGCGGCGACTCCATCCGCGCCGTGCAGGTCGCCGCGCTCGCCCGCGGGCGCGGCCTGGGCATCGCCGTCGCCCAGATCTACCGGCACCGCACCCTCGCCGACCTCGCGGCCGCCGCCGACACGGCCACCGACCGCGCGCGCACCGAGCCCTTCGCGCTGCTCTCCGCAGCCGACCGGGCCCGGATCGCCGACGGCCCCGGAGCCGGCCTCGACGACGCCTACCCCATGACGGCGCTCCAGGTCGGGATGATCTACCACATGGCGTCCGACCCCCGGGTGCTGCCCTACGTCAACGCGGCGAGCTACCGCCTGCCGTACCGCTTCGACGAGGAGGCGTTCCGCCGCGCCATCCGGGCCGTGGTCGCCCGGCACCCCGTCCTGCGGACCGGATTCGACCTGGCGAACTACGACGAGCCGCTGCAACTCGTCCACCGCGAGGCCGAGGTGCCCCTCGTGGTCGAGGACCTGCGGGCGCTGGCACCGGCGGAGCAGGACCGGGCCGTCGACGAGCTGATGGAGCGGGAGCGCCGCCCGTTCGACGTGGAACAGCCGCCGATGCTGCGCCTCGCCGTCCAGGTGCTCAGTGACGACAGCTTCCAGTGGACGCTGGTCGAGCACCACTCCATCCTCGACGGCTGGAGCCTGTGGTCGACGATCACCGAGATCCTGCTGCACTACACCCGGCTCCTGGACGGCCGGGGCCTGGCGCAACTCCCGCCCCCGGCCTCGGTCTACCGCGACTTCGTCGCCCTGGAGCAGCGCGCGTCGGCCTCGCCCGAGGCCCGGCGGTTCTGGTCCGAGACGCTCGCCGGACACACCCTGCCGCAGCTCCCGGCACCCGCCGGGCAGACACCCCGGCCCGCCGGACAGGCCCTGCGCGGCGACGGCGCCAGCGGCGTGGTCGACGGCTACGGCTGGCGCGACGCGCACCTGCCGGCCGGCCTGGGCCCGCGGGTCGGGGCGCTCGCCAAGCGCCTCGGAGTCCCCGAGAAGACCGTCCTGCTCGCGGCGCACCTCCAGGTGATCGCGGCACAGACCGGTCTCGACGACGTCTGCTGCGGGGTCACGCTCAACGGCCGGCTGGAGGAGACCGGCGGGACGGAGGCCCGCGGGCTGTTCCTCAACACCGTCCCGTTCCGGCTCGCGGTGGGCGGCGGACGCCGCTCCGACCTGGTCCGCCGCGTCTTCGAGGCGGAGGCCCGGATCCTGCCGCACCGCCGGATGCCGCTCGCCCGGATCCGGCAACTCGCCGGCGGACGCGACCTGTTCACGACGAACTTCACCTTCAACAACTTCCACGTCATGCGCGACACCATGGGCGGCGGCGAGCACGCGGACCTGCTCAGCGGCCTGGGCGAGCTGACCGCCAGCCGCCGGGTGGAGCCGGCCGACGTCCCGCTCACCGTCACGTTCTTCCGCAACCCGCTGACGGACGGCCTGCAGCTCTGCATCGACTACGACGCCCACCGGCTGACCCCGGCCCGGATCGAGGAGATCGCCGAGCAGCACGTCCGGGCCGTCGAGTCCCTGGTCACCGACCCGGACGGCGAACTCGCCGATCCGAAGGGCGAGTTCGTCGAGGCGGCTCGCACGCCCGCCGGGCCGGGAAGCACGCCTGCCGGGCCGGTGCCGGCCGGCCCGCGCACCGGGGCCGTCGCCCCGCAGGGCGTCCTGGAGCGGTTCGCGGCACAGGTCGCGGCGAACGGTGACGCCGTCGCCGTCGCCGACGCGACCGGCGGACGGCTGACCTACCGCGCACTCGACGAGCGCGCCGCCCGGCTCGCCGCCCTGCTCGCCGGGGCCGGAGTGGGCCGCGGCGACCGCGCCGGGCTCTGCCTCGGCCGCTCCGTCGACCTGGTCGCCGCCGTCCTCGCCGTGTGGCGCCTGGGCGCCGCCTACGTCCCCGTCGACCCCGACTACCCGGCGAGCCGGATCGAGTTCGTCCTCAAGGACGCGGACGTCCCGCTCGTCCTCACCGACCCCGGCAGCACCGACCGCGTCCCGGCGGGCCCCTGGCGCACCCTCGACACCACCCGGGCGACGGAGGCCGTCCGCACCGGGGCCGTCCGCCCGGAGGCCGCCGAACTCGCCTACGTCATCTACACCTCGGGCTCCACCGGCACGCCCAAGGGGGTCGAGGTCGAGTGGCGGTCGCTGGACAACCTGGTGGCCGTCGCGGACGAGGTCATGGCCCTGCGCCCCGACGACCGGCTGCTCCAGTTCGCGTCGCTGAGCTTCGACGTGTCGGTCGCGGACCTGGTGTCCGCCCTGACCACCGGCGCCACCTTCGTCGTCTCCCCCGGCGGGGCCGACCGCGTCGGCGAAGGACTGGTCGCGGCGATCCGCGCGCACCGGCCGACCGTCGTCTCGATGCCGCCGAGCGTCCTGGCCGGCCTGGAACCCGCCGACCTGCCCGCGCTGCGCCGGGTCGTCGTCGCGGGCGAGGCGCTCCCGGCGCCGCTCGCCGCGCGCTGGGCCGCGGTGGCCGAACTGGTCAACGCCTACGGCCCGACCGAGGCCACCGTCTACGCGACGGCCCACCGCTGCGCCACGGACGGCGACGTCCTGATCGGCCGGGCCGTGCCCGGCGCCGTCGCCCACGTCCTGGACGGGACGGGACGGCCGGTGCCGCCCGGGGCACGCGGGGAGCTCTGCATCGGCGGCGCCGGTGTGGCCCGCGGCTACCTGGGGCGGCCGGGACTGACCGCCGAGCGCTTCGTCCCCGACCCGTCCGGCGACGTGCCCGGGGCACGCCTGTACCGGACCGGCGACGTGGCCCGGTGGACGGCCGGCGGCGAACTCGAGTACCTGGGCCGCACCGACGACCAGGTGAAGATCCGCGGCCTGCGGATCGAACTCGGCGAGGTCGAGTCGCACCTGCGGGCACACCCCGGGGTCGCGGCCGGCGCCGCCACCGCGCTCGGCGAGGGCGCGGAGCGCCGGCTGGTCGGCTACGTCGTCCCGGCCGGGTCCGGCGCGCTCTCGGCCGCGTCCGGCGCGCTCT
Source organism: Kitasatospora sp. NPDC048545 (assembly GCF_040651155.1). Classification (NCBI taxonomy): domain Bacteria; kingdom Bacillati; phylum Actinomycetota; class Actinomycetes; order Kitasatosporales; family Streptomycetaceae; genus Kitasatospora; species Kitasatospora sp. NPDC048545. Next base: position 71,127 of record NZ_JBEZIQ010000031.1, read on the forward strand.
CGGCCGACGAGGTGCGTGCCTGGCTGGGCCGCCGGCTGCCGGCGTACATGGTGCCCTCGGCGGTGGTGGTGCTGGACGCGCTGCCGCTCTCGCCGAGCGGCAAGGTGGACCGCGCCGCGCTGCCCGCGCCCGTGCGCTCCGCCCCCGACCCGGCCGGGCGCGTGGCGCCGCACACCCCGCTGGAGGAGGGCCTGGCCCGCCTGTGGGCGGAGGTCCTGTCGGTGGAGCACGTCGGCGCGGAGGACGACTTCTTCGACCTCGGCGGCGACTCCATCCGGGCCGTGCAGATCGCCTTCCGGATCAAGCGCGAGTTCGGCGTCCAGCTCAGGCCGGTCGACGTCCAGCTCAACCCCACGGTCGCGGAACTCGCGCGCCACCTGTCCGCCTGACGGCCGCCGGGCCCCGCGAAAACCCGCGGAGGCCCGCAGGACGCACAGAACCCGTAGGACCCGCAGGACCCGCAGGACCCCCGCACCACCCCGTCATCCCATCCCGTTTCGCTGTGGAGGTTGCCATGTCCGACGACGAACTCGACCTGGACTACAAGGTCGTGGTGAACGACGAGGAGCAGTACTCGATCTGGCCCCAGGAGCGGGAGAACCCGCCCGGCTGGCTGGACGCCGGGGCCCGCGGCAAGAAGGCGGACTGCCTGGAGTGGATCGAGCGCAACTGGACCGATATGCGGCCCAAGAGCCTGCGCAGCGCCTAGTCACCATCGTTCGGGACGGAGTTGGAGGTACATCTGATGTCACACGGTCTGGACGCCCGGGAAGACGGGTCGGCTCCCGTCCCGGCACCCCGCTCGCCGCACACACCCGCCGCGGCGGGTGCCGGCCGGCTGCCGCTGTCCCTGGCACAGCAGCGGCTGTGGTTCCTTTCCAGGCTCGGGGAGTTCCGGGCCGGGTACAACATGCCCCGGGTGGTCCGGATCTCCGGCCCCCTGGACCGGACGGCGCTCACCGCGGCGCTCGGCGACGTCGTCCGCCGCCACGCGGCGCTGCGGACGGTGTTCCCGGAGGTCGCCGGCGAGCCGTGGCAGGAGGTCGTGGCGCCCGGCGACGTCGCCGGGCGGTTCACGGTGGAGTCCGCCGAGTGCGCCGCCGGCGAGGTGCCGGGGCTGGTCGACCTGGCCTGCCGCCACGAGTTCGACCTGACCTCCGAACTCCCGGTGCTGGCCAGGCTGTTCGCGACCGGCCCGACGGAGCACGTGCTGGTCCTGGTGGTCCACCACATCGCCGCGGACGGCTGGTCCCTCGGCCTCGTGGAGCGCGACCTCGGCACGGCCTACGCCGCGCGTCTGGCCGGCGCCGGGCCGGTCTGGCCCGCGCTGCCCCTGGAGTACCCGGAGCACGCGGTGCGCCAGCGCGCGGCGCTCGGCTCCGAGGACGACCCACAGAGCCTTCTGTCCCAGCAACTCGATTACTGGCGGGAGGAGTTGCGCGGCTCCCCGCAGGAGCTGCCGCTCCCCCGGGACCGGCCGCGGCCGCCGACGGCCGGCCCCTCGCCGGCCGGGACGGTGCGCTTCGAGGTCGACGCCGACACCCACCGGGCGCTGGCGCGGCTGGCCCGCGAGCACCGGGTCACACCGTTCGTGGCACTGCAGACGGCGTTCGTGGCGCTGCTGAACCGGCTGGGGGCGGGCACCGACATCCCGATCGGCGCGCCGGTGGACGGCCGTACCGACGAGGACCTGCAGGAACTCGTCGGGTTCTTCGTCAACACCCTGGTGTTCCGGGTCGACTGCTCGGGCGACCCGAGCTTCGGCGAGCTCCTGAAGCGGGTGCGGCGCACGGCCCTGACGGCCTTCGCCCACCAGGACGTCCCCTTCGACCGGGTGGTCGAGGCCGTCAACCCCGTCCGCACGGCGACCGGCAACCCCCTCTTCCAGGTGAGCTTCTCGCTGGAGGCGGACGGGGACGGCGGCCTGGTCCTGCCCGGCCTGACGGTCACCGAGGAGCCGTTCGGCGCCGGAGCGGCCAAGTTCGACCTCAGCCTCGGCCTCACCGAACACCGTGAGGACGGACAGCCGGCCGGCCTGAGCGGCGTGCTGGAGTACGCCGAGGACCTGTTCGACCGGGCCACGGTCGAGGCCCTGGCCCGCCGCTGGCAGCTGCTGCTCGCCGGGGCGCTGGCCGAGCCGGCGCGGCCGGTCGGCGAACTCCCGGTGATGGACGCGGCCGAGCGGCAGTGGCTGCTCGACCTGGGCAACGGGCCCGAGGGCGTGCTGCCCGAGGTGCGGCCGTCGGCGGTCGAGCGCTTCGCGGCGCAGGTCGCGGCGGCCGGCGACCGCACCGCCGTCAGCGACGGCACCGGCACCCGGCTGACCTACCGGCAGCTCGACGAGCGCGCCGGCCGGATCGCGGCACTGCTGGCCGAGGCCGGCGTCCGGCGCGGCGACCGCGTCGGGCTCTGCCTCGGCCGCTCCGTCGACATGGTCGCCGCCGTGCTCGGCGTGCTGCGGCTCGGCGCCGCCTACGTCCCCGTCGACCCCGACTATCCGCCGGCCCGCCTGGAGTTCGTCCTCGGCGACGCCCGGGTCCCGATCGTCCTGACCGACCCCGGGGCCCGCGACCGCGTCCCGGACGGGCCGTGGCGCACCCTCGACGTCACCCGGACGACCGACGCCGCCGCTCCGGCGCCGGTGCTGCCCGGGCCCGCCGAACTCGCCTACGTCATCTACACCTCGGGCTCCACCGGCCGGCCGAAGGGCGTCGAGGTCACCCACGGCAACCTCGCCGTGCTCCTGGCCTCCACGCAGCTCCTCTCGGACGCGTCGGACACCGACGTGTGGACGCTGTTCCACTCGCTCGCCTTCGACTTCTCGGTCTGGGAGATCTGGGGCCCGCTGGCCTTCGGCGGCCACCTGGTCGTCGTCCCCCGCGAGGCGGGGATGGACCCGGACGCGCTGCACGCGCTGCTGGCCCGTGAAGGGGTCACCGTCCTGAGCCAGACGCCGTCCGCCTTCCGGCAGTTCGTGGCCCGGGAGGAACGGCACCCGCTGGACGCGCTGCGGCTGCGGATGGTCGTGCTCGGCGGCGAGGCGCTCGACCTCGCGACCGTCGGCAAGTGGCAGCGCCGGTACCCCGCGGACACCACCCGGCTGGTGAACGCCTACGGCGCCACCGAGAACACGGTGCTCACGACCTGGCGGGTGATGGCCCCCGCAGGAACCGGGACCGCCACCGGGACCGCGGCCGCGACCACGGCCGGGGGCAACGTCTCCCCCATCGACGGGACCATCCCGGGCTGGCGGCTGGTCGTCCTGGACGCCCGCGGCGAGCCGTCGCCCACCGGGGTCGTCGGCGAGATCCACGTCGGCGGTCCCGGCGTGGCCCGCGGCTACCTCGCCCGCCCCGCACTGACCGCCGAGCGCTACCTCCCGGACCCGTTCGGCGCCGAACCCGGCGGCCGGCTCTACCGCACCGGCGACCTCGGCCGCTGGAACGCCGCCGGTGAACTCGAGTACTGCGGCCGCACCGACGACCAGGTCAAGATCCGCGGCTTCCGGATCGAACTCGGCGAGGTCGAGGCCGCGATCGCCCGGCACCCGTCCGTCCAGGGCGTCACCGTGGTCGTCCACGAGTCCGCCCCCGGCGACCTCCGGCTCGTCGCCTACGCGGCGTGCCCCGACGGCGCGGCCACCCACGACCTGCGCGACTTCGCCGCCCGCCACCTGCCCGCCCACATGGTCCCCGCCGCCGTCGTCGTCCTGGACGCCCTCCCGCTGACCCGCAACGGCAAGGTCGACCGCGCCGCCCTGCCCGCGCCGGAACTCTCGGCCCGCTCCGCCGGCCGGGAGCCCGCGAACGCCACCGAGGCCGCCCTGTGCGCCCTGTTCGCCGAGGTCCTGGAGGTCGACCGGGTCGGCGTCGAGGACGCCTTCTTCGAACTCGGCGGGCACTCGCTGCTGGTCATCCGGCTGGTCGACCGGATCCGCTCCGCCCTCGGCGTGGAACTGTCCATCCGGGCCGTGTTCGAGGCCGCGACCCCGGCCGGCCTGGCCGCGCTCGTCGACCTCGGGCAGCAGGCCCGCCCGGCCGTGCGCCCCACCGCCCGCCCGGACCGCCTGCCGCTGTCCTTCGCCCAGCGCCGCCTGTGGTTCCTCAACGAGCTCGACGGCGGGGCGGCCTACAACATCCCGTACGCGGCCCGCCTCTCCGGCGCCCTGGACGTCGGGGCGCTCACCGCCGCCCTGGCCGACGTCGTCGACCGGCACGAGTCGCTGCGCACCGTCCTGCCCACCGAGGACGGCCGGCCCTGGCAGCAGGTGCTGACCGGCCGGGACGCCCGGACGGAACTGACCGTCACCGACACCACGCCGGACGCGCTGGACGCCGAACTCGCCGAAGAGAGCCAGAAGGTCTTCCGGCTCACCACCGAACCCGCCCTGCGCGCCCGTCTCTTCCGCCTCGCCCCGGACCAGCACGTCCTCCTGCTGGTCGTCCACCACGTGGCCTGCGACGGCTGGTCCCTGGAACCGCTGCTCGACGACCTCGCCGAGGCCTACGCGGCGCGCCGCACCGGCGCGGCACCGGCCCGGCCGCCACTGCCCGTCCAGTACGCCGACTTCACGCTCTGGCAGCGGGACCTGCTCGGCTCCGAGGACGACCCGGCGAGCCGGCTCTCCCAGCAGACCGAGTACTGGCGCCGGGCGCTGGCCGGCATCCCCGACCAGCTCGCGCTGCCCTTCGACCGGCCGCGCTCGGGCACCGTCAGCCTGCGCGGCGGGGAGGTCGCGATCGAGGTCGGGCCGGCCCTGCACGCCGCCCTGACCGCCGTCGCGCGGGCCCACGACTGCACCGTGTTCATGGCGCTGCAGGCCGCGGTGGGCGTGGTACTGTCCCGCTCCGGCGCCGGGCCCGACATCCCGCTGGGCACGGCCACCTCCGGACGCGCCGACGCCGTGCTGGACGGCCTCGTCGGCTTCTTCGCCAGCACCCTGGTGCTGCGCACCGACCTCTCGGGCGACCCGACCTTCACCGAACTCCTCGGCCGGGTCCGGGAGACCGACCTCGGCGCCTACGCCCACCAGGACGTCCCGTTCGAGACCCTGGTCGAGGCGCTCAACCCGGCCCGGGTCCCCGGCGCCAACCCGCTGTTCCAGGTGAGCGTCTCCATGCTGAACAGCATCAGCGCGGAGCTCGCCCTCCCGGGGCTGGCGGTCGCCCCGCTCGACCTGAGCATGGGGATCTCCGCCTTCGACCTGTCCTTCGTGTTCGGCGAACGCCCGGGCGCCGACGACGCGGCCGGACCTGCCACCGGCCTGGTCGCCGCGATCGGGTACGACGCCGACCTGTTCGACCACGCCACCGTCGAGGGCATCGCCGACCGGCTGGTGCTGGTGCTGGAGGCGATGGCCGCCGACCCGGGCCGCCGGGTCGGCGAGGTGGAGCTGCTGAGCGCCCGGGAGCGGCAGCGGGTCCTGCGGGACTGGAACGACACCGCCACCGAGGTGCCGGCGGACACGGTGCCCGAGCTGTTCGCCGCCCGCGCCGCACACACCCCCGCCGCCCCGGCGGTGCGGTACCTGGACACCGAGCTGACGTACGCCGAACTCGACGCCCGCGCCAACCGGCTGGCGCACGAGCTGATCGCCCGCGGCATCGGGCCGGGCCGGCTGGTCGCCCTCGCCCTGCCGCGCTCGGAGCAGGTCGTGGTGGCCCTGCTCGCGGTCCTGAAGGCCGGGGCGGCCTACCTCCCGGTCGACCCGTCCTACCCCGCCGACCGCGTCGCGTTCATGCTCGACGACGCGGCCCCAGCCTGTGTGCTCAGCACCGGGGAGGTCGCCGCCGCCCTGCCCGGCGGCCCCGGCCTCCCGGTCCTGGCGCTGGACGACGAGGCCGTGCGGCACTCGGTCGCGGACCGGCCGGCCACCGCGCCCGCCGACGCGGACCGCACCGCACCGCTGCTCCCCGCCCACCCGGCGTACGTCATCTACACCTCGGGGTCGACCGGCCGGCCGAAGGGCGTGGTGGTCTCCCACCGCGGCATCCCCAGCATGGTGAGCGCCCAGGCGGCGACGCTCGGCGTCGACGGCGACAGCCGGGTGCTGCAGTTCGCCTCGATGAGCTTCGACGCGTCCGTCTGGGACACCTGGATGGCGCTGCTGACCGGCGGGTGCCTGGTCGTCGTCCCGGAGTCCGACCGGGTCCCCGGCCCGGCCCTGGCCGACTTCCTGCGCGTCCACGGCATCACCCACGCCACCCTGCCGCCCGCCGTGGTCCTCGCCACCGAGTTCGACGAGGACGTCGCCGGGGTCACGCTGATCACCGCCGGCGAGGCCTGCACGCCCGCCGTCCTCGACGCGGCCCGCCACTTCGCGAAGGTGGTCAACGCCTACGGCCCCACCGAGTCCACGGTGTGCGCGACCGTGCGCACCGTCGACGGGGTGCCGCAGGCCGTCCCGATCGGCCGGCCGGTGGCGAACACCCGGGTGTACGTGCTGGACGCGCGGCAGCGCCCCGTCCCGCCCGGCGTGCCCGGGGAGCTGTACCTCGCGGGCGCCGGACTGGCCACCGGCTACCTGAACCGGCCCGCGCTGACCGCCGAGCGCTTCCTGCCCGACCCCTTCGGCACGCTCGGTGGCGGGAGGCTGTACCGCACCGGCGACCTGGTGCGCTGGACCGCGGACGGCGAGCTGGTCTTCCTCGGCCGGACGGACGAGCAGATCAAGATCAGGGGCTTCCGCGTCGAGCCCGGCGAGGTCGAGGCGGTGCTCACCGGCCACCCGGAGGTCGCCCACGCCGCGGTGATCGCCCGCGAGGACCGCCCGGGGGACGTCCGGCTGGTGGCCTACGCCGTCCTGGCGGACGGTCAGGACCCGCAGGACCCACAGGACCCGCAGGACCGGGACCGCGCCGCCGCACTGCGGCGGTACGCGGCCGAGCACCTGCCGGAGTACCTGGTCCCCGGCGACGTGGTGGTCCTCGACCGGCTGCCGCTGACGCCGAGCGGGAAACTGGACCGCAAGGCCCTGCCCGCCCCCTCGGCCGACGGCCCCGCGGCGAACAGCCCCGCCGGGGCCGGCCCGGCCGGCGGCGACGCACCGGACGACCCGCGGGTGGCCGTCCTGGTCCGGCTGTTCGCGCAGGAGCTCGGGCTGGAGCGGGTCGGCCCGGACGACTCGTTCTTCGAACTGGGCGGTCACTCGCTGCTGGCGACCCGCCTGACCGGCCGGATCCGCGCCCTGCTCGGCGCCGAGATCGGCATCGCGACGCTGTTCGAATCGCCCACCGCCGCGGGCCTCGCGGCCCGACTGGACGAGGCCCCGACCGACCCGTACGCCAACGTCATCGAGCTGCGGCGCGGCGCGGCGAGCAGCCGTCCGGTCTTCTGCATCCACCCCATCGGCGGCCTCAGCTGGTGCTACAGCTCCGTCCTGCCGCACCTGGAGCGGGACCAGCCGGTCTACGGCATCCAGGTGACGGAGAGCCACGGCCGCTTCAAGGCGGTGGAGTCGCTCGACGCGCTGGCCCGGCGCTACGCGGACCTGATCACCGCGACCCACCCGGACGGCCCGTACGTCGTCATGGGCTGGTCGCTGGGCGGGGTGCTGTCCTACGAGGTCGCCCGCCTGCTGGAGGCCTCCGGCCGGACGGTCGAGCTGGTCGTCCTCTACGACGCCTGGCCGTACGAGCGGCCGGTGACACCGGAGGAGCTGGACGGCGACTTCGCCGCCTGGGTGACCGGCGAGGTCATCGCGGGCCCGTCCGCCGACGAAGCCCTCGATGCCCGCCAGAGCCGGGCCCTGGTCCGCGCGGCCAAGGGCGTCGCCGCCCTCCTCGGGCCGCCGCACCCGGACGGCTACCACGGGCGGGTCCTGAGCATCGCCGCCGCCAAGACCGTCGCCGAGCGGGGCTCCGCGGCGCAGGCCTGGCAGCCGTACCTCACCGCGGCGGAGCACCACGTGGTGGACTCCGACCACGACGCGATGATGACGCCAGTCGTGATGGAGCAGTCGGGGCCGCTGGTGACGGCCGCCCTGACCGCCCTGCCCGCCCTGCCGGGCACCCCGGCGCCGTCGGGAACGGAGGCCGACCGTGGCTGACCACCGCGGCCCCGCCCCCGCTCCCGCCCAAGCCCCCGAGCAGGACGTCGACCGGGACGTCGACCCCGACCTCGACATCCCGGACCCCCGCGATCCGCGCCCGCTCGGCGACGACCGCCTGGTCTTCATCCGCCCGGTCCTCGAACCGGGCGGGAAGGTCGTCGCCGGGAACTTCTCCTACTACGACGCCTCCGAGGACACCGCCGGCTTCGAGGAGACCCGGGTCCGCTACGCGTTCGGCAGCGAACGGCTGTTCATCGGCCGCTACTGCTCCATCGCCGCGGGCGTGACCTTCGTGATGGCCGGCGCGAACCACGTCTTCGAGGGTCCGACGGGCTACCCCTTCTTCAGCTTCGAGGGCGACTGGCGCGACGGCCTGATCGACGACCTGATCGCCCGGGGGCCCGGCCGCAAGGGCGACACCCGGATCGGCAACGACGTCTGGATCGGCCGCGGCGCCACGATCATGCCCGGGGTGACCGTCGGCGACGGCGCCATCATCGGCGCCGGCGCGCTGGTCGCCTCCGACGTGGAGCCGTACCGGATCGTGGGCGGCAACCCGGCCAGGGTGATCCGCGCCCGCTACGGCCCCGAGGACGTCGAACGGCTGCTCACCGCCCGCTGGTGGGACTGGCCGGTGGCGGCCGTCTCCCGGCACCTCCCGGAGCTGGTCCTCGGCCGGCCCGAACAGATCCTGTCCATCGCCCGGGCCGAGCGGCTGCTCGGCCCGGAGCCGGCCACCACCCAGGGAAGCGCGTCATGACGAACCCGACCGGAAGCCTCGCCGCCCCGCCGGCGGTCGACCTCGCGGACCCGGCCCTGTACGGGGCCGGCGACCCGGAGTCGGTGTGGGCCGCGCTCCGCCGCGACCACCCCGTCCACTGGAACGACTCCCCGACGGGCGGCGGCTTCTGGGCCGTCACCCGGCACGCCGACGTCCAGCGGGTGCTCAAGGACACCGCGACCTTCACCTCCGCGCAGGGCATGCGGATCGGCCACAACCCGACCGCCACCGCCGAGGCCGCCGGGAAGATGCTCATCGTCACCGACGCGCCCCGGCACGGCAGGATCCGACGGGTCATCAGCTCCGCGTTCACCCCCCGCACCGTCGCCCGCCTGGAACAGAACATGCGGACGATCGTGCGCGAGGAACTGGAGCCGCTGCTCGCCGGTGAACCCCGCGAGTTCACCGACTTCGCCGCCGTCCTGCCGGTAGCGGTGATCTGCGACCTGCTGGGCGTGCCGAAGAGCGACTGGGCGTTCATGCTGAGCTCCACCCGGGCCGCCTTCGGGGCCTCCGAGGTCGACCCGATCGCCCGGCTCGAAGCGCACGCCGGCATGCTCGCCTACTACGCCGACCTCGTCGACTTCCGCCGGGACGAACCGGGCGACGACGTCATCAGCGCCCTGGTGAACGGCCTCGTCGACGGCGTGCCGCTCACCGACGAGGAGATCTTCCTCAACTGCGACGGCCTCATCTCGGGCGGCAACGAGACCACCCGGCACGCCACCGTCGGCGGACTCCTCGCCTTCGCCGCCGACCCCGGACAGTGGCGGACCGCCGCCGCCGACCCCGAGGGGATGGACGGCGTCGTCGACGAGATCCTGCGCTTCACCAGCCCGGCGATGCACGTGCTGCGCACGGCCGCCCGGGACACCGAGATCGCCGGGCGGCCGATCCGGGCCGGCGACCCGGTGGCGGTGTGGATGCCGTCGGCGAACCGGGACGAGACGGTCTTCGACGCGCCCGAGCGCTTCGACGTCCGGCGCACGCCCAACCCGCACGTCGCCTTCGGCGTGGGCCCGCACTTCTGCCTGGGCGGCGCCCTCGCCCGGACCGAACTCCGCGTCCTGTTCACCGAACTGCTCGCCCGGGCCGAAGGCGCCGAACCGGCCGGCCCGGCCCGCCGACTGCACTCCAACCTGATCTGGGGCTACGAGTCCGCGCCGGTCCTGCTGCACCCGCGCGACGGGCGGGAGCGGCGGTGAAGCCGCTCGCGGACCCCCGGTTCCGCCGCCTGCTCATCGGCCAGGCGCTCTCCGGCTTCGGCAGCAGCGCCCTGTTCCTCACCCTGGGCATCTGGGCCAAGGACCTCACCGGCAGCAACGCCGCCGCCGGCGGGGTCGAGGCGGCCCTCGGCGCACCCATGGTGCTGTCACCGCTCTTCGGCCACCTCGCCGACCGGGTGCGGCGGCGCCCGCTGCTCATGGTCACCAACGCCCTCATGGCGCTGGCCGTGCTGTCCCTGCTCGCGGTGCACGGCCGCGAACAGCTGTGGCTGATCTACCTGGTGGCGGTCTGCTACGGCGTGGCCTTCGGCGTCCTCGGCGCCGCCTCGGCCGGAATCCGCCGTGACCTCCTCCCCGACGACCAGCTGACCGGCGCCAACGCCCTCCTCCAGACCGTCAGTCAGGGGCTGCGCATCGTCGCCCCGCTGGTCGGCGTGGCGGTCTACGCGGCCGCCGGCGCCGGAACGCTCGCCGTGCTCAACTCCCTGACCTTCCTGGCCGCGATCCTGGCGCTGGTCGGCCTGCGGGTCGAGGAGTCGGTCGGAGCGGAGCCCTCCCACGAGCCGTTCCGGCGCAGCGCCCTCGCCGGCATCCGGCACATCGGCACCACACCGGTGCTGGCCCAGATCGGCTACGCGGCGGCCTGCGCGTTCTGCGTCATCGGCCTGAGCCAGACCGTCATGTTCGCGGTCGTGGACGAGGGGCTGGGCCGGCCGCCCTCCGCGCTCGGCCCGCTCAACGCCGTCCAGGGCGTCGGCGCGGTGATCGGCGGACTCACGGTCTCCGCCCTGATCCGACGGGCCGGCATGGCGCGCACCGCCGGGCTCGGGATCGGCGCGTTCGCGGTCGCGGCGCTCACCTACTGCGTGCCGCACCTGGGGTTCGTGGTCGCCGGCGAGGTCGCGGACGGGATCGCCATCACCTGGATCATGGTGGTGCTGTCGTCCGCGGCGCAGCTGCACACGCCGCCCCGGCTCCAGGGCCGCGTCAACGCCATGTGCACGATGCTGGTGCTGGTCCCGCAGTCACTGTCGCTCGCCGCCGGCACGGTCCTCATCGACCGGTTCGACTACCGGACCCTGCTGGTCGTGATGGCGGTGGTCACCGCGTCCTGCGCCGCCGTCCTGCTGCTGAGGCCCGCCGTCGCACTCACCGAGCGGGCGTTCGTGACCTCCGCGCCCACCGGACCGGCGGACCGGGACGCCGCCGACTCCGGCCCTGCGGCCAGGCGTTGAGACCGCCGGCCGGTCCCGTCCCCGCAGTCGGAGCGGGAAGAACCGGGCGCCGAAGAAAACCTGACGGCTTGTCATGACTGAAACACTGTTCGACCGGGCATAACTCTCTCAGCCCGCCGAGGGTCCCGGCTGAAGCTCCCCCACGAGCCCAACCGGGACCAAGGCCGGCGACCGGGCCTGGACGTGACTCCCCCCACGGAGTGGCGCCCAGGCCCGCATGGTGTTCAACCAGCGACACGCAGCGTACTTGTCATATCGACGTAGCGCTACTGTGCCGTTCCCCTCCGTCCGTCGAACCACCCGGAACCGGCCGTTCCGCACACCCCGCGCCGCCGCCCGGAGTTGGGCACCTCCACCACGCCCGCCCCGGAGCAGCGGGGCGCCCGGCGCCCCCTCGACCACGTCGCGCACCAGGCACGACGCACCGCACACCGACCGCGCGGCGGGAGCCGCCGAACCCGTTGACAGTCCCCCGGCGGACTCCTAGCGTGGCGCAGTCGATCACCCGCACGTAGGGACTGCTGATGGCCGAGCCCCGCCCGTACGACCTCGTCCTGTTCGGTGCCACCGGGTTCACCGGCGGGCTCACCGCCGAGTACCTGGCCACGGCCGCGCCCGAGGACTGCCGCTGGGCGCTCGCCGGCCGGGACGAGGGCAGGCTCGCCACCGTCCGGGCGCGGCTGGCACGGATCGACCCGCGCTGCGCCGACCTCCCCCTGCTGGTCGCGGACGCCGCGGACGCAAAGGCGCTGCGCGCCGTCGCCGCGGACACCCGGGTGGTGATCTCCACCGTCGGCCCGTACCTGCGGCACGGCGAGCCGCTGGTGGCGGCCTGCGCCGACAGCGGCACCGACTACGTCGACCTCACCGGCGAGCCGGAGTTCGTCGACCGGATGTACCTCCGGCACCACGAACGGGCGGTGGCCACCGGCGCGCGGCTGGTGCACGCCTGCGGCTTCGACTCGGTGCCGCACGACCTCGGCGTGCTGTTCACCGTCGAGGAACTGCTGCGCCGCGGCGGCCCGGCGGGCCGGATCTCCGTCGAGGGCTTCGTCCGCGCCGGCGGCACCATCTCCGGCGGCACCTTCGCCTCGGCGATGACGGCCTTCTCCCGACCCCGGGCGATGGCCCGCGCCGCCCGGGAGCGCCGCGCGGTGGAACCCCGGCCGGAGGGACGGCTGGTCCGCACCCCGGCCGGCCGGCCGCACCGGTCCCGGGTCGCCCGGGCCTGGGCCGTACCGATGCCCACCATCGACCCGCAGGTGGTGTCCCGCTCGGCCGCCGCACTGGACGCCTACGGCCGGGACTTCGGCTACGCGCACTACGCGGCGGTGCGCCGGCTGCCGATCGCCCTCGGCGGCATCGCCGCGGTCGCGGCGCTCGCCGTCGCCGCCCGACTGCCGGCGCTGCGCCGGCCCTGGGACGGCTGCGCAAGCCGGGCGACGGGCCGAACGCGGAGCAGCGGGCCCGGTCCTGGTTCGCCGTCCGGTTCGTGGCACGGGAACGCGGCGGACGCACGGTCCTCACCGAGGTGTCCGGCGGCGACCCCGGCTACCAGGAGACCGCGAAGATGCTGGCCGAGTCGGCGCTCTGCCTGGCGTACGACGAACTGCCGCCCACCGCGGGGCAGCTGACCACGGCGGTGGCGATGGGCCGGCCGCTGATCGACCGGCTGATCGCGGCCGGCATCTCCTTCCGGGTCCTGGACACCCCGCCGACCGCCGCCCCCGGCCGGTAACGCCCCCGACACGGGGCACCGCGGGCCGCCGCCGACGGTCACGCCGGGTGCGGAGACAGGGGCGGCCTGCCGCACGATCCGCGGGCGAGCGGTGCTGCCGCTCGCCCGTGCCCGGCCAGGCTGCGAGGACGTCGCCGAGTGGCTCAAGGCCCCGTGGGCTTCATGCGCACAAGCCATCCGGCAGTCCGGACCACCCCGGGGCATGTCATGTACAGGCCGCCAGTCGCTTGTTCTCGGTCGAGAATCGGGCGAGGGCACGCGCAGGACCCGGTACCGGCAGGCGGTCCGGTCCGGACAGCCGGAGAATGCTGAATGCGGGGGCCGACCGTCGGGCGGACCGGCGGGTCGGCCCGAGGCCGGCGGATGCGAAGGGGCGTGGGCCGGTGCAACCGGTTGCAGTCGAGGACTGGGCGACCGTCTGGGCCCGGCGGGCCAGGGAGCTTCCGAACGGGCGGATCGCGGCCGGGCTCCTGGTCGATCTCGTCGCCGACCCGCGGCAGCACCTCGCCCGGACGGCGACGTTTCCGGTGACGGCCGCGGCCGTGGCCCTGCGCGTCGAACCGAGCCTCCTGCGGGAGGCCCTCCGAGACCTGGCCGACGCGGGCCTGCTCACCCTGGCCTGCCACGAGGCCGCAGGGCCCGGGAGCGAGGTCGCCGTGGTGACCCTCACCGCGCCGGCTTCCCGGCGCAAACCGATAGGCCCGCGCCATGCCCACCGGTGACCCGGAATACGGGCCACCCGGACGGCCGCGGCCGCCCGACGACGCACCCAGCCACCCCCAACCGGGCGGGGCGACCGCGACCTGGGTGTCGCCCGAGGACGAGGAGGCGATGAGGCTGGTCGCCGCCCGGCTCAAGTCCGCCCACCCCGAGGCCGACCCGGCCACCGTGGACGCTCTCGTCGTGGGTGCCTACGACGAACTGCGCGACGCCAAGGTGCGGACGTTCGTCCCGATCCTGACGGAGCGCCGCGCCAGGGCCCTGCTCGCACCGCCACCATCGGACACCCGACCCGTCCCGGAGAGCTGACCGCCTGCGCACCGCAGGGAGTCCGCGCGGGAAGTCGGCAGGCGACGACCTCCTCCACCTATTTGCCGAAACAGCAACAAGAGTGGAGGCACCCGCGGCACGCGCGACAGGATCGATCCGGAGTCCCGATCGCGCCACCGGCCGGCACCGGCCGCGGCCCGCGCACAGCAAGTCAGCAGCCCTGGAGGGTTCATGTCGCAGCACGATCTCACGCACCGGTTGGTCCCCACGGCGGCGGGCCGGATCCACCTGGTGGAGCAGGGCACCGGGCCGCTGGTGCTCCTCGTCCACGGCTTCCCCGAGTCCTCGTACTCCTGGCGCCACCAGCTTCCGGCGTTGGCTGCCGCCGGGTACCGGGCCGTGGCGATCGACGTACGGGGCTACGGCCGCTCGTCCAGGCCCGAGGACGTGGACGCGTACCGGATGCTGGAACTGGTGGCGGACAACGCCGCAGTGGTACACGCCCTCGGCGAGCAGTCGGCGGTGATCGTCGGGCACGACTGGGGAGCGACGATCGCCGCGAACTCCGCGCTGGTGCGTCCGGACGTCTTCCGGGCCGTGGGGCTGCTCAGCGTGCCGTACGCCCCGCGCGGCGGGCCGCGCCCCAGCGAGGTCTTCGCACAGCTGGGCGGGGACCAGGAGTTCTACGTTTCCTATTTCCAGGAGCCCGGGCGGGCCGAGGCCGAGATCGAGCCCGATGTGCGCGGCTGGCTCGCGGGCTTCTACGCGGCGCTGTCCGCCGACACCATGCCCGCGCCCCACGAGGCGGACCCGCACTTCGTGACCAAGGGCGGGACGCTGCGCGACCGGTTTCCGACCGGCCGGCTGCCCCAGTGGCTCGGCAAGGACGATCTCGACGTCTACGCCGGGGAGTTCGAGCGGACCGGCCTGAGCGGCGCACTCAACCGCTACCGGAACATGGACCGGGACTGGGTGGACCTCGCCGACTTCGACGGCGCCCCGATCACCCAGCCGTCCTTCTTCGCCGGCGGCACTCTGGACGCCTCCACCGTGTGGATGTCCGACGCGATCGACGCGTTCCCCACCACCCTGCCCGGCCTGGTCTCCTCGCACCTGCTCGACGGTTGCGGCCACTGGATCCAGCAGGAGCGCCCCACCGAGGTCAACCGGCTGCTGACCGGCTGGCTCTCCTCGCTGCCCACCTGAATCCCCGGGGCAGCAGGGTCCCGGCCCATCAGGCAGCGGCCGAGTCGGGCACGGCGTCGAAGCCGTGCCCGGCCGGCTCCGTCCCGTCCGCGTGCAGGGACCCGGCGCGGGCCCTGGCGTCAGCCGCCGGGATCCTCAACGCCGCTGACGCCGGCACGACGCGGGTGTCGCCTTCGGCCGCTCCCCGGCGCCCTGCTCGGCGTGGAGGAGCCAGCAGGCGTGGATTCCGCCGACGAGGGTCAGGGCGCTGGAGAGTCCGAGGAGCGCGGACACGGCCCCGTCGGCGGGGAGGACGGCGATGCGGGTGGCGAGGTTGCCCTCACCGGTTCCCCAGGCGGCGATCAGCTCGTGCCGGTCGGGGTCGATGCTGTATCGGGTCACGGATCGCTTCATCCGGGTGTGTCGCAGTGCCGCACGCACTAGGGGTGTTCGGGTGGCCGGTCAGCGGGGCGCGGACGCACGGGTGCGGCGTCCTGACGGACGGCGTCCGCCGGCACCCACGGCCTCGTCCGCTCGCGCCGCCGCACCGACCGCGACCGCCGGGCCCGCCCCGTCCGCTCGCGCCACCGCACCGGCTGCGCGCTCCTCGGGGACCCATCTGCGGCGCCGACCGCCGGTCAGCACCCAGCCGGGACCTCGCCGCGGAGCCGTGTGGCGTTCGGTGCTGCGGGCGGCTGCCGCGCACACCCGTCTCAGCAGGGAGTTGAGCTCGGCGCGCTGGCCCCGCGTCAGCGCGGCGAGCAGGTCGTCCTGGACGGCGGACGCGTCGTCGTGCAGCACGTCCAGCGCGGCCTGTCCCGCCGGGGTGATCGTCAGCACTTCCTGCTGCCCGCCGATGTGGACGACCAGGGAGTGCACGAGTCCGGCCGACAGGAGGTCGTCCAGGGCCCGGGCGGCGTCGGCCTCGGGTGCGGCGGTGCGCGCGGTGAGGTCACCGCGTCCGTGGGGCCCCAGCCGGGCGAGCACGGACAGCAGCACCTGGTGGACCGGGCTCATCCCGCGTGCGTCGAGGCGGTCGGCCAGGAGCCGGTCGACGGCTCGTCGGCGGAGAGCGAGGAGACGAACCGCTTCAGCACGAGGTCCCGGTGCGGCTCCTTCTCCAGCTCCTGGCGCATCCGGCCCGCCGCCAGGCCGGCGGCGTCCGCCACCGGCGCGTAGGCGAAGGAACGCCCCGGCCGGGTGCGTGCCAGGGTTCCCTTCTCGTGCAGGCGGGCGAGGATCGTCGTCACCGTCGTACGGGCGAGGTCCTGGTGCAGCGCGCCCTTGACCTGCTGGGCCGTCAGCGGCTCACCGGCCGCCCACAGCACCGCCAGCACGTCCGCGACGAGCTCCCCGTGCGGGCGCCTGGCGTCCTGGCCGTCCCTCGACATCTCTCTCCCCGATCCGCTGCGGCCGACCCGCACACCCCCGGCTCCACCCGCGACCGGCATCCGCCGCCCGCCCGAGCCGGGCCCGGCGGGAAGCGGTGCGGCCCGTACGGCCCCCGGGTGCGCCCCGCCCAACTCTACGGGGACCCCCATCCCTCGCCGCAGCCCGCCCGTCGACCCGACGTCCGGCCATCGACCCGCAGCCCGCCCGATGTCCGGCCGCACGCACCGGTCCCGCGCCGGGCTGCGCCCGCGCGAAGGTCCGCTCCTCGGTTCCCCGCGGCTGGGCGCCCGGGGCGGTCACGCTCTCCTGCGGTTCCTCCCGGAGGGGTGTGACCGCGCTGCTCGCCGGCTCGCGAGGTCACGCCTTCGTGGCGCGGGCGGGGGCGAGTTGGTCGAAGCAGTAGTAGACGGCCAGGGCGGCGTGGGTGGCGAGCATGGCGATGGGGCTGACGTAGGCGAGGGCGATGGTGGCGGCGTAGCACAGTCCTCCGACGCCGAAGCGGCGCAGGGCTGCCCGGAGGGCCTGCGGCGGGACGGGGTGGTGGAGCATGCGGGCGTCGCGGGTGAAGGAGAGGAAGAGGAGGGAGAAGGCGATGCCCATCGCGAGCATGGTGGCCGCGTACAGGGCGGCGGCGGTGCTCGCGTCGTCGTGGCGGGCGGTGAGGTAGGCCGCGAGCATCCTGGTCGGGTAGGGGATGACGGAGACGGTCAGCAGGAGGAAGAGGTTGGCGAACAGGGTCCGGCGGTCGACCCGGCCGGCGAGCGCGCACATGGCGTGGTGGTTGATCCAGATGATGCCGATGACGAGGAAGCTCACCAAGTAGGCGAAGTAGGCGGGCCATTGGTGGACGAGCTCGGCGGCCAGCGACCGGCCGTGGAGGGTGTCGGGTTCGGGGACGTGGAGGTCCAGGACGAGCAGGGTGATCGCGATCGCGAAGACTCCGTCGCTGAAGGCCTCCAGGCGGGCGGTGCTGAATCCTTCCGGCTTCCGGGTTTCGGCGGTGTCGGGCGGCGTGTCGGTCATCCGGGCTCCAGGGTGGTGCGGGGGATTCAGGACGGTATCAACGGGGCGGGCCGGTGCGGGACAGGGACCGCCCGATCCCGACCCGTCTGCGGGGCGGGCCGCCCGCCGCACCGTTCGGGCGGAATCCTCCCCGATTGCCTTTAGTTGAATTCGAGACATTTCATGTGCGCTCGCCGAATTCGCCACTGAGACGCAGCTCACCATTTCATTCCGGACCTCCGGAAATCGCCGCTGATGAAGCCTCAGGTTGCCCGATCAGCACCTCAGCGGGAGGCCCAAGACTGGAATTCGAAGGTCCATCAAGGTGCTAGCCTCTCTTCCTGCGAGCCGGGGGGCAGCTTCTCCTGACTTCGCCTCAGTGTCGACCGAATGCTCTGTGCGTACCCGGAATCCGGGTACCGCCCGCTCGGTCCGTTCTCCTCACAGCCTCAGAGCAGGAATTCATGCCCGTTCAACCCATCGCGGAACTCATACGGTTCGCGCGCCGCAATTCACCCTTCTACGCGGAGCTGTACGCCGGCCTGCCGGACCGGACACTGCGGCTGACCGACCTCCCGGTCGTCCCGCAGGCCGAGTTCTGGCAGGCGAACACGCCTCGCGGCAACCGGCTGCTGACCGGGCCGCTGGAGGAGGCGGTGGTCTTCAAGAGCGGCGGCACCACCGGCTCGCCCAAGTTCTCGTTCTACAGCCGCGAGGAGTGGCGGGCGTTCACCACCTCCTTCGGCGCCGGGCTGGTCGACGCCGGGCTGCGCCCGGGGCACCGGGTCGCCGATCTCTTCTACGCGGGTGACCTGTACGCCAGTTACACCTTCATCCTCGACGCGCTGCACCACTCGCCGGTCGCCAACGTCCGGCTGCCGATCGGCGGGGCCGCGCCGCTGGAGTCCACCGCGCGGACCCTGGAGCAGTTCGAGGTCGAGGTGGTGGCCGGAACGCCGACGACGCTGTGCGGGCTGGCCGATCACCTGCTGGCCTCCGGTCGTGAACTCCCCTCCGTGGAGCTGCTGTTGTTCGGCGGCGAGGGCCTCTACCAGGACCAACAGCCGCTGCTCGGCAAGGTGTTCCCCAACGCCCGGGTCTCCTCGATCGGCTATGCCGCCGTCGACGCCGGGCTGCTCGGCCGGCCGGTGCCCGGACCGGACACCCGGGTGCACCGCGTGTTCGCCCCGGAGACGGTGGTCGAGATCCTCGACGAGCACACCGACGAGCCGATCACCCGTGCGGGGGTGCCGGGCCGGGTCGTGGTGACGGACCTGCGCCGACGGCTGATGCCCGTGCTGCGCTACCCCGTCGGGGACCGCGCCGAGTGGACGGACCCCGACGCCGGGCTGTTCCGCATCCTCGGCCGGGCCCAGGAGGGCGTCCGGGTCGGGCCGGTGTCGCTGTACACCGAGGACGTGCTCGACCTGGTCCGGGCCGCCGACCCGGCCGGCCGGACCACCGGCGTCCAGTTGGTCGTGCGCCGCTGGGACGGCCGGGACGGCCTGGTGCTGCGCCTGGCCTGCGACGGCGCCCCCGCCGGGCTGCCGGAGCTGGCGGCCGCCGTCCGGGACGGGATCCACGCGGCCCGGCCGCTGTACCCGGAGGCGGTCGCCGCCGGGTACGTCCACCCGCTGTCCGTCGACTGGGTGCGCCACCAGGAACTCGCCGTCAACACGCGCACGGGCAAGCTGATCCGCGTCCTCGACGAACGGCCGCACTCGTGACGGGCACCGGAACGGACACCGCGACGACCCCCGCCACCAGCGGGTTCCGGCTGCCGCTGGTCCTGCGCAACCGACGGTTCGGCGCTGTGTGGGCCGCCCAGGTCCTCACCCAGGCCGCCGGACGGATGTTCCAGGTGGGCGCGGTGTGGTGGCTGGTGGGGTACGCCGCCGGCCCGGACCGGGGCCTGGCCTCCGGCGCCTTCCTCGCCGTCGGCACCCTGCCCGCGGTGGCGCTGGCGCCACTGGTGGCCAGGGTCATCGCGCGCTGCCCGCACCGGACCGTGCTGGGCGTCTCGGCCGCCACCGCCGGCCTGATCGCCCTCGGCACGGCCGCCTGGACGTACACCACGGCGCTGCCGATGGCCGTCGCGTACGGCGCGGCGCTGCTGCTGGCCGGCTGCCAGGCGGTCTTCGACCCCTGTCTGACGACCTCCGTGCCCGAGCTGGTCGAGGACGCCGACATCGAGGCCGCGACCGGCTTCGAGCTCGGCACCCAGTCGCTGGCCGGGCTGGCCGGCGGCCTGTTGGGCCCGCTGGTGGTCGACGCCGCCGGTCTGGCGGGGATCGTCGCCGGGTGTGCCGGCGCCTACCTGCTGGCGGCCGCCCTGATCGGCGCGACCCGCTTCCCGGCCGACCCGGCAAACGCGGCCGCCCCGGCAAACCCGGCCGACCCGGCCGCGGACGGCGGTGAACCCGAGGCGGCACGGCCACTGCGCCGCATCCTGGCCGAACTTCCCTTCGTCCGGCGGGTGTTGCTCTGCTTCGCCGCGGCGAACCTGTTCACCACGGCGGTGTTCGTGGTGATGCCCCTGTTCACCCGGGCGGTGCTGCACGCCGACGGCTCGACCGTCGCCGCGCTGGAGGCGGCCCTCGGCGCCGGCACGCTGGTGGGCTCGTTCACCGGCGGCCGTCTCCCGGGCGCCCCGACCGTGGTCGGCGCCGGCTGTCTCGGCCTGCTGGCCGCCGCGCTCGCCCTGCCGGGCCTGCTCGGCAGCCAGGCCGCGGCCGTGGCGTCGATGGCGGTCGCGGGCTGGTGCGTGGGCGTGATCGGCGTACGGTTCGTGGCCCTGTTCCAGCGGCTGGTCCCGGCCGGGGACCGGGCCGGCTTCTTCGCCGTGATGCAGGCACTGCTGGGTGCCACCTTCCCGGTGTCCTCGCTGGTGTTCGGCCTGCTCGGCGACCACCTCTCGCCGCGCACGCTCTGCCTGGTCCAGGCGCTCGGCGTCCTCCCGGTCGCCGCCGCCCTGTGGTGGACCGGCCGACGCGAACCGGCGAACCCCGAACCCATGGCGGCCCCGCAGGGACACCCGTCCCCACCCGAACACCCGCAACGCCCGTCCGAGCAGCAACGCCCGTCCGAGCAGCGGCACCCGTCCGAGCAGCAGCACCCGGCCCCGGCCGCACACCCGAGCGGGGACGCACGATGACCCTGACGATCGCCCCCGCCGCCCCGCAGGACGTTGCCCAGCTGCGCCAGCTGTACTTCGACGTCTACGGCCACGGCTACCCGGTCGCGCTCGGCAGCGACCCCGCGGAGATGCGCCGTCTGATCGCCGACCCGCACACCCACTGGCTCACCGCACGGCACGAGGGCGCCGGCCACCTGGCCGGTTCGGTGGCCGTGCAGACCGACCCCGGCAGCCGGATCGGCAAGCTGGTGGGCCTGGCGGTCCACCCCGAGCAGCGCGGCGGCGGCCTGGCCGGGCGGCTGACCGCCGCGGTCTGCGCGGACGCCTTCGCGACCGGCGGACCGGACTCGATCTACGCGACCGTGCGGGTGGTCACCCCGGGCCCGCAGCAGGTCTTCGCCCGCAACGGCTTCCGCGCGCTCGGTCTGCTGCCGAACGCCGTCGAGGTGGCCGGCTGCGAGAGCCTGGCGCTGTTCGCCCGGCATGCCGACGGCGTCCTGGCCCGACGGGAGGGCGTCGACGCGGTGCCCGGTGCCCTGGTCCCGCTGCTGGAGGCGGCCCGACAGAGCACCGGCCTGTGCTACGGCGACCCGCGGCCGGTGGACGGCCCGCCCGCCCCCGCCGGGCGGCGTGCGCCGGTGACCGCGCCGATGGAGCTGATCACCGCGCCCGGGTTCGTCCGCCGCCGTTTCCTGGAGCTCTTCCCCGACCCGGCGCAGCGGTTCTTCCCGCTGCACGTCCCGAACGCCGTCCTCACGCCGCCGGACGGCACGTTCGAGGCGTACGCCGACCTGGACCCGGTCGCCGCGAGCTGTTCGCTGGTCGCGGTGCACCCGTCCCCGGCGGCCGTCGCCGGTGCGCTGGAGCCGCTGATGGCGGCCGTCACCCGGGCGGGCGCCGACTACGTGGAGACGCTGCTTCCGCTGGCCGACACCGCCGGGCTGCACGCCTTCCTGGCGGCCGGGTTCATCCCGAGCGCCGTCTACCCGGCGATGCGCCGGATCGGCGACCGGTTCCACGACTACGTCGTGCTGTCCCGCACCAGCCGTCAGATCGACTTCCGGACCACCGCCGTCGGCAGCCCGCTCCAGCCGTACCTGCCGGCCTACCTGACCGCCTGGACCTCGACCTACCTGCCCCTTCCCCCGGCCGAGGCCGCCCGATGACCGATACCGAGCTTGCCCGATGACCGATCCCGAGGTTGCCCCCGTGAACATCCATCTCGCGCCGGTCGAGGTTCCCGACCCCGCCGCGCTCCCGCACGTCCAGCAGCTGTGCGACCTGGTCTCCCCGTACGCGGCCGGGCCGGACGCCGACCGCCTGTTCGCCGCCGCGATGGCGGAGAGCCACGCCTGGCACGCCCGGCGCTCGCCGTTCTACCGCTCCCTGCTGGACGGCCCGGCGGAGGCCGCCGCGCCGACCGTCGGCGAGGACGTCCGCGCTCCCCTGGTGCACGCCAACTTCTTCAAGCGGCACGAGGTGCTCTCCATCCCGCGGGAGGAGGTCTTCCTCCACCTGACCTCCTCCGGCACCACCGGCCAGAAGTCGCAGATGTTCTTCGACAGTTGGACGATCCGCTCCGCGCAGCGCATGGTCGCGCGGATCTTCGACCACTACGGCTGGATCACCCCCGACCAGCCGGTCAACTACCTGCTGTACAGCTACGAACCCGCCCCGCAGCTCAAGCTCGGCACCTCGTTCACCGACAACTACCTGTGCGACTTCGCGCCGGCCGCCCACACCACGCACGCCCTGCGGCACACCGGCGGCGGCCACGAGTTCGACGTCCACGGCTGCATCGCGGCGCTGCAGCGCTACGCCGAGGACGGCCTGCCGGTGCGGATCCTGGGCTTCCCCGCGTTCCTGCACTTCACCCTGGAACGGATGCGCTCCCTCGGCCTGCCGCCGCTGCGGCTGCCGGCCGGCTCCCTGGTCCTGCTCGGCGGCGGCTGGAAGGGACACACCGACCGGCAGATCGGGAAGGACGAGTTCTACGCCGCGGTCACCGAGCAGCTGGGTGTCCCGCCGGAGCGGATCCGGGACACCTTCGGCTCGGTCGAGCACTGCGTGCCGTACATCGAGTGCGAGCACCACTGCCTGCACGTCCCGGTCTGGTCGCGGGCCGCGGTGCGCGACACCCGCACCCTGCGGCCGCTGCCGTACGGCGAACGCGGCTTCCTCCACCTGGTCTCCCCGTACATCACCTCGGTGCCGGCGCAGAGCGTCGTCATGGGCGACCTCGCCTCGCTGCACGCCGCCGAGGAGTGCCCCTGTTCGCTGCCCACGCCGTGGTTCACCATCCACGGGCGCGCCGGCGTCAGCCGCAACCGCAACTGTGCGGCGGCCGCCGCCGAACTCCTGAAGGGACTGTCGTGAACCCCGAAGCCGTCAACCCCGAAGCCGTCAACGCCGACGTCGTGAACCCCGAGGCCGTGCACCCCGAAGCCGTGCACCCCGAACTCGCAACGGCCGGAGCGCACTTCTGGCAGGGCGCGTTCATCGACGACGAGGAGGCCGCCCGCCGGCTCGCGGACCTCCCGGACCTCGCCGCCCGCGCGCTCGCCGACCCGCTGCCCACCGAACTGGTGCTGAACGCCTGCCAGGTGCTCGCCGACGCCCTCGGCACGCCGGGCGGCGCCGTCCGCACCCGCCTGCTCGGCGTGCTGACCGACGGCGGCACCGACCCGGAGGAGGCATCGGCGACGCTCGCCGAGATCGCCGACGCGATCGGGCGCCCGGCCCTGGAGCGCAAGCTCCGGCGCGAACTCGGCGGGCTGCGCCCCGAGCGCCTCACCCGGCCCGACGCCCGGGAGACCACCTTCGAGGCCTGGGCACCGGTCGGGCTGCTGGTGCACATCGCCCCCGGGAACGCGGCCGCCGTCGCACCGCTGAGCGTCATCGAGGGCCTGCTCACCGGAAACCTCAACGTGCTGAAGACCAGCAGCAGTGACACCCCGCTCGCCCAGCACCTCCTCGCCGAGCTGGCCGCCGCCGACCCGACCGGCGCCCTGGCCGGACGCGTCGTCGCGCTGCGCTTCTCCTCCGCCCGCACCGAGTGGCTGCGCCTGCTGTGCGCGCCCGCCGACGCGGTGGCGGTCTGGGGCGGCGAGGACGCCGTCCGTTCGGTCGCCGAACTGGTCCCGGCCGGCTGCCGGTTGATCGAATGGGGTCACCGGATCTCCTTCGCCTACCTGACCCGGGACGCCTGGTCGGACACTGCGACGCTCGACGCGCTCGCCGCCGACGTCTGCCGCTTCGACCAGCAGGCCTGTTCCAGCCCCCAGGTGGTCTACCTCGACACCGAGGACACCGACGAGGTCTTCGCCTTCGCCGAGCGCTTCGCCGCCCACCTCGCCGCCGCGTCCGCCACGCTGCCCCGGCCCGTCCTCGAACCGGCCGAGCACGCCGAGATCACCACCACCGAACTGCTCGCCCGGCTGGAGGAGCACCTCGGGCTGACCAGGGTCATCGCCGCCGACGACGGCTCCTGGCGCGTCCTCGCCGACACCCGCCCGGCGCTGGCCGCCTCACCGCTGCACCGCAGCGTCTGGGTCAAGCCGCTGCCCCGCGCCTGCGTGATGGCCACCCTGCGTCCGATGCGCCGCTACCTGCAGACCGCCGCGATCGCCGGCCGCCGCGCCGACGTCGCCCGGCTGTCGCGGGCCGTGCTCGCCGCGGGCGTGCTGCGGGTCACCCCGGTCGGCGGGATGCTCGACGGCTACCACGGCGAGCCGCACGACGGCGTCTACGCACTGCAGCGGTACAGCCGGCGCGTCAGCGTACGGGCGGACGCGGCCTTCGCCACCACCGCCTGCCTGGACGACCTGGCGGCTCCCGCCGTCGTCCCGCCCGCCCCGGCCGGCCCGCTGCTCGACAAGGCCGGTGTGCAGGAGAGCCTGCGCACCCTGGCGCCGGAGTACGCCCACCTCCTGTTCCGCAGCGGCGGCAGCACGGGCACCCCGGCCCTGTCGGTGTTCACCAACGCCGACTACGACACCCAGATGCGGGCATCCGCCGACGGCCTGCTCGCCGCCGGGTTCGACCCGGCCCGGGACCGCGCCGCCAACCTCTTCTACTGCGGCGGCATGTACGGGAGCTTCATCAGCTTCTTCTCGATCCTGGAGCGCCTCAACGCCACCCAACTGCCCATCGCCGCCGGCCCCGACCACGCCGCCACGGCCGAGGCACTGGTGACGTACGGGGCGAACGCGGTGTTCGGCATGCCGTCCTACCTGTGGCAGCTGTTCCACGCCGAGGGCGAGGCCCTGCGCGCGTACGGCGGGATCCGGAAGGTGTTCTACGGCGGCGAGCACTTCACCCAGGAACAACGCCGGGTGCTCACCGAGGAGTTCGGCGTCGAGGTGATCCGCTCGGCGGCGTACGGCAGCACCGACCTGGGGCCGCTCGGCTACCAGTGCACCCACGCCGAGGGCTCGGTCCACCACGTCCTGACGGATCTGCACACCCTGGAGATCCTCGATCCGCAGGCCGACCGGCCGGCCCCCGCCGGGCTGCCGGGCCGCCTGGTCTTCACCACCCGCACCCGCGCCGGCCAGCGCCTGGAGCGCTACCAGATCGGCGACCTCGGCCGCGCGGTCGAGGGCGTCTGCCCGTGCGGCAGCCACACCCCGCGCGTCGAACTCCTCGGCCGGTACGGCGACGTCGTCCGGGTCGGCACGTACTTCTTCAACGTCCGGCGTTTCGAGGCCGTGGCGCAGGAGCACCTCGGCTACCGCGGGGAGCTGCAGCTGCTCCTGGACACCGGTGACGACCGGGAGCGGATCACCGTCCGCCTCGACGAGCGGTACGCCCCGGACGCGGCGGCCGCTGCGGCCTGTTTCCCGGCCGCGATCCCCGAGCTCGCCTCCGCCGTGGCGGAGGACCTGCTGGCCTTCACGGTCGAGTCGGCCGACAGCGGGGACTTCGAGCGGACGGCCACCAGCGGCAAGCTCCGCACGGTGATCGACCGTCGGGAGTCCACGGCCTGACACCGCAGGGCCGGGGCCCCGGCGCCCCGGCCCTGCCCGGCCGTCCTCGATCAGGGCTTCGCAAACTGATCTCTAGACACAATCAGTTTGTAATGCAAACCTTGTCCTCATGACGACCCAACCCGTTCAGCCCCCGAGCGACCCCCAGGGCCTCCTGGCCATGAAGCGGGCCCTGGTCCACCGCGTCCGCCGCGAGCAACGCGGGGCCTGGTTCGCCCTCCTGGTCTTCGCCGCCGTGCGCTTGGGCGCCGCACCGGTGGTCCGCTACGGCCAGGGCGACCACAACGGGGACTTCCCGCCGGCCATGTGGTACTGGCCGGTGGCGCTGCTCCTCGCCTACGCCGCGATCAGCTGGTTCTACCTTCGCCGTTCCGCTCGCCGCGGCCTGGGCACCAGGGTCGGACCGTACCTGGCACTGGGCATCGCCCTGGTCGTGCTCATCACCGCCTACGTGGTGTGGACGGTCCTGCACCCGGATTTCCTCGCCGACCTCCGCGGCCCGTCGCCCGTCTCCCCTGTCCTCGACACGATCGTGAGCCCGGCGGGCACAATCGGCCTGGCCCTGCTGCTGCTCGCCCGCATCGAGCGCAGCTGGCTGCTCCTCGTCATCGCCTGCGGGTACCTTGGCATCATGCTCAGTACCGGGGGCGTCCCCGACCCGTCGCCGTGGCGCGACCTCCCGTACATCCTGCTGGAGGGGGGCGTACTGCTGCTCGGCGGCATCGGCCTCGCGGCGCAGCAACGGATCCAGGGCCGGTCGGCCGCATGACCGAACACCCCACCAGCAGCCTCGACGACGTCGTGCACCAACGCGTCCGCCTGGGCATCCTCGCCGTGGCCAGGGAAGCCCGGCGGGTGGAGTTCACGTTCCTGCGCACCACGCTCGGCCTCACCGCCGGCAACCTCTCCCAGCACCTCGGGGTCCTGGAGAAGGCGGGCCTGGTCACGATCGACAAGGGCTACGAGGGCAAACGCGCCCGCACCTGGATCCAGCTCACCAAGCAGGGCAAGAAGGCCCTGCACGACGAGATCGCCACGCTCAAGACCCTGATCCACCAGCTGGAAGGCCTCGCAGGCCCCGCAGACCTCGCGGGAACCGGGACGCACGAGAGACCCGACGGGGAGGCCGCCCCCGGCTCCGGAGCCGCCCCCGCACCGGGCTGAGCCACCTGTTCCGACCCCGTGGATCCGGGCCCGTCCAGGCCCGGACCGCCGCGCCCACCACCCCGGAATTCGCTTGCCGCCGGCGCACGGTCTGCGCGGATACTGCGGCATGAGCAGAATCGCGCAGGTCATCGTGCTGGCGCCGTACGCCGACGAGGTCATGGAACCCCTGACACGGCCGGACGACGCGCGCAGCTGGCAGGGCTGTTTCGAGCCGCTCGGCCTGTTCGCCGGCGGATGGGTGATCGAGTTCTACCGGATGCGGCCCCGGTCCGGGCTGCTCCGGCACCTGGAGTCCCTGGCGTGGCCGCACCCGGCGAGCGTGCAGGTGCTGATCCACGACGAGGAGGACGACTGCTTCGGGCTGTGGATGATGCGGGAGGGCGTCCTCACGGAGGTGCCGCTCCCCGGCCACAAGCGCTACTACGGTCGCGCGCCGGCCACGGACGAATTCCCGCCCGAACCGGGGCTGCTGTGGCGGCCGGAGACCGCGGAGACCGCCGTTCCCGGCTGGGTCTTCCCGACGCCCCAGGACCATCGCCCGGTCTGGTGAGACCGGGCGTGCCGACCGGGGCCGCCCGCTGACGATCGTGGAGCTGCCCGGCCCCGACCACACCCGGATCCGCAACACCAGCAGCAGCTTCCTGGCAACGACACCAACCACTACACCGTCAACGGCGCCGTCATCATGCCCCGGTTCGGCGATCCGGTCGCCGACGAAGCGGCCCGCGCCATCCTGGCCGCCGAGTACCCGGAACGCGCCGTCGTCCCGGTGAACATCGACGCCGTGGCCGCCGGTGGCGACGGCATCCACTGCGCGCCCCAGTCCCAGCCCGTCGTCCCCGCGGCGGGCTGACCCGGGCCCCGGCCCGACCGCACGGGTGAACCCGGTCGGGCCGAAATGCAGTCGAGACAGGTCCAGCGGTCCGAGTAGCCTCGCCCCATGGTGGATCACGAGCGGTACGCCCTCTACCGGGAAGACTCGAAGGTACTGGCCGCGGTCGGGGAGCACGTCCACGCCCAGGTCGGCCGCGTCACGGTGCGACTGCCCAGGGCGGTGGCCCAGGCCGCGGTGGACGCCTGGGAGCGTGACGACTCGGGCGACCTCGGCGAGGAGACCCGCGAGCAGTACGAACTGCGGGGCCAGGCGGGTGACCTGGCACTGATCGGCCTTGCGATCTCGGAGGGCGGCCGCCCCTCGGGCGAGGAGGTCGTCGTCGACCTGCACGTCGCCTCGGCCGGGGCGGCCTTCCTCAGCTATGCCGAAACCGCAGGGGCGGCCTTTCGGCCGTCGGAGTAGCCGGGCACAGCTGCCGCCCAGGGAAATGTCCGCCACCGGAACACCGGAGTGACCGCATGGCCTCACTGGCAAGCCACGCCAACGTGTGGGAGACGTGCCTCCAACTCCTGCGCCGCCGGGGCTACCACCTGAAGGTCCAGCTCTCCGACGAGGAGGACGAGACCGCACGCGACGCCTGGCTCGCCGAGAAGGCCGGCTTCACCTTCTGGGCCGACAACCCGATCGAACTGCTGGGGCTGGTCGCCGTGTACGAGGACACGCAACCCTCGGACGACCAGCCCTACTGGTGGTCCGCGAAGACCGTACGAGAGCGCCCCGGCGTCCGCGAACAACTCGTCGACGAAGCGCTCGCCACCCAGGACGCCCGCGTCGCGGAACTCGCCGCACGACGCGAGCGCGACCCGGGAGCCTGGGAGGCGGAGATCCGCGCGGCCTTCTGCTGGGCCGGCGACGAGATCCACGCAGCGGGCCACCTGGGGCTCCCCCGCGCGGAGACGAGGAGGATCCTCGACGACCCGCGCCTCGCCGACCTGCGGGAACACGTGGGTTCCCGACCTGACGACACCGAACCCGCCGACGGCGGCCGCGGCGTGTGAACGGCGTGCCGTACGCGTAGCCGGTCGCGCGCGGGACACGTGCCGGGCGACAATCACCGGGTGGCTGAAACCGGTGTGGTGCACGTCTTCCTCTCGCGCGGCCGGTTCTCGTCGTTCGAGGACCTGCGCGACCACGTCGACGAGACGTGGACGGAGACCGGTGGCGCGGTGCCCTCCGCCCTCATGACGGAGACCGGAATCGCCGAGCTCGAACCGCTGTGCGTCGAAGCCGTGCACGCCCGCGACGACGGCCACCTCGCCCCCGTTCCCCCCGACATCCTCCTCCGCGACGCCTCGTACGCCGACCAGTGGCTGCCACGAGTGGAGTCGACCGAGCCGGCCGACGCCGCGATCTGCGTCTTCACCCCCAACGTGGTCACCGACCCGCACGGCACCTCCCTGCACTACCTCGGCCGCTTCACGTACCGGGCCTGAGGGTCACTCACCACGGGTGACCCGGCAACCCGCCGCCGCCCGCGCCCCCACGCCTCCCACGCCCGGTCGTCGGAATGGAACCTTGACAGCGCGGCTAGGTTCGGATCACGAGTGGACGCGGGGTCGACGGCAGCTCGGGCGACGCGGACCACGGCACGATCGGCGGCGGATACGCCCGCTACCGGCAGCCGGACGCACGAATCGAGCAGGTGATCGCCGCCGCCCTGGGCGGAGCCCGCACAGTGGTCAACGTCGGTGCCGGCGCCGGTTCGTACGAGTCGGCGACGCTGGAGGTGACGGCGGTCGAGCCGTCCGCGTCGATGCGCGCCCAGCGGCCCGCCCACCTGCTGCCCGCCGTCGACGCCGTCGCCGAACACCTGCCCTTCGACGACGACGCGTTCGACGCGGCGATGACGACCTTCAGCGTGCACCAGTGGAACGACCACCGCGCGGGACTGCGCGAGATGCACCGAGTGGCACGGGGTCCCGTCGTCGCCGGATGTTCGAGCGGTCGGCGAGCATCAGAGCGGTGTTCACCGGCCTCCCCGCCGCAGCCGGCGGGGTGTGCTGCCTGCTCGACACCGAGATCGACACCGTCCAACTGTGCCGGCTGAACGGTGAGACGACCCGCGAGACGGTGCCCGGCCCCCGCTTCGCGGCCTACCGCGACCTCGCGGCAGCCTGGCCCGGCCAGGAGTAGCACGGACGACCGGAACGACCGTCGGACAGTCGCCGACGGGTCGGTGGGGGTTCAGGAGCACCTGAAGGCCGCCGCCGAAGCCCAGCCGGGCGTGCCGGGTTCGACGGCCCGGATCGCGTCGGCGGCTCCGACGGTCACCAGCACGTCCCGGCCGGACCTCCGGCACCCGAGCGAGTCACCGGCCTCCTTCCGCACCTGCGCCGATTCGTCGACTCCCTCGATCATGAGCGCCATCCCCTTCTCGGAGCAGCCGATGTGCGCGAACGCGAAGGGCTCCACCGGGCTGGACGCCTGGGTGTACGACCCGGCGAGCACGGTCCCCGGGAACAGCCCATGCTCGTCCGAGGCGGCGTTACCGGCAGCCGGGCGCTGCGCTCCGATCGAGAGCGAGGTCGAGGCCGAGGCCGGTGCCGCGGCGGGCCCGGTCGCACCGGTCGGCAGGAACACCGCATGGCAGGTGTCGTCCCTGAGGGCAAGGACCACGTCGCTGCCCGAGATCCGGGCGACGCCGAGCACCTTGGCCGGGACGCCCTTGACCGGCAGGACGTCGACGCCGCCCTGGAGGGCCGCGTCGACCGGGGCGGCAGCCAGTCCGTCCAGGGGCCAGGGAGCAGGGGTCCGTTCGCCACGGGGTGCGCCACCGCCGGTGCACGCCACAGCGGCGGCAATGACGACGGCCGTCGCCGTCACGAGCCTGGCAGGTCGCCACATGAGCCGAAGCCTCCTCGCCGGTTCGGTGGTCGGGCAGCACTCAGGAGCCTAGGAGCAGAACTGAGGAACCGTCAGTCATTTGAGGATCATTTGATGGAGGGCGAGGAACCCGGGGCACGGAACGCGGGGCATCCGCAGGGCCGGTGACACCCGCCGGGCCGCCGGCATCGCGAAGTGCCCTGTTAGCCTGCTTGACATGATCAGGAGGGAACGAGGCAATCGGTGCCCGGCGCGCCGGATTCCGGTCCGCAGCGGGCGCTGATCCTCGCCAATGCCGCCAGCTTCGCCTGTGCCGGACTGATCGCTTTCCTGGGCGTCCCGAACTACCGGCCCCTGCCCCGGCCCGGGGGGAGCACCGGCGGTGGTCCGTCCTGGCCGACCGGCCGGGGCGGTGAGCCCAGTTGGTGTGACTCAGCACGCGGACTGTCGTGTCAGCGCCGCATCTGTCGTCCTTGGCGGCAGGGAGGCATGCGCGACGCCGGATGGAGCCGACCTGGCTAGGCTTCGCTGATGCCGAGCCAGCACCGATCGACGGGTCTCACTGACGACCAGCTCTCGATCATCGACGAACTGAGCACTCTGCCGTTCCCCGGGCGGGAGGGCCGACCGGGGCAGGACCGAAGCTGGGTGGACCTGGATATCAGGTGGCCGTGCTCCGGGAGAGTCAGGACTTCTGGGACGACCGTAGTGAAGAGATCGTCGAAGCAGCCGAGCAGGGGCTGGAAGCCGATCTCGCTGCGCTGACTGCCGTTCTGGCCGACCGTTGGGGAGATCCGGCGACGGTCGATCTGTGGCCATATCTCGGGTTCGACAACCCGGATCCAGAGTTCGTGGCTCCCGAGCCGCTGGGCTTCCTGTGCAACGTCGCTGGCAGCATGCGGGTGTGGCGGCTACGGCCTTCCGGCCGTTGGCTCGCATTGGCCATCGGCCAAGCCGATCGGGAGCTCCCGTTCGAGCTGATCGCCGCTGTCGGTGAAGCGTCCTTGCTCCCGGAATGAGCTGCAGCACGAGACCGCCGCGGCCCAGACATTGATCACTCACGTGGGACGAGGCCGTATCCGGACGGTTGCCGAACGATCACCAGCCGTCGGATACCTCGCTGATTCAGCGACAGATGTCGTGCTGACCCAGCTGAGAACCGCACGTCGAGTAGCACCGTTGGCGACAAGTAGCCTCCCGGGTCACGTTGGCGAGTCTTGTTCGCGATAGTCGGCGAATCAAGGCTCGCTGCGGTGACGGTGAGTTGGCACTCGGCACGCCAACTGTCGGGGCAGCACAGGATCTGTGGTCCGCCTGAAGCCACAGCTGAAGCGCGATGCGAGTCGGGACACGATGATTGGTACCTGGCCAAGCCGGTAGGCACGCGCCGTGCGATACGGCGACGGACCGGCCGGCATCGCCTGACCGGATTGCACGATGCCGCGAGGTGTTCGGACGACTCAGCAGCTCTTCCGCTCGGGGCTGATCCCTCCGGACGCGATTTCGACTCGGATCCCCGCCCGCGCAAGGTCAGTGCAGCCGCCCCGGAAAACAGCTGGGCTACCGATCCGTACCGTGAAAGGATGCCCGTTCAGGACCGGGGAGGCGGGGCGAGCATGGGGGCTGGACTACAACTACGAGATTCTCGTGCCCCCTCGGAACGTTCGGAACGTTGCGCGAGCACTGACCCGGCCGGCCGAAGTCGGTGTGCCGGGCCTGGGCCGGTCGAGTCGAACCGGAAGCTGAGGATCGAAAGCCGTCCGACTTCGACGCCGTCTCCGTCGGCTCGCTGACCCACAGCGCGCCGGCCATGGATCCGAGCATGCTTCTGAGCATCAATTCCGAACACAGGAGGTACCGTGGCCAAGGGCTATTGGGTCAGCGCCTACCGCACCATTGCGGACCCCGAGAAGCTGGCTGCCTACAACAAGCTGGCTGGTCCAGCCGTCAAGGCCGCGGGCGGGCGGACGGTCGCCCGCGGCGGCCGGGTCGTCGCACACGACGCCGGAATCGCCGAGCGCACCGTCCTGGTCGAGTTCGACAGCTTCGAACAGGCGGTCGCCGCCCATGCGAGTGCGGCCTACCAGGAGGCGCTGGCCGCACTTGCTGACGGCGTCGAGCGCGACTTCCGCATCATCGAAGGCCTCGACTGACGATCGAGGCTGCGTCGGCGACGAACACGAAGCCGACTGCGGGGATCACCCCGGCTCGTCAGTGCGCCGCACCGTCGCGAACAGCGTCAGGCCGGTGGCATCGGCGGTGATGTCCGGTCCGGCGACGGTTCCCGGCGGCGCGGCGGCACCCCCGCCGGCCTCGATGTCGGCGGGGGTGCGTTCGACGAGGTTCCAGCGGCCGATGTGGGCCATCAGGGCGGCGTAGGGGTTCGGGGTCGCGATGTCGGAGAAGGAGAACGTGCCTCCGGGGCGGCACAGGCGGGACACAGTGGTGCGGATCAGGGCTCGGGCGAAAGCGTTCTTCGAGATGGTCGAAGAGGCCTCCGGCCAGGACCGGGTCGAAGGGGCTGTGGTCGGCGGCCAGGTGGGCGAGTACCCGCCGGGCCGGGAGCCCCGCACGGTCATGGCCCGTCCGGACTCTGTCGCCCTGTTCCCCTTCCCTCCGCCCGACCGCCCCTGACCACGGCGGAGCGGACGACCGTCCACCCACTGCTCCCGGCCCACCCCCGGGACGGCCGACTCCCCCCGGCTGTTCCCCGGCTCTCGCCCGGATCGGCCGGCCCTCCCAGGCTCCGCATCAGGCAACGTTCGCCCCGAATCCGCCCTTGGGGCTTGCCCCACCCATCGCAGGTACTACCGGTAGCGGGCAGCAGTGGCATGCTTGCCACCGCATGTGATCAACCGGGGTATCCGTGTCTGCGAAACCACCAGGCCAACCTGTCATCGGTGACACCCGGGCCTGACACTCCGACAGAGAGAGGCTGCCTCCGATGGACAATGCCGACCGCCTTCCCGATGACCTGGCCGAACTGGAGTGGCTGCTCATGCGGGGCGCATCCACCGTCCGGTGGGTGGAGGCGGCTGAGCGGCTCGTCCTGCAGGTGGACAATCTGCGGGACTGGCTCATCAAGAACCACTTCCTTCGCCTGTACACGAGCGAGTCCGGCTCGTATGCCGCCACGGATTTCGCCGAGGCCTTCGACGCCGCTTGCGAGATCCTGCGCGGCGGCAGCAGTGCCCTGGAGGCCTCCGGTCTGCGCAGGTCGAGCTTCTCGGTTCTCGGCGTCGCCGCCAACCTCTGTGGCCGTGTGCAGAACTCGCTTCGCTATTCCGTCCACAAGATCGACGACCACGATGCCCAGGCGGTGGCGTTGGCGGTCCTCTATGCCATCGGCCACATGGACGCCACCGTGGACGTGAACGGCAACGAGGTGGACGGCTGGGGGCCGAACTCGTTGGCCTACGAGGAGCGGTTGTCCCAGCCCTGAGCATCCGCGCTGCTCAACTCGTGCCGCACCAGGCAACGTTCGCTCTGGTGTGACGTACTGTCCGCCCGGCGCCGCCGGCAGCGCCGGACGCCACAATGATCACGTGGCAAAGACCAAGAACCGGTCCATGTCTCTCTTCGACCCCGGCGGGTTCACCGGCGGCGCCGAGGGGGACGCGGCCGCGCAGATCGAGGAGATCCACCGGAGTTCGCCCGGCAGCCGGTTGGGCCTCGCGTACGCGATCGTCGGCTCGGCCGCCCTCGGCCTGCTGCTCTGGCTGTACTCCCGTACCGTGTGGGCCCTCGCACCGGCCGGGCTGGCGGTCCTGGCCGTCGGTGTGCTGGTCTGGTTCCACGTGACGGACCGGGCCGACCGGGCCCGGCGCCGACTCGCGCGGACGGGCCGCCGGCGCCGGGTGGGAACACGACCCGTACGAGGGCGAGTTCCGCGAACGGTGACGCCCACGGCCCCGCAGCCCGCCGACCTGCAGTCCCGCCGAACTGCTGTCCCCGGCTCCGCGGACGACGAGGACGGCCTCGTGGTGGAGCGCGGGCCGGTCCGCGACGGCGAGCCGGTCGGTGCGCACGGCCGGGCCGGGCCCCTGCTTCGGGCGGTGGGGCAGACGTTGATCCCTTCCGTTGCGGTGCCGCCGTGGCGAGGATGGGGGCATGGATGCTGCCGAGGACTCCTTCGCCGTCGTGGAACGCCTGTGGGAGGAACACGGGAACGAGTTCCGCTCGCCCCTGCCGCTCCGGTGGATCACCCTGGAGGTCGCGGGCGTCGACCTGATGTCGTTCGAAACCAGGCTGGCGGGTTGCGTGTTCACGTGGGTCGGGAACGGCGGTTCCCTCCACGAGCGGGGGATGGGAACGGTGCGGTACATGCTCGGCCGGCTCGAACAGGTCCTGCCTGCGCTCACCGAGGACGACAGCCCTCGGCTCTGGCGCCGGATGCACCGGATCTGTCAGCTCATCGTGGCTCACGACACTCCGCCCACCGAGACGGCTTCCGAGGCGTTCCGCGGTGATGCGCCGAGCAGTTGATCCGACGTGTCCGTCCGGTACGGGGATCAGCGGGACGACGCACGAGCGGAGCGCCGGCGGCCCGGGCACTGCCCCGGGGGCAGCCGCGCAGGGCAGCCCCGGCGCAGTGGCGCGGCCCGGCCGGGCGAACCGACGAACTCGTCGGCGCCCGCCGGGCCGCACTCCACCTCGCGGCGGTCCCGTCCGGCTCCGCGGAGCCGGACGGCCGGAAGGACCGGAAGGACCGGAAGGACCGGGCCTCAGGTGCTGTACACGCCGACCTCGTGCAGCGAGTAGCCCCACTGGGTACCGCGTTGCACCCCGTGGACGCGGACGTAGCGGGCCGGGACGCCGGCGAACCGGGCGGTGTCGAGGCCGCCGTCCCCGGTGGTGGTGGACCAGACCGACTGCCACGTGTTCCCGTCGGTGGAGACCTCGATCCGGTACGCCCGCCCGTAGGCGCGTTCCCAGTCCAGGGTGACGCGCCCGACCAGGGCGGTGGAGCCGAGGTCGATGCGGAGCCACTGGTCGTCGCTCCACTCGCTGGCCCAGCGGGTCCCCGGGTCGCCGTCCACGGCCCGCCCGGGCGCGTAGCTGACGAACGGGTTCCACCACTCGGTGGTGCTGGCCGTGGCCGGGCGGCCCGCGGCCAGGTCGACCGTGGCGCGGTGCTGTTCGGAGGCGCCCCAGGTGGTGAGGTACGACTCGGCGCCGCGGAAGAGGTCGTCCACGACGCCCTGCCCGCCCACCTGCCGGATGTCCTCCAGCCAGTCCGGGACCAGGCCGTAGTGCGCGGCACCGTCCGTGTTGATGTCCCAGGTGCGCGCGCCGGTGGTCTGGCGGTCGATGAGGGATCCGCCGTCGGCGCTGCGGAACGGGTAGCGCACCGGGTTGGCGGTGTCCGCGCCGCGCGGGCCGGGCCAGCCGCCGACGCCGTTCATGTCGGTGCCGTAGCCGTACCCGACGTGGTACTTGTCGCGCAGTGCGTCGGTGCGCTTGGCCTCCGCGCTGAACGCCTCGGCGCCGTTCATGTACTGGGCGACGAAGCCGCCGAGCTTGTAGACCCGCTCGATCCAGTCGAGGTCCATCCAGCTGTGCGAGGAGATCACGCCCGGGTAGGACTCGGACTCCAGGATGTCGAAGGAGCGGGCGGCCGCCTTGACGCTCATGTGGTCGACTTCGAGCATCATCTTGCGTTGCATCAGTCCGCGCACCGCGTACTCGCCGAGGTCGGTGAGCCCGCGGCTGTTGCACTGCGCGTCGCCGGTGTAGGCGGGCACGGCCACCCCCGCCGGGAGTTGCTTCTGCGCCTCGGGTGCCGGGGCGAGGCCGATGGGGTTGTCGTGTTGCGGCCCGGCGCACGTCTCGGTCTTCCAGAAGGTGCCGGTGGAGAGGAACTGGCCGACGTTGATGGCCGTCCCGAGCGCGCCCTCGTCGAAGCGCACCCCGCAGAGCGCGTTGTCGAACTTGTGGCAGAGGAACATGCTGCGCACGCCGAGCCCGTAGAGCTCGTCGAGGCCTCGGTCGATGTCGGCCTTGCTGCACTGGGCGACGTCGAGGATCTGCTTGCAGCCGAAGGGCTCGGAGGTCTCCACCCCGAGGACGACGGCCAGTTTGCCCTGTTCGACGACCTGGCGGGCCTGTGTGCTGTCGGTGACGATCCGGAACCAGCCCTTGCCCGGGCCGCCGTACATCGTGTCGATGTAGGCCTGCAGTTCGTAGGTCTTCTGCGCCTGGAGCCGGATGGAGGTCATCTCGTCGCAGCTGCGGTCCTTGAAGAAGTAGACCGAGCAGATCACCCCGTTGGTGACGAGGTCGTTGACGAGGACCCGCTGGCCGCCGCGCCAGGCGCGTTCGATCCAGGCGTAGTAGTTCTGCTGGTGGGTGAGCGAGTCGTGGGCCGGCCAGTCCTTGAAGGTCGGCCAGCCGACCGGGTCGTGCTTGCCGTCGCCGCCCTTGGTGAGGAAGTCGAAGATGGCGAGCGAGCCGTCGGGGTAGTGCTCGGGGCAGTCCTTCAGCGCGTCGGCGATCCCGGCTTCGGAGAAGGACTTGCCGCAGATGAGCCTGCCGCCGAAGGCCTCGTTGGCCATGATGTGGTCGTGCGCGTCGACGAAGCCGCGGACCTTGCCCTGGGCGTCGGTCCCGCGGAACGGCTCGCCGGTGACGCCGATCTGCGAGTCGGGTGCGGGCCGTGCGGTCGGGGTCCACCAGTCCGTCCCGGCCGTGTCACCGGACGCGGCGGGTGCGGCGGGTGCCGGCGCAGCGAGCACCACGGCGGCCAGGGTGAGGAGCGCGGCCAGCAGTGCGATGAATCCGTGCCTGTTGCGCAGGAGTTGGTGCATGGTCACCACCCGTGTCCGAGGTGAGGGGTGGCGCGGCCGCCGGGCGCTGGGAACCGTCCGGGGCGCGGGGACCGACCCGTCCGGGCCGGCTGTCATGGACCGCGCACTCGGTGTGACGAGAATCGCCACTGTTGGACTTTTAGTCAATAGCCGTGCGCGGACTCGGGCGCCGGCGACCACCGCGCGGGCGCGGGCCCGGGGCACCGGAAAACCGGGTACGAGCCCGGCGGCACCCGTGCTGTACTGGGCACATGGGGGTTGACGACGAGCGCACGGGAGGCCACGACGAGCGCGCGCGAGACGACGAACGCACGCGAGCCGACGACGGGCGGATGCGGCTGCGGGTGACGAGCCATCCGGTCGCCGGCACCGGATCCGGGCTCAGCCGGATCCTGAGCACCGGCCCCATGCTCCGCAACACCTTCGTCCTCCCGCCCGACCGCCAGGTCGGGTACCTCAACGCGAGCCGCGCCGATCTCCTGCGCCTCGGCGCCCTGTTCCGCGTCGCCGCGACGAGCCCGCACAGCGCGGTCCACGTCCCCGTCCCGCCGGGCGGCCGGCCGACGTCCTCCCTCGGTGGCGAGAGCCGTCCGCTCCCGATGCTCCTGGCCCGCGAGGACACGGGACTTCGGCCCTCCGACTGGCCGGACCTGCGGCGCGGGATGCGCCGCGCCTCGACGCCCCTGACGGTGACGGCCCCGGCGGCACGGCCTCCCGAGCGGCCGGACGACGTCCGGCGCCGGGCCGACCGCCACCCCGCCCGCTTCGCCGAGCACGCCGCGACGATCGTCATCACCGCCCGCGCCGAACTGCTGTTCTGGATCGGCGACTGGCTCACCGACGTCGGCGACGGCGTCGCCCGGGACGGCCACGTCCACCGGCACGGCGAGAGCTTCCTCGGCGACATCGTCGGGTTCTTCGACCCCGAGGGCACGAACCGGCCCATGCACGCGTTCTGCGTGGTCGCCGTCGAGCCGATCTTCCACCGGGCCCGCTGGCGGCAGCAGCGGACGCCCGCCGGCTGACCGGGGACGGCGGAGGGCGGCCGCGCCGGAGGCTGGGGCCGGGTCCGGGTCCGGGTCCGGGTCCGGGTCCGGGTCCGGGTCCGGAACGCACGCGCCGGTCCGGCGGCGAGCCCGCACGTCCCCGGACCCGTCCGGGCCCGGGGACGCGACCCGAGGAGAGCGCCCCGGGCAGAGCAAGCCGAGCAGAGCGACCCGGGACCGTCACCTCGTCCGCAGGTCCAGCACGAGGTCGCGGGGCAGGCCGTGGGTGTCGTGGAGGTAGTGCAGGTCGTCCTCGGTCAGCGGGCCGCGGAAGCGGGGGCGGGAGAGCACCCGGCGCCCTCGCTCCAGGAGGCGGACGAACCGCTGCTCCTCGTCGAGCAGGACCCGGCGCACGCTCTCCGGGTCGACGTCCTGGCGGAAGCGGTCGAGGGTGTGGCCGACCAACTCGACCGGCAGGTCGCCGAGTCCGCGTCGCGGGTCGTCCCGGTGGAGCACGGTGAGCACCCGGCGCACCAGGCGGCGCAGCACGTAGCCGCGGCCGGTGTTGGAGGGGCGGACGCCGTCGCCGATGACGACGACGGCCGAGCGCAGGTGGTCGCAGACCAGCCGTAGTGACGGTTCGTCCAGCTGCCACAGGGGCGGGACGAGGCGGCGCCAGGGGTCGAAGACGTCGCACTCGAAGACCGACGACCGGCCCTGCAGCAGTGAGGAGAGCCGTTCCAGGCCGAGGCCGGTGTCGATGTTGCGCTGGGGCAGCGGGACGAGCGTGCCGTCGTCGAGGCGCCGGTGGCGCATCATCACGTGGTTCCACACCTCCACCCAGCGGTCGTCCCGGGTGGGTGTCGACTGCGGCGGGGTGTCGCCGGTCCACAGGAAGATCTCCGAGTCCGGGCCGCACGGGCCGGTCGGCCCGTTGGACCACCAGTTGTCCTCGACGGTGAGTTCGACCGGCACGCCGCGGTCCTGCCACACCTCCAGCGAGCCGGTGTCCGGGCCGACCCGGTCGTCGCCGCCGAAGACGGTGACATGGAGCCGGTCGGGGTCGACGCCGAACCCGTCGGTGAGCAGCCCGTAACCCCAGTCGAGGCTCTGCGGGCCCTCGTAGTCGCCGAGGGACCAGGTGCCGAGCATCTCGAAGACGGTCAGGTGGGTGCGGTCGCCGACCTCGTCGAGGTCCGTGGTGCGCAGGCAGCGCTGGACGTTGACCAGCCGCCGGCCGAGCGGGTGCGGGCGGCCCTCCAGGTAGGGCGTGAGGGGGTGCATGCCGGAGGTGGTGAACAGCACCGGGTCGCCGGGCGGGGGCAGCAGGGTCGTGCCCGTGATCCGGCGGTGACCACGGTCCTCGAAGTACTCGATGAAGGTGCGGACGAGCTGGTCGGTGTTCATGGGGTGGCTCCTTCGCGTGTGCCGGGGGGAGGCACCGGACGACGGGCCACGCGGTCATCGGAGCCGAGGGCGGAAACGCCTCGGGGCCACCAGCGGCGGACCGTGTCCGGTCGCCGTGGGGGGGTACGTCAGGCGGCGGCAACCGGCGAGCTGGTCGCTCGCGCGGTGGCGGTGATCGGGCCGGTGACGTTCATGACGCCGAGGGTAACGCGGCGGGCGCCCCGGCGGCATCCGGTTTTCCACGCGGACGCCCGGACGCCCGGACACCCGGACGCCCACAGCCGCGTCGCCGCGCCGACGGCCGCACCCCGCCCTGGACAGGCCGGGCCGGCCGGGGTGGGATGACACGACTCGGCCATCGGGCCGGGCTGTTGATCCTGTCAGCACCGCCACGGAATGGAGGCGCAGCACAGATGACGACCGCACCGTGGGGCACGACCCGGATGGGTCCGTACCCCGAGTCCGGCTCGATCCCCGCCGTCACGCCCGTGATCGACCCCGACACCCAGATCGCCGTGTTCGTGGACGAGCACGGGCGCAGGGTCGAGTCGGGTACGCACGGCACCAGCACCAGCGGGCTCACGCCGACGAGCACGCAGCCCGGCGACGGGGCCGGCCCGGGCGGGGCCACCGATGCCGACAGCACCGAGTCCTACGACCAGGACCAGAGCTCCGGCTGATGGACGACCGGTGCGGGTCGGTGCTGGTGCTGACCAATCCCCTCGACGTGACGGCGGATGCGGTCCTGCGGGTGCTCGCGGAGCGCCGGGTCCCGGTGGTCCGTCTCGATCCCGGCGCCGACCTGCACACGGGTGCCTCGCTGACCGCCGCGTACCGCACGGGCGGGCAGCGGGGCGCCCTGCGCACCGCCAACCGGGTCCTCGACCTCGGCGCGGTCCGGTCGGTGTGGGTGCGCCGGGCCTCGCCCTACGAGGGCCCGTCCGAACTGGACGGGCAGGACCGCAGGTTCGCCGCCTCGCAGGCCCTGTGGGGTGCGGGCGGCATCCTCGCGTCGCTCCCCGGCGCGCACTACGTGAACCACCCGTGGGCCAACCGCGCCGCCGAGCACAAGCCGGCGCAGCTCGCGGCCGCGCAGCGCTGCGGGTTCCCGGTCCCCGACACGGTGATCACCAACGACCCGCGCGAGGCGCGGGAGTTCGTGGCGGCCCAGGCCACCGGGGCGGTGTACAAGCCGCTGTGGAACACCCCGTACGCGGTCGACGGGCGGCCGCACGCCGTGTGGGTGCGCGAGGTCGAACCGGCCGAGAT
This sequence comes from Kitasatospora sp. NPDC048545, assembly GCF_040651155.1. Classification (NCBI taxonomy): domain Bacteria; kingdom Bacillati; phylum Actinomycetota; class Actinomycetes; order Kitasatosporales; family Streptomycetaceae; genus Kitasatospora; species Kitasatospora sp. NPDC048545. The sequence goes on from NZ_JBEZIQ010000031.1 coordinate 112,203, forward strand.
CACCGACGCCGTGTCCGCGTGCCCGCACCTCTTCCAGGCGCGGGTGCCGAAGGCGTTCGACGCCCGGGTCACCGCCGTCGGCGACCGCCTGTTCGGCGTGCGGATCGACAGCCCCGACCTGGACTGGCGGCGCCGCCAGGACCGGATGGCGTGCACGCCGATCGACGTACCCGAGTCGGTCGCACGCTCGGTCGCCGCCTACCTCGGACGGCTCCGTCTGGTCTACGGCGCGTTCGACTTCGCCGTGACCGGCTCGGGCGCCTGGTACTTCCTTGAATGCAACCCGAACGGCCAGTGGGCCTGGCAGCCGGCCGCGACCACCGACGCGATCGCCCGGGCCCTCGCCGACCAGTTAGAGAAAGGTCCCGATTCGTGAGCACATCGGCCCAGCTCCGCGACGCCCTGGTGGACGGGTTCACCGGGGGCGACGGGATCCCCGATCCGGCGTGGGAGCGTGCGGCCCGGGCGGTCCGCCGGGAGCTGTTCGCGCGGTCCTTCTTCCTGCCGGTCCCGGGGAGCAGCCCGAGCGCCTACCGGCCGGTCGTGGAGGGCGATCCCGGCTGGCTGGAGCACGTCTACGCGGACGAAACGCTGATCACCCAGCTCGACGGGCGGATCCGCCCGGCCGACGTGCACGGGGGCACCGCGACCGGCTCGCCGTCGTCGTCCTCCACCCTGCCGTCCCTCGTGCTGCGCATGTGGCAGCAGCTCGGCGCCGAGGCCGGGCACCGGGTCCTGGAGATCGGCACCGGTACCGGCTACTCGACCGCCCTCGGCGCGCACCGGCTCGGGGACGCCGCTCTCACCAGCATCGAGTACGACCCGGAGGTGGGCGCCGCCGCCGCCACCGCCGTCCAGGCGGCCGGGTACTCCCCCCGGCTGATCATCGGCGACGGACTGCTCGGCGACCCCGACGGCGGCGGGTACGACCGGCTCATCGCCACCTGCTCGGTCCGCTACCTCCCGCCGCCGTGGCTGCACCAGGTGAAGCCCGGCGGCGTCATCCTGGCCACGCTGTCCGGGTGGGGGTTCGGGTTCGGGCTGGCCCGGCTGGTCGTCACGGCGCCCGGCGAGGCCTCGGGGCGGTTCCTGCCCGGCTACACCAGCTTCATGATCGCCCGCCCGCACGACCGTCCGCCCCGCCAGAGCCTGTCGCTGCTCCCCGGGGACGAACGCCCGACCCGGATCGACCCCGAGGTCATCGGCACCTGGACCGGGAGCTGGGTCTGCCAGCTCGCGGCGCCCTCCGCCGAACGGATGGGGGCCGGCGGGCACCAGGTCCTCTCCGACGTGGCGACCGGGTCGCAGGCCAGGACCGCGCCCGACGCCGGCGGCGGATGGACCGTCGTGCAGCGCGGCCCGCTCCGCCTGTGGGACCGGGTCGAGGAGGCCGTCGAGGCCTGGCGGCGCGCGGGCGAGCCGCACCAGGACGGGTTCGGCATCACGGTCACGGGGGCCGGACAGCGGGTCTGGATCGGGACGGAGGACGGGCCGGGTTGGAACCTGCCGATCTGAACCGGCCGGTCCGGACGGGCAGGACAGGCAGGACGGCCCGGACCGCCCGGCGTGTCGGTGAGGCCGTCACTGCCGGCGCCCCGTCACCGGCGGAGCCCCGTCACGGAGCCCCGTCACCGCCGGACCGTCAGTGCCGGTACGGGCTCGGCTCCCAGCCGTGCCCGCCGATCGGGTAGACGTACAGCGGCCGGCCCTTCACCGCGCTGGTGCGGAACGGCACGCCGTGGCCGAGGTCGATGGGCAGCGTCCCCCTCCGGTTGCCGCTGGACCACTCCAACTCCAGGTACCAGCTGACATCGTGGGAGGTGGTCTCGGCGGAGACCTCGATGACCTCCGGATCGCTCGCGCTCACCTTGACCGGCAGGCCGTGGCTTTCCCGGGTCACGACCGGGCGGGGGCGGGCCACGTCCAGGTCCAGGTCGTAGGAGAGCTTGCCGACCCCACCGCCGCAGCCCTCGCCCATGGAGTAGGCGTTCCAGGCGAGCGGGGCCGAGACCCGGGTGACCCGGACGTTGAGGGCCGTCAGCACCACGGTGTCGCTGCCGGTTCCCTGCACGGTGAGCGCGATCGACTGGTAGTGGCCGGGGACCGCACCGACCTGGGCGGCCCAGCGCGGGACATCCACGATCGCGGGCGGCCTGGGGACCTCGGACGGCGGGCGGTTCACCACGTACTGGTCGCACGCGGTGTCCCAGCCGGACGGGGTCACCGTGACGGTGATGGGGGCACTCGGGGTGGGGTCCGCCCCGCCGGTCGGCCCCGACGGGCCGGCTCCCGCACCGGTGGAGTCGGAGGCGGAGGCCGAGTCGGACGCAGCGGCGGAGGCAGTGCCGCTGGACGGGGACGGCGGCGGGCTCTGGACACCGGGGGCCGGGGAACCGGCGGCCGGCCCGGCACCTGCCGACCGGGTGACGGCGGGATCGGAGTCGCCGCCCGGGTGCGCCCTCAGGTTGGTGGCGACGGCCCCGATGGTGGCGAGCACCACGATGACCGTCACCGCGGCGATGGCGCCCCGGCGCCGGGCGCGCCGCGGCGGCACCACGGGGGCGGGGGCGGCGGTGGTCTCGGCCCCGGCGGCGGCGCCCGCGTCCCGGGTCCCGTCCGCGTCCCGCGTCCCGCCCGGGTCCGGGGTCGCCGCGGCCTCCCGGGTCGTCCCGCTCGCCGGGCTCGCTTCGTCTGCCGGGCTCGCTTCCGTCTCCGGCGTCAGCGGCCGCGCCTTCGCTTCGGCGAGGGGCGGTGGCTTCCTGCTCCCCCGCGCCGCCTGGGCGATCACCCACAGCCGGTACAGCTCGACGAGTTCCTGCGGGGTCGCCCGGCACAGCCGCGCGAGCTGGTCCAGCGGGGCGAACTCCGTCGGCGTCACATCGCCGTTGCAGTAGCGGTGGAGCGTCGACGTGCTCAGGTGCAGCCGCTTCGCCAGCGCACCGTAACTGAGCCCCGACCGGCTCTTCAGCTCCTGCAGCAGCAGCGCGAACTCACTCGTCTCCTTCAACTCCCCGACCCCTCTTGCCCTGTTCCTTCGACCCGCTCGTCAACCCCGCAGCGATCGCGCCCGCGGTGACCACGCCCTCGCACGCCCCGGCACGCCCCGGCACGCCCCGGCAGAGAAGCACGCGGCACACCGCCCCGCGGTTCCCCCTCCCCCGGTTCGCGCGGGGAGGACGGGCCCTTCCCGGGGCGCCTCCCGCGCCGGTCACGCCGTTCCTCCGTCCCACGGGCGCGTCCCAGGAAGGTTACGTCTTCCCAGCTCACAGCGGGTAGCGCCGTCCCCGCGTCCCTGATCGCGGGCCGTTCGTTGCGGCTGGGACGAAGCGGCGGACAAGCTTTCGGCGAACACCGAGAGGGAGTAACTGTGAGGACTGTTCGGGCGGCCCGGGCCGCGATACGCACCACCGACCGTTTCCACCGCGGGGCGGTGGCGCTGACGATGGGCGGGATCCTGCTCATGACCGCCGCCTGCGGCGACGACCAGGGGAAGGCCGCCGACGCGGCGGGGACGGCAGGCGCCGCCGTCTCCGGCGGGCCATCAGCCGCCGGTGGCGGTGCCGATGCCGGTGCGGCGAGGACGTCGGCCGCCGTGCTGGACGTCCAGCCGAAGGACGGGGCCCAGGGCGTCGCACCGAACGCGCTGCAGGTGTCCGTCGCCCACGGCAAGCTGACCGCGGTCGACGTGACCGACAAGGACGGCAGGTCCGTCCAGGGCGCGATCACCCCGGACGGCGCCGGCTGGAAGCCCGCCGCCGCGCTCGCCCCCGGAACGGCGTACACGGTGAACGCCCAGGCGAAGGACACCGACGGACTCGTGGCCGCCGCCACCACCGCCTTCACCACGCTCACGCCCGACCGGAAGGTGTCCACCAACGACAACATCGGCGACGGCCAGACCTACGGCGTGGGCATGATCGTCAAGGTGGACTTCAGCGGGAAGGTCGTCAACAAGGACGCCGTCGCCAAGGCCATCACCTTCGAGACGGACAACGGCACCGAGGTGAAGGGCCACTGGTTCGGCGACGACCGGCTGGACTTCCGCCCGGCCGAGTACTGGAAGCCGGGCACCAAGGTCACCATCCACTACCGGCTGAAGAACGTCGAGGTGTCCCCCGGCGTCTGGGGCGACGTCGACAAGGACGAGCCGTTCACCATCGGCCGCTCCCAGGTCTCCACCGCGGACGCCGCCGCGCACCAGCTCACGATCGTCCGGGACGGCAGGTCCACCACCGTGCCCGCGACCCTCGGTGACGACAAGCACCCGTCGTGGGGCGGCACCATGGTGATCATGTCCAAGGAGAAGGTCACCCACATGAACTCCCAGACGGTCGGCCTCGGCAGCGAGTACGACATCCCCGCCGTCCCGCACGCGATGCGGCTGACCAGGAGCGGCACCTACCTCCACGGCAACTACTGGTACAAGGGCGACCCGTTCGGCAAGGCCAACACCAGCCACGGCTGCGTCGCGCTCAAGGACGTGGAGGGCGGCAGCGACACCTCCGTCGCGGGGTCGTTCTACAACAGTTCGCTGATCGGCGACGTCGTCACGGTCGTGAACACCAAGGAGAAGACCGTCTCCCCCGACAACGGGCTCGGCGGGTGGAACCTCCACTGGGCCAACTGGTAGGCCCCTCCCGGGCCTCCCGGGCCGGGAGGCCCATCTCGGCTGCCTCGGCTGCCTCGACCGGCCGGTGACGGTCAGTCACGCCCTGTGGCGGAGGCCCCCTCGTCCCCGAGGGGCCCCTCGTCCCCGAAGGGCCCCTCGTCGACGAAGCGGCGCAGGAGGCGGGCGAAGTCGCGGGCGTCGGCCTGCGGCCAGGCGGCGAGCGAGTCCTCGATGCCGGTGGCGAGCCGCTGCCTGGTGGCCCCGATGACGGCGCGGCCGTCGTCGGTGAGGGCGAGCAGGGTCGCGCGGCCGTCGGCCGGGTCGGGCCGGCGCTGCAGCAGGCCGGCCCGTTCGAGGCGGTCGGCGCGGCGGGTGACGGTGGTGCGGTCGAGCCCGATCTCGCGGCCGAGGTCGGCGGCGCTGCAGGACCCGGTGCGGGCCAGGCCGCTGAGGACCGGGTAGGTGAGGTCGTCGACCGCCTCCCCCAGCCCGTCGGTCAGGGTGGTGTAGAGGTGGGCCCGGGTGCTGCGCCGCAGGAGCAGTCCGAGGGCGTCGGCGATGTCGTGTCCCGTCGAGTTCTTCACCCCTCCAGATTAGCGTGCACCGAGCACGCTTCTTCTGTATAGTCATAAGCGTGCTTCAGGCACGCATCTCGACACGGTCCACCGCGGGCCCGGCCCGCACGCGAACGAGGGAATCCCCGTGAACCACACCGACATCCGCGCCGCCCTGACCGACCTGCTCCTCACCCCCGGCCTCGACCTCGACGAGGCCGCCGAGCGCCACTTCGCCCCCGACTACCGCCAGCGCACCGACGGCGAGTGGGCCGACCGCACCGAGTTCCTCGACCACATCGCCCACCTGCGCACCGTCGTCGC
>NZ_JBEZIQ010000032.1:0-116291 GCF_040651155.1 Kitasatospora sp. NPDC048545
AACTTGGCCCGTAAGGCAGTGACGAGCGGACGCACAGTCATGGTCCACCATCCCACCAACTCATGCTGAACAAGCACTAATTGAGATACAAGCCCCCGGACGGATCGAGAACAGCCAGGTCGGCGTCTTCCTCGCCTACGCCTCCAGCAAGGGAAGAGCGTTGATTGACCGTCGGCTCTACCTGCCCGAAAACACCTGGTGCCAGGACGCGGAACGACGCCGCAAAGCCGGAGTGCCCGACGACATCGTCTTCACGACCAAACCCCGCCTCGCCCTGCAGATGATCGAGCAGGCGCTGGACGCCGGAATCAGCACGTCATGGGTGACCGGCGACGAGGCCTACGGCCAGGACCCCGGCCTGCGGGCCGGCCTGGAGGCCCGTGAGATCGGCTACGTGCTGGCGATCTCCTGCGCGACCAGGGTGCGGATCAACCAGGGACGCACCGCGATCCGCACGGACCAGGTCGCCGACTGTCGGCGTACTGATCTGAGTGCTCCAGTCCGTACGGAGTTGTGTGCACCACTCAGGCGACGTCGGTTTCGCGGTCGATGGCCTGGAGGCGGTTCTTGAGGCGGTAGCTGTTGCCGTTGATCGAGATCACGTCGCAGTGGTGCAGGAGCCGGTCGAGGATGGCGGTGGCGAGAACCTCGTCGCCGAAGACCTGGCCCCACTCGCTGAAGGTCTTGTTCGAGGTCAGGATGATCGAGCCCTTCTCGTAGCGCTTGGAGATCACCTGGAAGACCAGGTTCGCCTCTGCGCGCTCCAGGGGCTGGTAGCCCACCTCGTCCACCACGAGAACGCTCGGCCGCAGGTAGGTGCGAAGCTTGCTGGTCAGGCGCCCGGTGGCCTCTGCGGTCTTCAGGTGGCGGACCATGTCGTCGAGGCTGGTGAAGTAGATCGAATAGCCGGCCCGGCAGGCGGCGACCGCGAGGGCGACAGCGAGGTGGGTCTTGCCGACCCCGGGCGGCCCCAGCAGGGCGGCGTTCGCCTTTGCCTCGACGAACGACAGCGTGGCCAGGTCCTTGACCTTGCGCGGGTCGAGTTCGGGCTGGAACGCGAAGTCGTAGTCGTCCAGGGTCTTGTGGTGCGGCAGCTTCGACAGCCGCAGGCCCTGGCGGAAGCGGCGGTCGTCGCGGACGGCGAGTTCCTCGGCGAGGACGAGGTCGAGGAACTCGAGGTAGCCCATCTTCGCCTCGTCCGCGCGCTTGGCGTACTGATTCAAGCCCTCGGCGAGGTGAGGCAGGCCGAGCTTGCCGGCCATGGTGCGGATGCGGTTGCTGACCAGCTGGCTCAACGGGCGTCCTTCGTTGGGTAGTTGGTGGTGAACGGACGGGTGCCGGTCAGCTCGTCGTAGACGGACAGCGGCCTGCGGCCGACCTCGACGCGGGCGACGGCGGCCCGGTTGAGCAGGGCCCGCAGCGGGCCGTCCTCGTCGGCCAGGGCCTGTTCGCGGCGCGGCCGGACAAGGGCGTCGCCCGTCGTGACGCGCCTGTTGTCTCCCTTGGGCAGGCCGTCCCAGTGCCGCTCGTCGACGACGCGGGCGCCGCGGCCCACCGCCCTGGAGTGGACGGCCAGCAGGGTGCTGCCAGCGGAGTCGGGGACGGTGGAGTGGAGCACGATCTGGGACTTCGTGGCCCGGATCTCGACCAGCTGGCGCGGGCGGACCTTGCGGGCGGGCACCGAGTAGAGGTTCGCGTCGAAGGCGACCAGGCAGTCCTTGCCGACGTGCCGCAGGTGCCGCTGTGCGACCACGTAGGGCGTCCGCGGCAGCGGCCGCAGGACCACGTGGTCGCGGATCGCGCGCAGGCCGATGACCTCGCCGTGGGTGCCGTGGACCCGCGCGCGCCGCAGCGGCACCCAGGCCGTGAACGCGGCGTCGAGTTCCTCGATCGAGGAGAACGCCCGGCCGGCGAGGACGTGGTCGCGCACGATGGCGACCTGCCGCTCGACCCGGCCCTTGCCCTGGGGCCGGTAGGCGGCCAGCACGTCGATGTCGAAGTCGTAGTGCCCGGCGAACGCGACCGCCTCCGGGTGGAGCGGGACCGCCTCGCCCGGTGCGACGTGCCGGCGGACCACGGTCTTGGTGCGGTCGTAGACGATGCTCATCGGCACTCCGCCGAAGTGCGCGAACGCCTGGCGGTGGCAGTCGAAGAATGTCGCCAGGTCCTGGCTGGTGGTGAAGCAGCAGAACGGGTCGCGCGAGTACGACAGGACCATGTGGAACGAGTAGACCTTCGGGATGCCGACGTGGGCGAGAATCCTGCCCTCATCGCCCCAGTCCACTTGGGCCTGGGCACCGGGCACGACCTCGAACCGGCCGTGCAGGCCAGCGAGTTCGCCCGGATTGATGCCCAATTCCTCGGCGATCCTCGGCCTCGCCTCCTGCAAGTACAGCTTGATCCGCTGGTAGTTGATGGCGATCCCGTACTCCTGGACCAGCCGCTCGTGGATCACCGTTCCCTTGAGGAGAACCTCGGACCGAAGCATTGCGTCGATCAGCGGGGCGACCTCGTCGACCGTCCGCCGCCGGGGCAGAGCACCGGCCGCCCGCTGCGGAGGCGCGGCCGGGACCTGGCCCGACAGGTACTTCGCGACCGTGCGGCGGTTCAGCCCGGTCTCCTTCGCGATCTGCCGCAGGCTCATCGCTCCGGAGTCGTACAGCGCGCGATACCGCCTCAACTCCAGCCAGCGATGCGGGTCCAACACCACGGTCAACCGCCCCTCTGCCGCTCGAACCGACGACAGCAGGCTCACGGACGACAGCCGTTCACCGCATCAACTTTGGCGCACAGTCACCCGTACGAGGTGGTGCACGTTGACTCGTACGCCGACACCGACCGTCTCCCCGACTCCGCCTGGCACCGGCAGAGCGCCGGACCGGGGGCGAAGGGGCCCCGCTACTACGACTGGGCCTGGGTGCACATCGGCACCGGCGACCACCGCCACCTGCTGATTCGCCGCAACCCCACGACCGACGAGCTCGCCTTCTACCTGTGCTGGTCTCCCCGGACCGTGCCGCTGTCCGAGCTCGTCCGCGTCGCCGGCACCCGCTGGTGCATCGAAGAATGCTTCCAGGCGGCCAAAGGCCAGGTCGGCCTGGACCACTACCAAGTCCGGAACTGGACCGCCTGGCACCGGCACGTCACCCTGGCCATGTTCGCCCTCGCGTTCCTGGCCGTCGCCGTCGACGACGCACGGCCGACCAGACCTGCGGATCCGAACCGTCCCGCCCGCAGCGGAGAGCCGGTCGACCTCACCGTCCCGGAGGTTCGCCGTTTGATCAGCGCACTGTTCAGTCCTCCGGACATGTCCCTGCGCGCGCTCTTGCACTGGTCGAACTGGCGCAGAAGCCACCAGGCTTCGGCTCGTCGCAGCCACTACCGGCGGCGACTTTCCGTCCCCTCATGCACGTAGATCGCGAAGTCGCACTGGAGTACTAGCCGCCCTCATGGAGATACTCCAGGCCGTTGACCGGGGGTACTGCCCGGAACGGAACTGCCCCTCCACCTCGCTGAGGCCGCGCACAGACTCACCGGGGTCCACCCTGTGCACTGATCACGGACGCGGTGTGGGGCTTGACGGCCGCCTGGACGACTACGACATCCACCCGAGCATGCGCCAGCAGATCGGCGACTACCTCAGCGGTCAAGACCCCTACCTGGGCTGAACCCGCGCTGTGGCGGCCACGCGCTCCTCCGTATGGGCCACGGCGGCGTCGATCTCAACCTCGGCACGCTGGGTGAAGCGCCCCACTAATCTGTTGGCTCCGCACCGGCCGGTGGTTCCCCGACCCGTTCCTCCAAGCTCATCCTCTCGCCATCCGGGGTCGCGGCTCATGTCGCAGTAGATCAAGGCCTCCACTAGCGCCTGGTCCTCGTGCGAGTGCACCCATCATTGGGGGCAGGCAATCAGCGAGTTCCCTTTCTGTGATCATGCGCGCCCAGGCGGACACCTCTCACCTATATCGCTTGGCCTGCCCGATCGTGGAGTCTCGTAGACCCGCCTGCTCGATCGTCGGAGCGGTTGCACCCCGATCAGCCGTACGGGCAGCGGATGCTTGTCGCCTTTGGGCGTGCCTCACGCTACGCCAGCCGCTTGGCAGTTACGACTACTGCCGTCTCAGCGAAGAAGAACCGTGCGCCAGCAGCCGCCTCCTGCACCGCTGCGTGCCATGCCTCGACCTCATCGACGTCTACAAGGCCCTTCCTCCGAGAGGCTGTGAGGGTCAGCGCTTGCCTTATGTTCTCAATGCGCCGGGCTGCTTGGCCGACCAGCTCAGTTGAGGACGTGACCCACGTGGCGACCCGCTCCGAGATCAGCGGCGATGCCTGAACCAGCCCGGGCAGCTTCCGGCCGATTCGTCCATCCGCATGGTCCATCCACTGCTGTTGATCATCAGTGAAGGCATGGCAGATCCGTCTGTCCAGGTCGCGGTCCACCCCCGCTACCATGATCGAGTCGAAGTCAACGTGCGCTACGACGGCGCGGCCACCAGGTTTGAGTAGCCGCCAGATCTCCGCCAGGAACGCGGGCGCGTCCGGAAGGCACTCGAGCACGTTGTACGAGACGACCGCATCAGCACAGCTATCTGGCAGAGGGACTGGCTCTCGGAGGTCTGTCACCAGGACGTCGCTTCCGCCAGCGTGATCAGCAAGCAGTTCCCGGGCTGCTTCGACACTTGCTGTAGAGCGGTCGACCCCAGTCAGATGCACTATCGGGAACCGACAGGCGAAGGCCGCCAGCGTCGGTCCCCTTCCACAGCCGAGATCGACTACTCGCCCGTGGAGTGGTGGTTCCACTGAGTCAACCAGGTGATGGTGAATTAGCCCATCCTCTTCGGACATCCCGACTTCTCCATCAATGCTGCGACCTGCGGACAACTGACCACCCTGCGCACGAGAGAACGGTGACCGGCTGCGTGAAGCCGGAAGTAGGGGCTGCTCGCCTGCCAGTGACACCACCGATGTTCTGGATGAGCGGATGGTGTTACCGGCCATGACAACTCTGGCTACTCTGACCTGCGGTGATTCATAAGGAAAGCTACATGTCCCTGCCGATTAATCAATGACGCTTGCTGTGGCCTATTCGGGTGACTTCGCAGCAGCGAGCCCGACAGTCGGTTGGCAGTCGGGCTGTGCGGCAGTAGATGACGATGGCCAGGGCTGAGACTTTGCGGTCGACGTGAAATCATTGCCCGCAAAACCGGCATGATTGACGATCGGGATGAACCGTCCAGGGGCTCAGCTGAGCTGTTCGCGCGACATGCAGAGATCTAGTCGGGCAAGGGCCACGAAGGCGCCATTCCGGGTTCGCGAGGCGCTTGCCGCTGTCACGATGCGCAAAGTCTTGCCCATCTTGGGTAACCAACCGCCCTGCGCTGGGTAGGTATTGCTGGCGAAGTGACAGCTGGTGCAGGTGGGAGGGGCTTCAATCGTGACTCCGGAGCGACTGTGGATGACGGCGATCGCATTACGCAAGCGCGGATATCGTCGACTTGCCAAGCGCGTCAAGCAGTTGAACTCGTTGATCTATCACAACTCGCTGGCCGCCGGCTGCGATGTCAGCCCTGACGTCTACCTCGGGCACCACGGGATGGGAACCGTGGTCCACGACAACGTGACCGTCGGCAGTCACGTCCGGATCTGGCAGAACGTCACGCTCGCCGTTCGCGCTCCCGCAGGGTCGCCGCACCGGATCATCATCGAGGACAACGTGGTGATCGGCGCGAACGCCGTGGTCATCACCCCTCATCTCCAGAGCGTGCGGATCGGGCGGGGCGCAAAGGTCGGTGCCGGCGCCGTAGTGACCGGTGATGTCCCCGCTGGCGCGACTGTCGTCGGAGTCCCCGCCCGAGTCATCCGCGAGGGTGCCAGCTAGATTGCCACGCCGTTGATCGTCTCAGGCGGCCGTTGCATGCCCAGCAGGATCCGCAGCGTTTCGGTGCGTCCCCAGGGCCCGGGGCCCGGCGGGTCACTCATCGGCCGCACCCACCGTTCGACGAAGCTGAGGAGGATGGCTGACCGCGGGGAGCTAGAGGCGTTGAACCCGGAGCGGTGCCACGTCGCGGCGGCCATCACAAGAAGTGTCCCCGGCTCGGCCTCGAAGATGGTTGGTTCGTGGTCGCCAACTGGACCCGCGCGGTGCGGTGCTGCGTGGGATCCGCTCAGCAGCTGCGTGGCACCGTTCGCTTCGTGGAAGGGGTCCAAGGGTAAGACACATTGGAGCCCGAGAAGTGAGCCGCTCACCATGGTGGGCATCTCGTTGTACGGGTAGTCGATGTGCCAGTCGTCGACAGGCTGGCCCGGCTGCACCATGTTGAGGCTGTAGTCGGAGAGCAGGAAGTTCTCGCCGAGCAGGTCTTTCAACGTCGTGGTGAGCAGCGCGTTGTTGAGCAGGTCGATGAACGGGTCCCCGTGCTTGAAGAGGTCCCAGACTCGGGTCGACTTCGGGTAGTGGTGGGCATGCTGACCAACTGCGAGCGCCTCGCTCAGGACTCGCAGTTCGGCGCAGGCTGCCGGACCGAGGAAGGCCGGCCAGGCCGCATGCCCGTGGGCACGGACGTCGGCAGCAAGTCGACGTGAAGGAGCGGGAGTTGTCATCGGTCAACGTGTCCTGTCGTTTGGGCTCGGAGCTCGATGATGGTGCCGAACCTGTCGTGGTGCGACAGGTCGACGAGCCTGGTGCCGGCGGAGAGCAGTTCGGTGATCTGGTCGACCAAGTTGTCGACGTCGCTGTTGGCGTGACGGACGTCGAAGGTGGAGATGAGCTCCAAGCTCGGCTCGACGTCGTCCTGGTCGCGGTTGGCATCTCGGGTCATCACAGCTCCAGTGAGTGGCGGGTGTAGCGCTCGGTCAACGACTCGGGCGGAACGAGCTCCACGGGCTGGGACTCCAGCCATCCGCTGATCCGAGTGAGGTAATCCTCGATCGCGCTTGTGCTGGGCAGAGAGGCGAGGTCAAGCAGCGCGCAGGCCGGATCGGCCGTGTCGAACAGCCGTGCCAAGGCCCTGTAGAACAGCTGCTCGCCGTCAGCGACGGCCTTGATCGAGCAACTCCCGATGACTACGGGTGTAGGCACAGATGGGGCGAGCCGCTGCCAGCGCTCAATCCACCCAGGCGCGGTCCGGCTCCGCGAGATGAGTAGTTGCACTCCTTGGTCCGCGATCATCTGGGGAGGATGCCTGGGGGCGTCACCGCCGAGCAGTACTGCCCGAGACCGCGGAGGCTTACTGGCTTCAGTATCGATCTGGGCCACGGCGGTCATGTCAGCTTCCGAGGTCTCGTCGACTATCAGCGCTCCTCGAAGGGCGCGGGGGAGGGAACCGCGCAGAGCAACTGGGCTCTGGCCGGCGCCGGGTATCAAGATGAGCATCAGGCGGCGCAGCGGAATCCCGATCCGACTCGGCTGGGCCAACGCATCGATCGCACGGATGACCGTAGCCAGCCCGCCGTGGTTGGGCGCCGGGCGCGTCGTGCGGAGGGGACGGGCCAGGGATGCTCGGATATGACTGGCGAGAACTACCGGATCAGTCGACGCAGTTGCTCCGCCGTACTGTTCGGCGATCCTCGCTGCGTGCTCGTCCAGCCCCTCCATGAAGGAGACGTCCGGCACCAGGACGAGCTGGGCCTGCCCGAGCAGGGCTTCGGACAACGCATTGTTTCCTGGCTTAATGACCGCAACGTGTGCGGCCGCGAGTAGAGCCGCGAGCTGTGGCTCGAATCGTCGAACCGTGACGTTGGGAGTCTCTTGCAGTGCTCTGCCGGCGTAGTAGGGGCCGGTGACGAAGACGAAGCGGGCCGGGCTACTCTCCTCCCGCAGCTGGGCCGCGACGTGCGCACAGGCGTGGAACAGCCGGTCCCCGTAGCCATCCGGCATCTGGTCGCCGCCGGCACCGCCGTTGACCACCACGAGACGCTCGCCCGCGGGGGCGTATCGCTGCCGCATCTGCCCGATCTCCGCAGGGCTGGGGCAGTAGCAGAGGTTGCCGACGAAGGTGAAGCGACCACTTCCTTGAACAGCCGCCACGGATTGCCCGCTGTGCCCTTCCCGTCCAAAGTCCTCGGGGCTCTGGGCAATGAGGATCGCGTCGTAGGCGCCGAACCGGCCTTGGCTGCGGAGTAGGTCGAAGGAGGTCCCGTCGAGGCGACGCATGACGAGCAGCCGCGGCCGGTGGGCGAGGGCTGGAAGTGAGAGGTAGCGAGGATCAGGGTAGGTGTCCTCGATCACCACCGCAGGGTCCAGCCGGTGAAGGAGCCGGTCCAGGACCGCGGTGTAGCTGTCCTCGGCAACGGCCGAGGACACCCGATGCAGCAGAGGGAAGTTGACGACCTCGACGGCCGTGTCGCGGAACAGGCTCAGCGAGCTCGCTTGGCTGACGATGACCGGTCGAAGTCGGCCCTCCTTGCGGATCGCCTCGGCGATCAAGATGGCGCGTCGGATGTGGCCGAACCCGATGCCGTTCTTTACGAGCAGGACTACCGTCTTCACAAATCTCCTCCTGGCGTACGGGCTGGCGCGGGGAGCCTCAGCAGCGACAACAAAGTGCCTCGGGCCCGCGCCTCGGTGTAGCCGTGGATGATGGACTGCCTGGCTGCGGTCCCGAGTCGCCGTCGCCTGCGGGCGTCGTCGGCCAAGTCGACGATCGCGCGGCCCATGCCGTGCACGTCCCCTTCGCCGACTAGCAGGCCGTTGACGCCGTCGTTGATCACTTCGGGGATGCCCTCATGCCGGGTGGCAATGACGGCGGCCTCCGCGCCCATGGCTTCGAGGATGGACACCGGCAGTCCCTCCGCGTCGCCGTCGACCGATGAGGTGACCGCGTGGTGCAGCATGATGTCGGCTCCGCGGATGAGAGCCAGGGCCTGTTCGTGCGGTAGCCGTCCATGGACGGAGACGTGGTTGGTGAGCCCGTGCGCGTCGATGAAACGTTGGACGTCGGGCATCAGGGGCCCGTCCCCAACAAGATCGAGTCTGAGTCGCGAGTCCGCACGGCAGGCATCAGCGAACGACTCCAATAGGAGAAGCGGAGCCTTCTTGGGAACCAGCCTCCCGACCGCTACGCACCGAACTTGCCGGCTGCGCGGGTGGACTGGTGTCGCCGGCCGAGTCGGGGGGATCTCGACACAACAGCGGACCACCCTTAGCCGTTCCCTTGGTAACCCAAGGTCGATCAGGCGCTCGGCCGCCCTCGCGCTCGGCACGATCAGCCCGTCTGCGGCCGCGTAGCGCAGATAGACCTCCCGCCAGTAGGAGTCGCGGAGCCTAGCGGAGAGATCGACCCCGTGTCCGCGAACCCACACCCGCACGCCGACCGAGCGCAACAAGTCGAACCACCGGTCGGCGAAGTCGAAGTACTCGACCAGCACCACCTCCACGCCGTGCTTCGCCAGGAATTCGCGAACAGCCTGCTGCCGCTTCAGGGACGGGGCGGGATCGCCCGGCAACGGGTCGAAGGTGAGGCTCGGCGCGCCCGCTGTGTCCCAAGCCGCGCGGCCGACGACGGTCTCGCCACGCGGGGGCGGGTCGCTGACGACGACGGTGTCGCTGGGCGACAGTCTCTGAACGTCCCACTGGAGGAAGGTCTCGCTGGTCACGCCGATCTCCGGCAGAAGAATGCACAGTCGCCTCGACACATCGCTCCCTATGGTTGCGGCTACTGCCTTGGACTCGTAACGCGACAGCTCTGGCCACCGGAGCCAGCCGTGCTCCTCTCCGATCAGCGGCGCGATTATCCGATCTTGATCTCGAGCGCAGCTGGCACCTCCGACGCCGGGGCTGCATGATCGTTTGGGGAGGGATGGCCTGACTACTCGTCAGAGCTGCGGCCGGGATTGGACACGTCTCTTTCGGCTCGGCTAGATTTTTGAAATGGCTAACCTGGAAGAGCTGCTGAGTCAGCGGCTCAAATCGGCGTTCGAGGCAGTGGCGGGAACTTCCGTGGACCCCCTCGTCCGACGATCCCAGCACGCGCACTTCCAGTCCGACGCCGCTCTGCCCCTCGTCCGCCAGATCGGCGGTAACCCGCGCGAGATCGCCGCTCAGGTGGTCGCAAAGGCCAAGCTCGACGACCTGTGCTCGTCCGTGGAGATCTCCGGGCCGGGTTTCATCAACCTGACCATCTCCGACGACGTCCTCGGCCAGATGCTGGCCGACACGCTCAATGACGACCGGCTGGGCGTTCCGCAGGTCGAGGGCCCCGAGACGATCACTATCGACTACTCGGCCCCGAACGCCGCCAAGGAGATGCACGTCGGGCACCTCCGCTCGACGATCATCGGTGACGCCGCCGTGCGCCTGCTCGAATGGCAGGGTCACACGGTGATCCGTCAGAACCACATCGGAGAATGGGGCACGCCGTTCGGCATGCTCGTCGAACACCTCCTGGACATCGGCGAGTCCGAGGCCGCCCACGAGCTGTCCGTAGGTGACCTCAACGGCTTCTACCGGGCCGCTCGCGCGAAGTTCGACGCCGACGAGGCTTTCAAGGACCGGGCCCGCAAGCGCGTGGTTCTTCTGCAGGGTGGGGACGAGACCACGCTGCGCCTGTGGCGCACCCTGGTCGACGAGTCGAAGAAGTACTTCCTCACCGTCTACAGCACCTTGGGTGTGCGCCTGAACGAGGATGACTTCTTCGGGGAGAGCTATTACAACGACCAGCTCCAGTCGGTTCTGGACGAGCTGGACGAGCTGGGGCTGCTCCGTGACAGTGAAGGCGCCAAGTGCGTCTTCCCCGGCGACTACCTCAACCGCAACGGCGACCCGCTGCCGATCATCGTCCAGAAGGGCGACGGCGGGTTCGGCTACGGGGCCACAGACCTCGCTACCATCCGGCACCGTCTGAGGAATCTGCACGCCACCCGGCTGCTCTACGTCGTTGGCCTGCCCCAGCACCAGCACCTCGAGATGGTCTACGAGACCGCCCGCGATGCCGGCTGGCTCGCCCCGCCGGCCCGTGCCGAGCACATCGGCCACGGCTCGATCCTCGGCAGTGACGGCAAGATGCTGCGCACCCGTGCCGGCGTCTCCGTCAAGCTCGTCGACCTCCTGGAGGAGGCGATCATCCGGGCCTCTGCCGTCATCGCGGAGAAGAACCCAGAGCTGGACGAGGAGACCCGTGCCGCCGTTGCGCGGGCTGTGGGGATCGGCGCGGTCAAGTACTCCGATCTGTCGACCGACCGTCTCAAGGACTACGTCTTCGACTACGACCGGATGCTCTCGTTCGAGGGCAACACCGCTCCCTACCTGCAGTACGCCCGGGCCCGGATCTGCTCGATCTTCCGGCGCGCCGGGGTAGAGCCCACCCGTACCATCGACACGCTGGTCATCGCGGAGCCGGCCGAGCGTGCCCTGGCACTGGAGCTGCTTGGCTTCGGCACTCTGATCTCCGAGGTCGCTGAGAACCTGGAGTTCCACCGGCTCGCGCACTACCTCTACGGATTGGCCAGCGCCTTCACGTCCTTCTACGAGAAGTGCCACGTGCTCCGCGCCGAAGGAGATGTCCGGCAGAGCCGACTGGCTCTGTGCAACCTCACCGCACGGACCCTGGCGCTCGGCCTCGAACTGCTCGGGATCGACGCCCCCAACCAGATGTGACGCAGCTGCCCCACCGACTAGCGCGATGGGGCAGGCCGCCAGTTGATCAACCCCGTCGAGGAGTGCGACCGGCACCACCGGTCGTACTCCTCGATGCTCTCCACCCCGTGGTCGAGCACCGCACGGTAGACGTCGATCGACCGGTAGGCCGCGCCCCGCTCCACCAGTGCCTCCTTGAGGCGCAGGATGGCGGCCCGCGTCACATCGTCCAAGGCCGAACGCATCGGCCCGACAAGATCGGCGGATCTGGGGCCGTCGTAGTCGCCGGCCAGCAACCACATCTGTACAGCCCATGGCACCCCCTGGTGGTGATATCGGAGTTCCCAGCCGAGCCCCGCGTCCGCCTCGCCAACAGCGTTGATGAACAGTGCTCTTCGCACGGCAGGGTCCTTGGCCCAGGCGGCGAGCAGAGCAAAGCCGGATTCGACGCGAAGGTCGCCGTAGATTTCGATGTCGATGTCCGGGACGACCAGCAGCCCGTACGCAGCCGCCCCGCACAATCTCGGCTCCCCGAATCGCTGCCACCGCTCAAGGGGCTGGAGCACATCGAGCACCTGCCGAGCTGCCTCCTGCCGGGACGCCTGCCGCTGAAGAAGCCGACAGGCGTCGCCGTCCTCGGCGAGGTTCACGCGGTGGCTGGGCCGTAGCCCAAAGCCGCGCACGCCTCACGCAGGTACTCGGGGACCTCGGAATCGGCTGGCAGATCGCGGCTCGGTTGCACCGATCCAGTCTTGATGTTCTCGGTGAAATCCCCGATGCCCCACAGCATCGGCCCGTGATCCGCGGCCCCGTAGTCCAGCATTCCCGCCTCCCAGGCCACCCCCAGATGCGCGCACACCTCTCGCGTTACCCGTTCCGGCGCGGCGGTGAGGTCCTCGTAGCGAACCGTCAGGCCAGGCAGCTCCTGCCGGGCCTTGTCCAACTCCCGCAGATACGTGGTCACCAGGTACACCGAGTCGTCAAGGTCCTTGTCGGGACGCCCCGCGATCGCGGACTGGAGGATATGCAGCGGGTGACGGAGGAGGAAGATGAAGCGCGCATCGGGCCAGCAATCGGACAGCCTGCGCCACAGCAGCAAGTTGCCCGGTGTCTTATCGACGACGATCTCCTTCCCGCTCAGAGCGAGCTCCCGGTGCAGCAGCCTGTCCCACAACAGATGCTCGATCTCCTCCTGGGGCAGGCCGGATACCCCCATGGCCAACTCGACGTACTTGCTTGTGAGTTTGACCTCCAGATCGGCCAAGTGCAGCTCGTGCGGAGCCCTGATCCGGCTATGCGTGTCCAGGATGCACCGCAGCAGCGTCGAACCGGAGCGGATCGAGCTGAGGATGAAGACCGGCGACGCGACAAGACGGCTGCATGAGAGCGCGACAGACATGGCGTCATCTCCTCGTGGTTCATGCACAGGGATCACCGGCGCCAGAAGTCGATGGGGTGCTTGCCAGGACGGAACCCGACGCTCTCCACCATCGCCGCGGCGAGGGCGAAATTCTTCCCGACCGTGGACGGCTCGTGGGAGTCGCTGCCGAACGACACCGCCTCCCCGCCTTCCTCACGCCACCAGCGGAGCACGTTGTCCGCCGGCCACGGGCCCCCGGTATTGACCTCTAGCGCCCGGCCGGAGCTGGCCAAGGCACGAAGCACAGCCCGGTACTCCTCTTGGTAGTCCGCCGAGTCGAAGGGCTTCGCTGTCTTCGGCCAGGCCCGCATGGGGTAGTCGATGTGGGCCAGGATCCCGAAGATGCTGCTGCTCTCCACCATGCGCAGGGTCTCAGCGAGATACGTGCGCATGGTCTCCATCGCCGTGTCCGCAGTGAACACGGTCGGGGCGTAGTGCAGTTGCCCGTCCACCTCCAGGGAGTGCAACGAGCCGAGAACCCTTTGGAAGTCCCGCAGTTGGACCAGCGAGCTGGTCTCGGCCGCGAACAAGTGGGGCTCACCCAGTTCGACTCCGGCCAGGATCTTCAGGTCGGGGAAGCGGGCGCGGCAGTGCTCCAGGCATTCCCAGTACCCGTCGACATCCAGCAGACCGCTGCGGGCGTGAGTGTCGATCACTCGCACTACCGGTGTCTCGGCCTGCTGGCCTGGGAAGGCCCACGCGGTGAAGTCGGCGTGGTCGGTGAAGGCAATCGCAGGTAAGCCGATCGCCAGCGCCCGCTCGCACGCCTGCTCCATCACGGCTGTGGAGGCGTCCCAGGACCATTCGGTATGCACGTGATTGTCCGCCGGCAGTAGCCGACGGTCCGGGACTATCTGCTGCTCGTTACTGTCCACTTCGTGGTCCTCTCACTGGTGGGTGAATCACTGCGAACGCCGAGGGCCCGCAGCACATCGCGGTCGGGGGCCAGTACGGTATGGCCGCTTGCCTCAGCCAAGAGCTCCTGCGCCAACCGGGTCAGATCATCCAGCTGCGGGGCTGAGCGCACGGTCAGGCGGGTGCCAAGCAGCGCCCGAAGCACTTCCACCGCGTCCGTCTCGGCCAGGTCCTCGCAGAGCGCCGCCTGCGAGCATGCCTGGCCGAGTGCACGGTGCGTTGTTGCGCTCGACAGCGCTGCCAGGCACTGCTCCACGCTGAACACCTCGATCGGATAGTTCAGATCGGGGGTGTAGCCCAGCGCCGTCTGCAGCCTGCCGAAGCCGACTCGCAGCTGCTCTCGGGTACCCGGGTCCGGCAAGTTGTCCAGCATGACAAAGCAGTCGATGTCGCTCCCAGGCCCAGCGTGCCCGGTGGCCACCGAGCCATACACGAACGCGGCCACCAGACCAGGGGCATGCTGCTCGAGGAACCGGGAGACCTGGGAGACGAGTTCGCTGCTCACTCGACGTCGCTCCATCCCGCCGGCCCGCCAGCTCGCCGACGCGTCTGCTGCGGCAGGTTGCCGCGAAGCTCAGCGAGCATCGGTTCCACCAGCGCGAGCGCTTCGGAGACCAACTTCTTCATGGCAGCGTCCAAGTCTTCGCGGGTGACCAGTGGGTTGCCCGGGCAGGCCGCCATGATCGTGTAGCTGGTGCCGGCCCCCGCTCCGATCCGGTCGTCAAGGTCCCCGAGTGCGTGCTCGTCGAAGCAGACCTCACCTGACTGGTACAGCGCAGTGTTCAGCCGCGAGGTATACGAGCTGATCACCTTGGCCGCCCGCAGCCGGCCAGCAGGGTCAAGCTCCGCCATCGCCCTACGGAAGGCTGGCGGGCAGAACACGAAGGCCAGCCGGTAGAAGTCCACATCGTTGAGCCGGACGAACAGCCCGCTGTCGTCGACTCGGCGTTCCAGATAGCGGACGATCGCCTGCCGGGACTCCACCATCGCGCCGAGCGTGCGGGTGCCGACGTGGCGTAGCAGCATCCAGGTGGCCAGGCTCTGGAAGCCGCGGGAGCCGAGGAACGGAGTGATGAGCCCGAGGTCCCAGCAGTCGTCAGCCATGACGGCGGCCTCATGACGGCTGAACTGGGTGAGCACCGCCCGGTCTCGGAAGAGGACATACGAGGACGGGTAAGGGGTGAATAGGCCCTTGTGCGGGTCCAGGGACACGGAGTCCGCGAGTTCGATCCCGGCCAGGTGCTGGCTGCGGAGCCGTTCGCTGAAGATCAGGCTGCCGCCGTGGCAGGCGTCCACGTGAAACCAGACCCCGTGTCGACGGCAGACCTCCCCCAGCGCCTCGAGGTCGTCCAAGCCGGTCGTGCGGCAGTTCCCGGCCACCCCCACGACCATGAAAGGAGTACGACCTGCCGGCGGGTCCGCCAGAAGGCGGTCCACCGCAGCCGGATCGGTGGTGAAACCCCGCTCGGTGCCCACCGACAGCACGGAGTCCCAACCCAGCCCCAGGTGGAAGGCAGCATCGCTGTGCGAGTAGTGGGCGATAGGGCCGGCCATCACCACGGAAGGCTGGGTGTCGAGCGCCCGCAGTCCCAGCTTGCGAACTTGGGGATAGGCCCGGCCTAGCGCCGCCAGCATGGCAACGTGATTGGACAAGTGGCCGCCTGTCGTCCACAGCCCGCCCACGTCCTTCACCCCGCGCAGCTCGGTCAGCGGAGAGTCCTCGTAGCCGACCAATGCCCGCAGCCACTCGATGACCTGAACCTCCACGAACGTGGCGGACGGGGCGCTGCGGTCGACCGCGATCAGGTTCTGGTTGAGCAGCGGGCTGAGGATGCTGCCGGCCAGCGCTGCCAGCGCGTTCCCCGAGTCCGGGAATGCCAGGTAGCGAGGGTGCCCTTGCCGGATGGAGTGACGGGCGATCACCTCCTCGATCTCGGCTAGAACGTGGTCGAAGCAGGATCCGGCCTCGGGGAGCGGGCCGGCGATGGTCTTCTGCAACGCAGTCGGATCGGCATGGCGTAAGAAGGGAGTCTCCGACCCGGAGCCGTGCAGAAAGTCCAACCCGACGCGGACTGCGGAGGTGAGGTCTGCCTCATGGCTGGCACGGCTAGCACTTCCGCCCACCAGGTACATGTCCAGCACCGAACGATCCACCCCGCCGACCGCAGTACCAACGGCAAGAAGCAGCTCGTCCACTAGCTGCGCGGGGTCCGTCACGAGCCGGTCGTACCAACGCACGATGCGGGACCGCTCGGCAGCAAGGTCACCAACCTCGACCGCGTCCAGGGCGTCGATCACCGCCTCGGTGCGCAGAGGTGCTCCGTCGGCCTCACCGCGGCAGTTGACCGTGATGGCTCGGCAGATGTCCGCCTCCATCGCGGCTTCGAACACCTCCAGGCACGCAACGAGCATGGCCGGATCACTGACCGACGCCAGGTGCGAGAACAGACGCGCCTCTTGAGCAGCCGGAAGGAAGTCGCCCCAGAAATGGCCCAGTTCGTGCCCATGGAGCAGTCCGCGGTCTCGAACCTTTTCGGGGCGAGCGTGGCGCCCCTCCAGCCGGAGACTTTGCCACAGCAGATCCCTCCTCTGCTGCCAGGAGACTGTCTGGACGTTGAGCAGTGCACGCTCGAAGGAGTCCGCGGCCAGCGGGTGACCGTCCTCTATCAGCGGCGCGCCACCCTCGTCCCCAGCGAACAGCTCTTCTGCCTCGACAGGATCGAGGCAATCGGCGAAGAAGATCCGGTGCCACAGCAGGCACTCGGCTGCCCGCACCGGATCGGCCGCTGCATCCACGACCTCCTCGAAGTCGATGAGCACGATCACCTCGCCGCGCAGGAACATGTTGCGCGGCGCGAAGCCCTGCCAGATCACGCCGGCGGTGAGCATCGCCTTGCGCATCGCCCGCAGCGACACCACGACACGCCCTCGTACAGCAGAACCGAGGGCGTCCGAGCGCAGCAGGTCCTCCAGGGTCTGCCCGAGGTTCGGCGTGAAGGCCCACGGGTCGGACGAGGGATCGACTCGCACCAAGGCGTAGTCGCCCTGGGCCTCGAACCGGAGGCCAGAGGGCGACGTGAACTGCCTCAACAGCCCCCCAATGCGCTCCTTGTTGCGCAGCCGAGCCTCGACGGATTCGGCCGACCAGACCAACGCCACCAGCCCGCCGGAGCTCCTGTCCGCCGACTGGACCAGGCGCGCTCGGCGCGACGGATGGATCGGGACGGCAGTCTGCGCCAGTGGCGGCTGAGAGGCCATGAATGACCCGAAGTCCGAGACCGGGGCGAGTAGATCCCGTACCGTCCGTGCAGCCGGCCCGACACCTTCGACTGTCGGCTTGTCAGACGAAGCGCTCGGCTCGAGCTGTGGCTGGAGCCCGTGGACGAGGATCACTGCCGCCCCGTGAGGGTTCCTCTCCGCAACAGCTCGCGCCGCCAGAACATCGTCTGCTGCGGCCCGAGACTCAAGCTGAGCGAGCACGATGGCGTACCGGCGTCGGAATCGCTCCGACAGCGAACTGCTCTGCGCAACCAGCTCGAACCAACTCGTCACCCTCTGCTCGTGGTCGGCCGTTTCGAGGGCGCGCGGGGTCGTGGGCATCACGCGGTCACCCTCGTATCCGATGAGGGCTGAGCCCGGAACTGCTGCTCCAGCTCGGCGAGGATCTGGGCCTTCAGCCGCGGGTCCTTGGTGTGGTACATCGAGCCGGCGACCACCTTGCGGTCGCAGTGGAAGACCTTCAGCGGCCAGCCCTCAGGGAAGGCGATCCGGCGTCCGCCGGTGGTCCCGACGTGTGACACGAGATCCTCCCAGTTGTAGCTGAGGTCATCCCTGTCGATGAACACATCGAGGTCGAACCCACCGAGCCGGGCCGCCACCGCGGTGAAGCGTTGGACGTCGTAGGCGACGAAGTGGGTCGACAGCCGGTTCACTGAGCGCACACCCGGCTCAATCTCGGCGCCTTCGTCCTTCAACGCCCAGGACCATTGGTGGTAGTCGTCAACCTTGCTCAAAGCTGGTACGTCGGGACAGCTCTCGAAGAGTCGTCGGCAGGCTGCCAGCACGTCGAAGGACGGATCGGTGCGATACATCACCACGTCGTCCTCGATCACGATCAGGTAGGGCGAGCGGAGGGCGAAGAGTTGGCGGTGCCCGTTGTTTGAGCCATCACCCGAGGCGACAAATCGATGGCGCCGGCGAACCCTCAGTTCGTCAACACCCCAGCCAGCCAAGAGCGCCGGGAGTTTGGAAGCAACCTCGGGAGAAGTACCGTCGCAGTGCAGCATGACCTCGAACGACTCCTTGGTCGAGTCGGTGAGCGCTTCAAGGCAGCGCGGCAGCGTCGTCTCCAGCAGGTCCAGGTTGCTGTGGAAGAGGAACACGATCCGGAACGTCGGATCCGTAGGTGCCAAAGCGCCGGCGGACGAAGCTGGATGGGCGGAGATGTGGGCCACGAGGTCTCTCCTACTGGCTATAGGGTCTTCCTTGCGTATGGCTGAGAAAGCGGTGAGATCGTCCGTGGAGCTCTCCTCTCTCATGGTCCAGCGATGCTGGCCGCCGCCGAACGGATGGCGACCGCGTTCCGGGACGTTCCGCAGACACCTGCGGACGTTCCGTAACCATCGGCGGTCGTGCGTCTCCGCGCGGCAATCCGTCCGTCAAGGGTGGATCTACGGAGAGTCAGATACCAGACCGCGTATGCGGACACGGAGTCTGTCCGTATGGATGCGACCTAATACGGTCTCGGTCGCCGAAGTCACGGCCCGATGCTCTGCGCGATGTACGTCGAGTTCGCGCACCGAAGCAGCCACGCGACGAGCCTGATCGCGTTGTGTACTGAGCGCGCAACAGTGTGAAACGATCTGTGCCGTTGGGTGATCTCGCGGGGTCGCGCCGACAAGCGGGAGCCATGTTGTCCACATCAGCTCGCTGAGGGGGGATCTGATGCCGCAGCGACCGAAGGATCTTCAACCATCACGCTCTGCCCGTGAACGGCTGGGGGCCGAGATCAGGCACTGGCGGGTCTTGCGAGGACTGAGCCAGGATCAACTTGGCGCCCTGGTGCACATCAGCGGTGACCTGGTCAGCAAGTTAGAGAAGGGCCAACGCACCTGCAAGGCGCGATATGCCGCGGACATGGACACGGCCCTGGAAACCGGGGGCGCTATCGCTCGGCTCTTGGAGCCGGCTCAAGCTGATGTGGACAACCGCGCCCGGGATGTGGACAACTCTCCGATCTGGAACGCGAGCACTCCCCTCGGAGCCTGGTTGGGGGGCACTCTGGAGGAGCCCCGGTCTACCTCCGACTGGAACGAGTTCAGCACCATGCTCCGACGCAACTTCCTCGCCGCAGCAAGCGCTGCCACCGGCGCACTACTCCCTCTTGCGAACGCCAGCTCGGCCACCGCGGTACCAGCGACAGTTCGCTCCGCTGATATCGACCAGATCAACACCGCGGCCACCACCTTGCGCAGCTGGGACAACCTCTATGGTGGAGCTGGTGTCGTCCGAGACACCGCACGCGCCCAAGTCCAGTGGGCCGCAAGCCTCCTGAGCGCCGACTGCCCGTCTCCACTCAGGGGCGGCCTGTTCACGGCGGTTAGCGGCCTGGCCGCCGCTGTCGGCTCCTCGGCATTTGACGCGTTCGCCCATGAGGACGCGCAGCGCTACTTCGTCTTCGCCACCCTGTGTGCCGAGGAAGCAGACAACTGGCCATCGCGTGCCGTCTCCTACAACCTGCGCTCGCGGCACGCCACGTGGCGCGGTGACCCCGATACCGGACTCACCCTCGCCGAGCTCGGGCTCATTCGCGCGGACCGTCTCTCCCCTGCTGAGCGCTCGATGCTCCACAACGCCCGTGCCCGGGCACTCGCCAAGATGGGCAAGACGCAGCAGGCACTCGCTGCGGTCGGAGAGTCTGACGATTCCTTTGCCGGGATGGTGCCAGCCAACGAGGGGCCCTGGATGGCCTATTACGACAGCGCCCAGCACCACGGCGACACAGGACACGCCCTGTTTGACCTTGCCCTCCTAGGCCGTCCCCCGCGCTCGGCGCTTATGCGCCTGCAGACCGCCGTCGACACCCACACTGCCGACTACGCGCGGTCCCGGACCTTCTCCCGTACGAAGTTGGCCTCTCTCCGGATGGCCACCGGTGACCCGGCCGAGGCTGTTGCCGATGGTCGTATCGCGCTTGCCGAAGCAGCTCAGCTCCGCTCGCTGCGAGCCAAGCACGAGCTGGATGAGCTCCGAGGTCTCGCGCAACGCCATCCCGAGCTTCCGGACGCCCGGGACCTGCGAGAGCAGATCAGTTCGATGGTGACGGCATGACCACAGTGGATCTTTCCCATGCTGTGCTGCTCAAGGCGTGCGCAGAAGCCGGACTCGCTGCCGACGGGGCCGAGCCTCTGCGC
Source organism: Kitasatospora sp. NPDC048545 (assembly GCF_040651155.1). Taxonomy (NCBI): domain Bacteria; kingdom Bacillati; phylum Actinomycetota; class Actinomycetes; order Kitasatosporales; family Streptomycetaceae; genus Kitasatospora; species Kitasatospora sp. NPDC048545. Next base: position 20,321 of record NZ_JBEZIQ010000032.1, read on the forward strand.
ATCGGCGAGAACGCCTTGTGGAGGCTTCCGCAACAGGTCGTAGCTCGCATCGCTCGCCCCGGTCAGTGGGCCGCCGCGGTCCGTGAGCTCGCGGTCGCCCGCTGGCTGCACGACTGCGAGGTCCCTGCAGTACGGCCGCTCGAGGACTTGGCGGATCCTGTCGAGGTCTACGGCCACCCGGTCACCTTCTGGCATGAGCTGCCGGGTCACCGGGCCGGCACCGCAGCTGACATGGCTCCGCTCCTTCGGCGCCTCCACCAGCTCCCTGTCCCTGCCTTCCACCTGGGACGGCTGGACCCGTTCGTCCGCCTCGCCGCCCGGATTGGTGAGGCGACGACCCTTGATGATGAACAGCGGCGATGGCTCTGGGCCCGCCTCGTCAGTCTCCAGCGCGCGTGGGCCGACCTGCCTATTGGTAGTCCCGAGAGCGTCATCCACGGCGATGCCTGGGGCGGCAATGTTGCTGTCACAGCAACCACCTCGTATCTCCTGGACTTTGAGCGTTCCTCTCTCGGCCCGCCCGAGTGGGACCTCACCTCTACGGCCGTCGGTCACGGCACATTCGGCACCGTGTCGGACGACCAGTACGCGGCGTTCTGCGATGCCTACGGCACAGACGTGACCGCCTGGGCGGGCTACCCCGTCCTCCGCGACATCCGTGAACTTCGAGTGACCTGCTTCGCTCTCCAAGCGGCGGCACGCGACCCCGAGCGTTACCGCGACCAAGCCCACTACCGACTGGCCTGCCTCCAAGGCGACCACGGCTCGCGGCCGTGGGGATGGGCAGCCGTCGAGTAGCGGCACGAGTGTCCGACCGAGCAGGTGCCGGGTGCGGTTGAGAAGGCGCTGTGGCAAGCGGTGGACCGTGCAGAGCAGGAAGGCCGGCACGCCCGGTACCGTCGGTGATCGATAACACACCTCCAGGGTCGAGAGGATCGGATGACCGGCAAGAACAACGAACCACTCGACGCCGAATGGGTGGCCCGCAAGCACACGACATACGACGAACTCACCTCTGCGGACGGCGAACTGTGGTGGATCCAGTCGGACCCTGACCTAGGGGGAACTCGCCGCCTGATGCGCGCGAGGCCGCAGGAGAAGGCCCACCCGCAGACTCCGCCGGAACTGTCCCTGGGAGGCTGGCTGCACGCGTACGGCGGCGGGGCGTACGCCGTCACCACTGACCGTCAGTGGATCATCAGCGCTGAGGACAGCAAGATCTACGAACTGGCCGATGTCGGCGCTCCCCGCCCGATCGTTCCGGCGGATGACCGCTTCCTCTACGGCGACCTGCACCTCGCGGACGGCAACCTGCTGGCCGTGCGGGGGAACGACCACGGCGACGAGATCGTCAAGGTCGACACCGACGGCCAGAGCATGCGGGTGCTGGTGAGTTCATCGGGGTTCCTCGCAGCCCCGCGCTGCGGCAGCGGCCTACTCGCCTACCTTGAGTGGGACGGCGACCGGATGCCGTGGGACTCCACCCGGCTCCAGGTGACAGACCTTCCGGAGCACGGGCCGGCGCCCTCGCCCAAGCTTGTTGCCGGCGGGGAAGAAGAATCCGTGGTCCAGCCAGCATGGGGGCCAGACGGAATGCTGTACTTCCTCTCCGATCGCACAGGATGGTGGAATCTGTACCGCTGGGACGGCCTGCGTGTCCACGCGGTAGCTCCCATGGATGCCGACTGCGCGCCAGCGCCGTGGGAAGGCGGATACCAGTCGTTCGGCTTCCTGCCGGGAGGCGAGATCGTGCTCACGGTCTCCGACGGGTTCCGCACACGCCTGATCACCGTAGGCGGGGACGGCCACTACCGCGAACAGGAAGCTGATGTGACCTCGGTGAAGCCCTACGTCGCGGTGCTCGGCCAACAGGTAGCGCTGATTGCCTCCACACCGACCAGTACCCCGTCGATTCGGGTCTTCGACCTTGCCAGCCCGATTCCCGCCTGGCGCTGGGATTTCCCAACCCCCATGCACGAGCAGCCGCAGTACTCCTGCGCGGCTCCGACCATCCGCGAAGTACGCTCCAGCAGTACCAACATCCGCTACCTGCTGCACCGTCCACCCGTGAACGGGCCTGTGCCGCTGCTCGTCCGCGCGCACCCGGGACCAACCGACGATGTGCCGATGCGCCTCGACTGGACCGTGCAGTACTTCGTTGCTCGCGGTTTCGCCGTTGCCGACGTCGCCTACCGAGGTAGCACAGGGCAGGGGCGCCAGTTCCGGCAAGCCCTCCACGGTCACTGGGGGGAGTTCGATGTCGAAGACTGCGCGGCCGTCGCACAGCAGCTCCTGGCCGACGGCACAGCCCTCCGGGGCGCGGTGTTCATCAGCGGGGCCAGTGCGGGCGGATACACCGCGCTCCAAGCCGCCTGTCTGACCGGCCCGTTCACCGGTGCCGCAGCCACATCCGCAATCACCGACCCGAAGCGCTGGACAATCACAGCACCCCGGTTCCAGCGACCGCACGCCGCAGTCCTCGCCGGGCCGGTGGGTGCGGTGCGCGCCGAGGCCATCCGTGTCCCGGTGCTGCTGGTCCACGGAACCAGCGACGACATCGCCACAGTGGCCGACGCCCGGCGTCTTGCCGCCGAGCTGCAAGCACGTGGTGCCGATCACGAGACGCTCTTCCTTGAGGGGGGTGACCACTACCTGTCGGTGCCGGAAAGCCGCCGAGCCGTACTGGAAGCAGAGCTGCGCTTCTTCCAGAGGATCACGCCGGTAGGGGTGTTGCCGTAGCACGTTTGGCCGCGGCTGGCAGAACCTGGCGAACGAACTCGTCGAGGTCCGCGACCGCCCGCTGCTCTGCATACGGCGCGAGGTCGGTAAGCAAACGGGCAACACGGTCGACACAGCGTCCAGAGGAGGTGCGCGCGGCGTACCCGACGGCTTCGAAACCTACGGTGCAGGCTTGTTCGATGTCGCCTGACCGAAGCCAGGTTGAGGCCATCAAGGTCGCGTCAATGGCACGACGACGTACGCGATCACGCCCAACTCCGAGCAGTGCGTCAGCTACCTGGGCGCGGGCCTGCGGGGCCCTGCCGAGGTCGTGGAAGCAGTGTGCCATCTCGTCCGCAAGGTAGGCCCGGGTGAAGTACGCGATCCACGGTGGCTCGTTGCCGGACGTCGAGGTGTCTAGCAGCTTCTCGGCCTGAAGGAGCATGGCTGTCGCCTCGCGCTCGTCACCCAGCCGAGCGTGAGCGCGCGCGCCGACGGCGGCGATCGCGGCCCGGGTGGCTGCGCTCGCGGAGGTCCCTGCCCTCACGCTTGCCGCCTGGGCCCAGCGGAGCGCGACCTGAGGGTGATCGCAGTGCAGCGCCAGATGCCCGAGGTTGACCGCAACAAGGTAGGCGCCGTAGGCGTCGTCGGCCACTCCGTGGGTGAGGCCCAGCGCCTGCTTGTAGTACGTCTGCGCCCACCCTGGCCGCCCCGCGTCCACCGCCTGGTAGCCGGCCAGTTCGAGGAAGCCCGCTGCGATCCGGGCCCGCGAGCGATCGACGTCAGCGCTTGCCGCGGAGCGGGAGAGCAGCGAGCTCAGCTCCGTGTCGACGTAGGCGCGGAGTTGGGTTGCGAATTGCCCTGCGCCGTGGGCGTGATCCAACTGCCGAAACATCGCGAGCATCCCGCCCGCCACTTCAAAATCGTCCTCGGTAACCCAGAGTCGGCTGCCTTCATTGGCCGCAGCCTGCCCCGGGTCCGCTGCGACCCACTCCGCGACCACCAGCTCAGATGCCTTCGGGTCGAATCTGGCAGACGGCTCGCTCTTGCGCGCAGAGCCGAGTGATGGCGTGCGACGACGCTCTTCCTCGGCTGCCGGCCAGAGGTCAACGAGCGCACCACCGGCCTCAAGGGCCTGATCGCAGGCCGCGATGAACTGACGCGATGGGAACCGCTCGCTCGCCTCGACCCGGCGGACCAAATCGGCACTGCTATGGACTGCGGCGCCCAACTTGGCCTGACTTAACCCTCTGGCGGTCCGAAGTTCGCGCAGCGTTGCCCCGAGTTTGGCCAGCGCCGAGCCAGCCGAGACAAGCTCCCGTGCCTTGGCGGCCATCACACCCCCCGCTGCTTCCCTACTCACCCACGACCCGGCTCCACGACGAGAAGTCACATTCTGTTCCACTCACTGCCATTTGTGTAGGCGATCCGGCGTCAGCTGGTCATGTGGACGGACGACGAGTTCCCGCAGCTCGGATGCGGACACCCATCATGTCCGCATCCAGCCACTCGTACTCCGGTAATCGGCCAGCCAATCTGGAATCGCTGCCCGTCCGGCGCCGGCGCACGGAGACGCCCCAGACGTGCCCCCGACCGGGCCCGCGTGCCCGGACTCCCGACCGCCCGCTCGATACGGCATCCCCCTCCGTACCGAGCGGGCACCAACTAACAATGCGCGATGCGCGCTTGAGCCTTGACCGACTGAGGAGACATGACCACGACCCAGGACCACCGCCCGGAGTCGGACAGCGCGCCGCTCGGCGTCGGCACGTTTCCGACCCAGATGATCTCTACAACCGTCGGCGGCGATCCCGAGTCCTACTCCTCTGGTGCGCCGTCCGGTGATCTGCTGGCCGACCGGCCGCGCCCGGCCCGGCTGTACGACTACTACCTCAACGGCAAGGACAATTTCGCGGCCGATCGGGCAGCGGCTGATGCGCTGCTGAAGGTGGCACCCACGCTGCCGACCACGGCCCGCGAGAACCGGCGCTTCCTGGAGCGCGCGGTCCGATATCTCGCACGACTGGGGATCAGCCAATTCCTGGACATTGGCACCGGGATCCCCACCAGCCCCAACACCCACGAGATTGCCCAGGCCGAGGACCCGGCCTCCCGTGTCGTCTACGTCGACAACGACCCGATGGTGCTGGCCCACGCACGCGCCCTGCTCACCAGCCAGCCGGAGGGGCGGACCGCGGTTCTCAAGGCCGATCTTCGCGACCCGCAGCAGATTCTCGCCGGTGCCCGCGCAGTGCTGGACTTCCAACGGCCCATCGCTCTGATGCTGATCGCGGTCCTGCACTTCATCGAGGATTCGGACGATCCGCGCGGCCTGGTCGCCGAGCTGGTGGAGGCCCTTCCGCACGGGAGCTGCGTGATGCTGTCCCACGTCACCGGCGACTTCGACCCCGGCGCCTGGGAGAACGTCGTGGCCCTCTACCGCAAGGCCCACATCCCAGCCCAGGCCCGGTCCCGATCCGAGATCGAGGCCATCACCGCCGGCCTGCAGATCATGCCGCCCGGACTGCAGGTGGTCTCCCGGTGGCGGCCGGACGGCCCGGTCGACCCAGCGCTGACTGACGCCGCGGTCTCCTGCTATGGCGTCCTCGGCCGCAAGTCCTGATCAGAGGGCTACCCAGCTGGCCGACCGGCAGTTCATCCTCCATTCCTGCCACCTCAGCGAGGATCTGATGGCATCTCATGCAGAAAGCGCAGCCGTGGGCGGCATGGTCGCCTGCTCGCTGGTCGCGCTGCTCGTGGCGGCCTACTCGCAGCGGGTCGCGACGGTGGCACGCCGCAGGGCCTCCGAGTTGGAGAAGGCATTGGCCGCGGCGACCGCGCTGCCGCCCGCGGCGGGCGCCGACCTGGCTCAGTACCTGGTGGCGTTGGCGGCCGGAGCGGAGCCGGGCTCGCTTCAGCACCTGGTGCTGCAGTCGGCTACGGCCTTGGTGCGGAGCGCCGGCGGGTGGACGAGTTGGTCACGGATCTTGTGTCAGCCGTGATGGCAGCCGCCCGCGGTGAGGTGCCGGCGTGGAGTGCCGGGTGCGGGAGTGGGCAAACCGCTGACGGTCGTGCCGTCTGCTGTGTCCAAGCCGGCCCGCAGAGGCGTCCGGCGGCTGGAGGTGTGCGAGATGCGCGCCTGTGAGGCAGCGGGTACCGCGCGGGTGGTGTTCCATCCCGCTGATCTCGACGAGGTGCTGCGGTCGGTCGTGGAGTGTTCATCCATCCCAGACAGGAGCCGATGGACGTCCCGCTTGATCGACCGTGGGGCCTGGCCCTCCATGTATGGCATGTCTATGACTGAAAGGGTGATCCGTGATCGCCGCGTCTCCGACTCGGCCGGTGTACCACCCCGCTGGGTTCGACAGTGCGCTCCGGACTGCGGTGGACGACCTGCGGGCCGGGCGCTGGCTGTCGACGCAGCGGCTGCTGGCCGCCACGGCGCAGAACGCTGGCCTACGGACTTCTCGGACGCAGGTGCTGGCGCTGGTCGCGGCCCGGTCGACGGTGCTCACCGACTGGGCCCGCGAGGACCCGGACGATCCGGGGCTCGCCATCGTGCGGACACGGGTCATGGTCGAGCACGCCCTGGCCGCAGCCGAGGCCGGCTCGCCGGAGGCCGAGCGCTTGGAGCATGAAGCCCGCGAGTCGTGCCAGGCCGCCGCTCAGGCAGTGCGCTCGGACCCTGTTCCGTGGGTGTGCCTGATCGCCCTGGCCGCGCTGGACCGCGCCAGGCATCGGCCCGAACATCAGCAGCGCTCGTCGGACCCGATGCTTCCGGCCGGACCATGGGGGCTGCTCGATGAGGTCCTCAGGCGCGATCCGGGCAACCGAGAGGCCCACCACCGCATGCTCCGCTACTGGCACCGGGTCTACCGGCCGGCGGCGGCTGACTTCGTGAACGTCGTCATGTCGATGGCTCCGGCCGGATCACCGCTCTCGGCCCTGCCGCTGTACTTGTCGGTCGACTACTACCGCAACGAGCCGAGGCGCAACGCGGTCGTGCTCCGGCAGTGGCTCCGGGAGCCCCACTTCTCCCGTGCTCAGCGCGCGTACGAGAGCTGGTCCGTGGCGGAGCCGGGAGCGTGGCCGGTCGTCGATCTCAGCTACCTCGCCCACGCGTTGTGGGCATCGGCCCAGATGGCCGCCGCCGTCGAAGTGTTCAGCGCACTCGGTCAGTTCGCGTCCAAGGCGCCGTGGACCCATGTCGCCGACTCCCCGGAGAAGGCGGAGGCTCTGCTGCTCATCGCCCGGGAACAGGCCCTCGCTGGCCGCGCGACCGCTCTGGCCTGATTCTCGGCCGCCCCCTTTCCATCATCCGTCTTCTTCCCGCACGGAGGTTGTCCCGATGTCCCCCGCCCACGCAGCACCACCGACCGACGAGGAACGGCTCCGCCAGCTCGGCTACCAGCCCAAACTACGGCGGAGAATGGGTGAGTTCGGCAACTTCGCCAGCTCCTTCTCCGTCATCAGCATCCTGTCCGGCTGTATGACGATGCTCGCGTTCGGTCTGAACACGGGCGGGCCTGCGGTGATCTTCTGGGGCTGGATCGGCGTCGGCGGCCTGGTCATGTTCGTCGGCCTGGCGCTCGCCGAGGTGACCTCGGCCTATCCGACGTCCGGTGCGCTCTACTTCATGGCCCACCAGCTGGGCGGCCCCCGGTGGGGCTGGATGACCGGCTGGCTCAACCTGCTCGGACTGGTGGGCGGCATCTGCGGCATCGACTACGGTGCGGCCAGCTTCGTCGGCGCGTTCCTCAACATGCAGTTCGGATACTCGCCGACGCCGGGCGGCCTGTTCGGGATCTTCGCCGCGATCCTGCTGCTCCACGCGGTGCTGAACCTTCGCGGCGTGCGGCTGGTGTCGGTGCTCAACGGCGTCTCGGTGTGGTGGCACATCGGTGGTGTCGTTCTGATCGTCGGGGCGCTCGCGATCGTGCCCGCCCAGCACCGGGACCTCAGCTGGGTGGTCGGACACTTCGTCAACAACACCGGCTGGAGCAACCCGGTCTACGTGAGCGCGGTCGGCTTGCTGTTGGCCCAGTACACCTTCTCGGGCTACGACGCCAGCGCGCACATGAGCGAGGAGACCACCAGGGCATCGGTGTCGGCGCCCCGCGGGATCGTCCGCTCGATCTGGGTGAGCTGGATCGCCGGCGCCGTCCTGCTGGCCGGCATGCTGTTCGCCATCCAGGACTACTCCGGCGTCCTCAACTCGCCCACTGGCGTGCCGCCGGCGCAGATCTTCATCGACGCGCTCGGGACGACCGGGGCGAAGGTGCTCTTGGTGGTGGTGATCGTGGCGCAGTTGTTCTGCGGCAACGCGGAGACGGCGGCGGCGTCAAGGATGGTCTTCGCGTTCTCCCGGGACGGCGCGCTCCCCGGATCCGGACTCTGGTGCCGGGTGTCGGAGCGCACTGGGACGCCGGTCGCCGGGGTGTGGCTGTCGCTCGGGGCGGCGCTGGTGCTCGCACTGCCGTCGCTGTACAGCGCGACCGCGTATGGCGCGGTGACCGCCGTCAATGTGGTGGGGATGACGCCGGCGTACGCGGTGCCGATCTACCTCCGGCTGCGCAAGGGCCGCCGGTTCAAGGCGGGGCCGTGGAGCCTGGGCCGCCGGGGCCCGGCGATCGGCTGGATCGCGGTGGGCTGGGTGGCCGTGGTGAGCGTGTTGGTGTGTTTGCCGCAGTCCTCGCCGGTGACGGTCGACACCTTCAACTACGCGCCCGTGGCTTTGGCGGTGGTGCTGTTGCTGGCCTGGGGGTGGTGGCTCAAGGCAGGGCGCTCGTACTCGCCGCCGGTCCAGCAGTCGACCGAGCTGGTCGCGCTGACCGAGGAGGTCGTGTGACCAGCCGCCGAACAGCCCGACCGGACGGTGGTCGAGGAGCCGCACGCGGCCAAGGCCAGAGCGCGGATGGTACGAGGGCAGTGATGCGGGCGGCGCGCTCCGACGCGGGCGGCAATTCGACGCTGACCTCGCCGGTCGGGCCACTGCACCAGCTGGTGGACAGGCTCGGGATCGACACCGTGCTGCTGGCCGTCATCGATCCGCAGGGACGGCTCAAGGGCAAGGAGTACAACGCCCGCACACTGCTGCAGCGGTTGGACTCCGGGCCGGTCACTCCGGAGATGTGCGGATACGTGCTCGGCACGGATCTGGACATGACGCCCCTACGGGGTGGCGAGTTCTCCTGGGAGGGCGGTTTCGGGGATGTCGCGGTGCAGCCCGACTTCGACCACGCCCGGGTCCTCCCGTGGGAGCCGAACAGCGCCATCGTGCTTGCCCGGCCTCTGGATGGCGGTCGGCCGCACCCACTCTCCCCTGCCACCATCCTCGACGAGCAGCTCGACCAGCTCCAAGGCCTGGGCTACGAGGTGCGGGTCGGCATCGAGACCGAGTTCGTCCTCTACACAGGCACCGGCACCGACGCAGCGGCAGCTGGCTGGCGCGGGCTACGTCCGGTGACCTGGGACAATCGCGACTACGCCCTCGACCGGCCGGGGCCAGCGGCCAACTACTCCCGGTTGCTGCGCCAGGCCCTGGCCGGAGCCGAACTGCCCGTCGAGGCGGTCAAACTGGAAGGCGCGCCCGGCCAGATCGAGGTGACCTTCCCTTACGGCCCGGCCCGGGATGCCTGCGAGCAGCACGTGCTGTTCAAGCACGCGGCCAAGGCGGTTGCGGAGCAGCAGCAGCTAGCTGCGACGTTCATGGCGGCCCCGGCGGATGGGGTGGGTTCCGGGATGCATCTGCACCTGTCGCTGTGGGACGGCGACCGGCCCCTGCTGGTCTCCGACCAAGACGCGGGCGCTCTGTCGGCGGTGGGCGAGCACGCGGTTGCCGGGCTGCTGGATGTGCTGCACCAGACCGGTCCGATGTGGGCGCCGTACGTGAACAGCTACAAGCGCCTGCGTGGGCCATTTGCGCCGTCGAAGCTCGTGTGGGGATGGGACAACCGCTCGGCCGCAGTGCGGGTGGTCGGCCACGGGCGCAGCCTTCACCTGGAGGTCCGCCTGCCCGGCGCGGACGCCAACCCCTACCTCGCCCTGGCCGCCGCCGTCGCCGCGGTCCGCCACGGCATCACCAACGGCCTCAAGCCCGACGAGGCCATCACCGGCGACGCCGACTGTGACGAGGATCTGCGGGTGGTTTCCCGTCACCCCTGCGATGCCATCGAGAAGTTCGAGGCCGGTCGCGTGTCCAGGGAGTTGCTGGGCGAGCGGGCTGTCGCCCACCTGGCCTCACTGGCATGGCTGGAGGTCGACCACCACGCCGCCCGCGTCACCGACGCGGAGCTGGCACGCGGGTTCGCCCAGTCCTGAGCCCCGGGCCGGTCGCGGCGCCACACCCCCGGGCCCGCGACCGGTCCGGTCCAACCCCTCACAGTCCGCTTCCCTGTTGGAGATCCTCATATCCTCATGGACACCACCACCTGCCCCGACAGCCGTACCGTCACCGGCCCTCGTCCGGTCCTGCCCGAGGTACTGACGGCCGCTCATCTGGTCGATGTCGCCACCGCCGGCATGGAGGGGCTGGCCCTGTGGCTGGCCGGAGCCGGAGCCGACGTCACCGGGAGCGTTCCCGAGACCGACCGGGACAGCCCGGTCGTGGCTGCGCTGAGGGCGGCCGGCATCGAAGTGGAGGTCGGCTTCGAGCCCGAGCACGTACGCACCGACCGCACGGCGGTGGTGTGGCCGGGTGTCCCTGCCGACGCGCATCCGGAACTCGACCGCGCCCAGGATCTGCAGCTGCCGATCCTCAGCCGGGCCGTCGCGCTCAGGGCCCTGTGCGCCCAGGCCGAAGGCGGATCGGTGGCGGTGGCGGGCAGCCACAGCACCACTACCGCGGCAGCCGCCCTGGCGGCCGTGCTGGATGACGGCGCGACGGGCTGGGTGCTGAACGCCCCGGCACGAGCGGGCGGCGCCGGGCACGCCGGCAACAGCCGAATCGTGGTCGACTTCTGCCCTGACACCGCCACCCACGAGGCCGCCACGCCGGGTGCCCAGCAGCACCGCCCCTCACCTCATTTCCTCGCCCACGAGCCCAAGTTCACCGCCGCGCTGATCCTCACCATCGACGCGAACGCCCCGTACTACGAGGACAACATCGAGGGCCTCAATGCCGCCCAGCTCCTCGCCCGCCGCGCCGCCACCGTCGTCCTGCCAACCTGGGACAGCAGCGTGAAGATCCTGCGCGAGCGCCTGGGCGACCGGCCCGAACCGCGCGTGGTCACCGTCGGCCTCGACCCGGCCGACACCGTGTGGATCATGGCACCCCGTTGGACCGGCGAGGACTTCCGCGTCACCTTGCGCTACGAGGAGACGGACCACGCCTTCATTCTCCCGGTTGCCGGCCGCCACCACGCCCTGGCCGTGTGCGCCGCCATCGCCACCGCCCTGGTCATCGGCGAGGACCCGCAGGCCGTCTCCCGGCGCGCCGGCGGCTTCCGCGGGGTGGATCGTTCGCTGACCGTGCTCGGCACCCAGTCCGGCGTCACCGTCGTGGACTCCCGCGCCCGGCACCCGCGCGAGATCGCCCAGGACGTCACGGCCGCCCGGATGCTCACCGAGGGCTCGCTGATCATCGTTCTGGAACCGGACGGCATCGCCCGCACCACCGCGCACGCCGCCGAACTCGGCGCCGCCCTCGGCGATGCCGATCACGCGGTGCTGCTGCCGGTCAGCACCCCGCTGACCGAGGACGCCGTGCCCGACCCGCTGGATGCCGTCGAGCAGGCCGCCGTTCAGAAACTCGGAGCGGGCGCGGTCCACCGGGTCCGCTTCGGACCGTGCGAACCCGCCCCGGAGCAGCGGATCTTCGAGATGACCGCCGAGGGCGACCTCGTCCTGGTCGTCGGCACCGGCCAGGCCGAGCGGCTCGGGCCGAGGCTGCTGTTCCATCTCGCCGCCCCCGGCATGCCGATCCCTCAGCAGCTGTGACCCGCCCGAACCACCCCGCTGGAGACTACGCCGTGGCCATCGGCCCCCTGCCCAACCTCACTGCCTCGGAACGCCGGTTGATCGTCCTGGTCGCCGCCGGCGCCAGCCACGACCAGATTGCCGCCGACCCCGACACGAAGCTGCAACCGGACGACGTCCGCAGCGCGATCGACGCGGTCCTCGTCACGACCGGCACCCGCACCGTGCTGCACCTCGCCGCCTGGGCCACCGCCCACCGGATCGTCACCCAGTCGGTGCACCCCAGCGGGGCACTGACCATCAAGCCCCAGCTGGCCCCGCGGCTGACACAGATCCTGTGCGGCTGGGCGAGCGGGCGGAGCACGCCCGAGCTGACCGCAGACTTCGGCATCGCGCCGAGCACGATGCGCGGCTACTCCAAGAGCCTGCTCAGCCAGTTGAACGTCGACTCCCAGCCGCAGGCCGTCGTCGTCGGCGTCCTCGCCCAGCTGGTACCGCTGAACAGCATCGACCGCGCCTGGCCGGCTGAACCACTCGCCCCGGCCGCCGTGCCTCAGGCCGTGGCACCGTGAGCGGTCAACGAAGTATCAGGAGCATCGGGCTCGCCGTGCTCTGCTTCCTGATTGGCGTTCTCGTCGGCGGCTGCGCCATCTACCTGCTGGAGCACCGCGCCACCCTCGGTCAGCCGCTCTACTTGGGCACCTTCGCCGTCGTCGCCCTGTGCACTCTCAGCGTGGCCGATCGCGTAGTGGGCCACCGCGCGCCGCCTTCGAAAGACCCGGACCATCCTGGCGACCGCCGCCGGTCCGGCTGAACAGCTACCCGCAGTAACCCATGGCGGCCGTTCGGGCCAGGGCCGCACCCCTTTCGATCTCAGAGAGCAGATGATCACCCTCACCGTCCTCCACGGACCTACTCCCTCCGGCGGCGCCCGGTGAACCTTCGATACGTCGAGGCACCCGAGCCGTACGAGCCGGACGGCCGCCCGGCGGTGTTCCTCGCCGGGGCAACCGTTGGCTGCCCGGACTGGCAGACCGAAGCGGTCGACCTGTTCGCGACCACGGGCTTCGACGGCACGGTGCTCAACCCCCGGCCGTCGCGCAACCCGGCCACCGACCCCTACCTCGCGTGGCAGCCGTTCGGCTGGCAGGACCGCAACATCCGGCGCACCGACGTCGTCCTGTTCTGGAACCCGATCGGGCACGTGCGCGTGCACGACTGCTACGAGGCCGGCCTGTTCACCCCGTACGGCGGGACGGTGGTCGTCGGCTGCGACCTGGCCGACCCCGTCCAGCGGGCCAACCGCGTGCTGCTCGCGAACCTCATGCCCTGGTTGCCGGTAGCCAACACGCTCGCCCACACCGTCACCGCCGCCCTCGCCTCGCTCGCGACCCCCGCCCCCGCTCGCCGCTGACCACCCACCGTCCCACCCACGTCAGGACTCCCGTGCGCACCCCCACCACCCCTTCCCGGATCGAGGACCACGCGCTCCTCGGCAACACCGCGTCCGCCGCCCTGGTCCGCCCGGACGGTTCCATCAACTGGGCCTGCCTGCCCGGCTTCGACTCGCCGGCGGTGTTCGCCTCGCTGCTCGGCACCGCCGACCATGGCCTGTGGCGCGTCGGCCCGGCCGTCTACGACGGCGCACTGCCCCCGGCGGCCGACCGCCGCCACTACGTGGGCAACTCCCTGGTCCTGCGCCAGGAGTGGGACTGCCCCGCCGGTACGGTTGCGGTCACCGACTTCATGCCGGCGCCCACGGTCAGCGACCACGCGGAGCCCCGGATCATCCGGATCATCGAAGGCATCAGCGGCGAGGTCCGCGTCGCCAGCGTCTTCCGGCCCCGTCCCGGCTACGGCACCACCAGGCCGCACATCGAGCGGCTCTCCCGCGGAGCCCAGCGGCTGTGGGTGGTCGCCCACCCGGACTCGTACTGGCTCGATGGCCCCCAGCACACCGCCAACGGGCGGGGCGTGTGCCGGGCCGACTTCACCGTCCGCGCCGGCCAGAGCGTCGTACTCACCCTCACCTGGGTGCCCTCCCACCGCCCCGCCCCCATCCCACCCGACGCCTTCGCCGAGCTCGACGCCACCATCGAGTTCTGGGAGCAGTGGGCAGCCGGCTGCACGTATCCCGGCCCGGACCGCGAGGCCGCGGTACGCTCCGCCCTCACCCTCAAGGCACTCTGCCACCCGGGCGGCGGCGTCGTCGCCGCGCCCACCACGTCCCTGCCCGAGCGGCTCGGCGGCGAACGGAATTGGGACTACCGCTACGTCTGGCTGCGCGACAGCGCGCTGACCATCGCCGCTCTGCTGCGGCTCGGCTTCCTCGACGAGGCCCGGCAGTGGCGCAGATGGCTGGTCGACACCGTCAACCCCCAACGCCTCCAGCCGATCTACCGCGTCAACGGCGACGCCGAGCTCGACGAGGAGGTCCTGGACCACCTTCCCGGCTACGACGGCTCCCAGCCGGTGCGCATCGGCAACGGCGCTGCCGACCAGCTCCAGCTCGACGTCTACGGCGAACTCGCCGACACTCTGCTGCTCGCCGAGGACGCCGGCCTCCCCCCGTCCCCGCAGTGCGACGCCCTGCTCTTGGCGCTCGCCGAGCAGCTGGAGCAGCGCTGGCGGGAGCCTGACGAGGGCATCTGGGAAATCCGTGGCCCAGCACGGCATTTCACCCACTCCAAGGTGATGTGCTGGGTCGCCGTGGACCGGACCCTGCGGCTGCTGGAACGCCGGAGCGCCACCGACCCTGCCGTCCTCGTCCGTCTCGCCCGCCTGCGCGAGGAGATCCATACCGACGTCTGCACGCGCGGCTTCAACCCCGAGACGGGCACCTTCACCCAGTCCTACGGTGGCCGGGCCCTCGATGCCTCCCTGCTGCTCCTGTCCCTGATCGGCTTCCTGCCGCCGGACGACAAGCGCGTCGTCCGCACCGTCGAAGCCGTCCAGCGCGATCTCACCGAGCACGGGCTGGTGCTGCGCTACTCCACCCGCGAGGAAGCCGGCGGCAACGTCGACGGGCTCGCCGGCCACGAGGGTGCCTTCCTGGCCTGCTCGTTCTGGCTGGCCGAGAGTCTCGCCGTCATCGGCCGCCACGCCGAAGCCCGCGCGCTGTTCGACCGGCTGCTCGCCCTGCGCAGCGATCTCGGGCTCCTCGCCGAGGAGTACGACCCCCTCGCCCGCCGCCAGCTCGGCAACTACCCGCAGGGGTTCTCCCACTGGAGCATGGCGGACGCGGCCGTCCGCCTCGCCGACTGCCCGCAGCCTCGGCTCACGGCACTGCCCGGGCCGCGTGCCGCCGCCGACCGGGCGCTTCCCGCCGCCGTGGTGGCGTAGTGGGCGGCAGCGAGGTGCGCAACACCGTCAGCCGGTCGAAGGTGCGAATCGCCGTCCAGGCCGCCAGCAGTACGGGAACCTCGGGGGCACCCGCGACACCGAGCGCCTCCAGAAGCGGATCACCGCCCTGGGAAGCGTGAACGCCCGCCTCCCGACGAGCATGGCGCGACTGTCAGTACCCCGTGGCACACTGCCCTGTTCGAACCACAACGGCCGGACTGGTATGACGAGTTGGGGCTGTTCACCGGATCGTGTGGCATCTGCCGCGACACGCCGACGCGGCCCCGCCGGGCCGCCTACGGTGGGACACCTGCCCACGCACTCACGTACGACGAACGATCATCAGTTTGATCGCAGCATCGCCATGCCCTCAACCGGCCGCGCTCCCCGCGCCGGTTCCCTCCCGCCCCTGGAAGGAGACGCCCCGTGCCGCACACGCTGGTTGTGGGAGTCCACCTGGTCCTGATCGAGAACGGCCGGGTGCTGCTCGGACAGCGAACCAACACCACGTTCGCCGATCAGCACTGGCACGCTCCAGCCGGCCACCTCGAAGCGGAGGAGTCCGTCCTGGCCGGTATGGCCCGCGAGGCCGACGAGGAACTCGGCATCACCATCCGGGAGGAGGACCTCGACCTGGTGCACACCCTCCACCACCTTGACGCCGACGACGGTGCCGGACGCCTCCAGCTGTTCTTCGCCCCGCGCGCGTACACCGGCACGATCACCAACCGCGAGCCGGACAAGTGCGCCGCCCTCCGCTTCTGGCCGCTGGACAGGCTTCCGGATCCGATCGTCGGCTACACCGCCGACGCGCTCACGCAGATCGCCGCCGGCCGCCCGCTGTCCGTCGTCGGATGGCCGGCGTGAGCACCGCGAGCCCCCCGGCGCTCCCGGCGGCGGCCGGGACGCCCGTGGGAAGCGCGGAGACCCGCCTCGTGGTCGTTCGGGGCAACTCGGCGTCGGGCAAGTCGTCGGTGGCGGCGGGCATCCGGGACCGGTTCGGGCGGGGCTTGGCCGTGGTCGCGCAGGACAACCTCCGCCGGATCGTGCTGCGCGAGCGGGACCGGCCCGGCGGCGCGAACATCGGCCTGATCGACACCGTGGCACGGTACGCGCTGGGCGCCGGCTACCACGTCGTAATCGAAGGCATCCTGTACGCCGATCACTACGGCGAGATGCTCAGGCGCCTGGTGGGCGACCACCGCGGCGTCACCCGCTGCTACTACCTCGACATCCCGATCGCCGAGACGCTGGTCCGCCACGCCGCGAAGGCCGATCGCGAGTACCTGGCTGCCGTCACCGAGCGGGAACTGCGCGACTGGTACCGCGCGCACGACGTTCTTCCCGGCGGCATCGAGACCGTCATCGGCAGCGACAGCACCCTCCACGACACGGTCGACCGCATCATGCGCGAGACCGCGCTCTCGGAGTTGCACCCGCGCGACACCTAGAAGCAGTCGCCCGACGACCGTCGCGTCCGCGCCATTGACCCCTCCCACTTCAACCAGGAGCACCCCTGATGCACGAGACAAGCAGGCTGTCGGTCTGCGTCATCGCCCACGACCTGACGACCGACCGGATCGCCACCGTCCACTACGCCCAGCGCAGTTGGACCCCGGGCCCCGCGTGGACGATTCCCGGCGGGAAGGTCGACCCCGGGGAGGAGATCTCCGTCGCTGCCGCCCGGGAGCTGCGCGAGGAAGCCGGGCTCATCGCCCGGCCGTGCGACCTGCGCCTGGTGCACACCATCCAGGCCAAGGAGGGCTGGGACGGGCGCGGCGGGTTCGTCCTGTTCGTCTTCGCCACCAGCGACTTCGCGGGCGAGCTGGTCAACGTCGAGCCGGACAAACACCTGGAGGTGCGCTGGCACCCCGCCGCCGACGTCCTGCCCAGCCCGATGTTCCCGACCTCCAAGGCCGCGGTGGAGGCGTACCTGGCCGGCAGGCCCGCGTTCTCCACCCACGGATTCGACCCCGCCTCCGGCGGGCGGCAGCTCGTCGAGACGTGACCGGCACCGGCCAGCACCGTACCGGGCGAGTGCGCCCGGCACGGTGCCGGCCGGCTCGTCCCTGCCCGGTCCGCACCGGTCGCCCCACGGCTACGCCGAACTCTGAGGCACTGGCGCCCGACCACCGCGTTCCCCCCTCTGCGAAAGGGAGTATGTGACCAGCGAACTCGAGACCTCGACGGATCCGGTGCCGGACAGCGAGCAGCTGCTGTTCGGCGGGCCGATGCGCTATGACTACGGCTGGGCCAAGCACGAGATGGCCAGTGGCAAGGTGACGTTCTGGGCAGTGGCGCGGCAGATGCCGCACTTCCTGCGCCTGGCCAGACGGATGGCGTGGCAGGCCGACCGGGCGGCGCTGGTGACCCTGGTCGGCGCCGAGGTGCTGCGCGGCCTGGCCGCGGCCTTCGCGCTGATCGCGACCAACCACGCGCTGGCCGCGCTGCTCGCCCCCGGCCAGGTGGCCGACGTGCTGCGGGCCGCTGTGCCGGCGGTCGTGGCGGTCGCGGTGATCGCGGGCCTGTCCTCGGTGCTGTCCGCAGCCTCGGGCTGGGCTGGCGGGCGGCTGGAACCGGCGGTCTTCCGCCGGGCCACGATCGAGTTCCTGGGCATCGTCGGCCGCTCCGAGCTGGAGGCGATCGAGGACCCCGAGTTCCTCGCCGAGGTGGACAGCGCCCGCTGGGGCGCGATGTCGCTGCAGAACATCATCGGCCAGGCCACCTCCGTCCTCACCGCCACGTTCGGCCTCGTCTCCGCCGCCGGCGTCCTGTCCGTCCTCCACCCCGCCCTGCTGCCGATGCTGCTGCTGATCACTGCCCCGCGTGGCTGGGGCGCCGTCCGCACCGCGCGGCGCCACTACGCCTCCACGCGGGCGTGGCTCCAGCACTCCCGGGCCAGCACGGCGCTGGCAGACATGCTGATCCGCCCGTACTCCGCGGCCGAGCTGCGGGTGCACGCCTGCGGGCCGTTCATCCTCCATCACTACGAGCAGATGGCCCGTGCAGCCGAGCAGGAGCAGGCCCGCCTCGCCGGGGCGAGGGCGCGTACCGACCTGCTCTCCGCGACGCTGGCCGGCGCCGCCACTGTCGGTGCCTTCCTCCTCCTGGGCTCGCTCGTCATGAGCGGTGCGATCCCGCTCGCCGCCGCCGGCACGGCCGTGGTGGCCATCCGCACCGGCTCGGCGAGCATCGGCGGCCTCGTCTCCCAGATCAACCGGCTCTACGAGGAGTCGCTGTTCGTCCGCGACCTCGACCAGCTGCGCCGCGAGGGCCACCGCCGGGCGATCCCCACCGGCGGCACGCCGCTGCCCGAGCGCCCCGAAGCGATCACCGTGGAGGATGTCTCCTTCACCTACGACGGCCGCGACACTCCCGCGCTGGACAAGGTCAGCCTCACGATCCCCCGGGGCAAGGTCGTCGCCCTGGTGGGTGCCAACGGTTCGGGCAAGTCCACGCTGGCCAACATCCTGTGCGGGGTCTACCAGCCGCACCAGGGGCGGGTCCGGTGGGACGGCATCGACACCGCCACTGCCGACCGCGACCAGCTCTTCAGCAGCGTCGCCCTGCTCGCGCAGAACTTCCAGCGCTGGTCCTTCACCCTGCGCGCGAACCTGCTCCTCGGCCGCCCCGAAGTCGTCTGCGACCAGCGGCAGCTGGAGACCGCTGCCGACTACGCCGACCTCCACCCGGTGATCGAAGAGCTGCCCCGCAGCTGGGACACCCTCATCGCCAAGGGCTTCGAAGGCGGCGTCGGCCTCTCTGGTGGTCAGTGGCAGAAGGTCGCCCTCGCCCGCACTCACCTGCGTTTGACCACGCCCGACGCCCACGGCCGGCTTCCCGCTCTGGTGGTGGTCGACGAGCCGACGTCCGCGATGGACCCGGAGACCGAGGTCGAGGCGTTCGAGCAGATCCGCCAGCTCACCGCCCTCGGCGTCACCGTCGTCCTCATCACCCACCGTCTCGGCGCTACCGCCAAGGCCGACCGCATCTTCGTCCTCGACCACGGCCGCCTCATCGAACAGGGGAGTCACTCCGAGCTGATGGCCCAGGAACCGGCCACGCGCTACCGCGAGTCCTACCTCCTCCAGGCCGCCCAGTACGACCTCGGCGACCGCCTGCCCCACCAGACCACTGCCAGCGCCTGACCCGTTCGCTCGGTAGTCCCCGATCCGAGCACATCCGATCAGCAGGGAGAAGCCAGTGAGCGCACCGGACCCGTCCGAGACGCCACAGCCGTCCACCGCCACCTCGTGGGACGACCTGCTCGCCCGCGGCACCGAGCACATCCAGCGCGCCTTCCACGAACTCACCGCCGCCACCAGCGACTACGCCGGGCACAGCCCCGACCTGATCTGGGGCAACCTGCAGACTCCCGAGTACGCACAAGAGGTCCTGCGCATGGTCGCGAACCTGCACCAGCTCCCCGACGACTCCAAGGCCGGCGCAGCCGAACGCACCGCCCGCGCCCGCTACCTCGGGCAGGACGGCCGGACCTACCACGTGCTGCTCGGGGAGCAGGCTCTGATGACCGGCATCGGCGGCCCCGCGGTGATGCGCGCCCAGCTGGAGCACCTGCTGGCCGCCCTCGACACGCCGGGCCTGCGCCTCGGGATCATCCCGGCACGAGCCCGCCTGCACGTCTACCCCGGGGACGGCTTCGGCATCCACGACGGCACCCGGGTGGAGGTGGAGGGCTACCGCGGCTGCGAGACCATCACCGATCCGAAGCGCGTCGGCCTCTTCCACCGGGCGTTCAGGCTGCTTCAGGAGTCCGCCGTCTACGGGCAGGACGCCCGCGCCCTGATCACCGAGGCTATGCGCGGCTGGTGATCGCCACTTGGCTTGGCCGTTGAGGGCCTCGGCCTGCCGGCCCGCAGGCCTAACCGTGCCGCAGCACTGGCATTCGCCCGAACCTGTCCAGATCAGAGCGGAGTTCTTTATGCAGACCAATCCCGGTGCCGCTTCTCGTACGGCCATGGTGGGCGGCTCCACTGTCCGTATCGGCGAACTCGCCGGGCCCGGTCGCCCCAGCGAGGACAGGGTGGTCACCACCGACCGTGCCGTGATCGTCCTGGACGGCGTCTCCACCGTCACCGACGACCATCCCCGCGGTAGCTGGTACGCCGACACCCTGGGCACGTCCATCGCCCAACTCCTTACCCGAGAACCCGACATGGACCTGCGCCAGGTACTCGCCACCGCGATCAGCACCATGGCCGACCACCACGCGCTCGTCCCCGGCTCGGCCCCGGCCTCCACCGTGGCGATCGTGCGACGGCGGGCGGAGCGGATCGAGGCGGCGGTCCTCGGCGACAGCCCCGTCATCGCCCTCGCCCGCGACGGCTCGGTGCACCCGCTCCGCGACGACCGGCTCGCCGCACTCGTGGACGCCCAACCGCAGGCCCGCGAGTACCGTGAGCTTCTGCGCGCCGGCCACGGCTTCGGCGAGCGCCACCGCCACATCCTTCAGGAGCTGCGCGGCTTCCAAGGCGGCGTGGTCAACCGCCCCGGCGGGTACTGGATCGCCGAGGCCGTGCCCGAGGCGGGCCTCAACGCGATCACCGCGTCGTGGCCGGCCGCCGACCTGGCCGAGATCGTGATCGCCACCGACGGCATCTCCGCTGGCGTCGAGGAGTACGAGCTGTACTCGTGGCAGGAACTCGCCCGCGCGTGCCGGGAGGACGGGCCGCACGCGGTCGCCGACGCCATCGACCTCGCCGAGCGCCAGGACCCCGCCGGGCAGCTCTGGCCCCGCTACAAGACCGGCGACGACAAGGCGCTCGTCTGGTGGCCGCTGCACCGCCCCACCGGCGGCGACCAGTAGCGTCCGACTGCCAGCAGCCAACCCCCGGAGAACAAGCATGAGTTGGACTACCGACCCGGTACGTGAGGCGGCCTGGGCTGCCTGTACGGAGATGCGAGACCGCCCGCCGA
Organism: Kitasatospora sp. NPDC048545; assembly: GCF_040651155.1. Classification (NCBI taxonomy): domain Bacteria; kingdom Bacillati; phylum Actinomycetota; class Actinomycetes; order Kitasatosporales; family Streptomycetaceae; genus Kitasatospora; species Kitasatospora sp. NPDC048545. The sequence continues at coordinate 41,234 of NZ_JBEZIQ010000032.1, forward strand.
TCACCACCACCCGCGCCGGCGGCGCCGACCAGATCGGCCGCGACGCAGCGGCGCTCGCCGAGCGCCTGGACGCCGTGCTCGTCGCCGGCCCCACGCCCCTGCTCGCCCGCACGGTGACGCAGGCGCTAGAACAGCTCGCCCCGGTGCGCGCCCTGGCCGAGCAGTTCGAGCAATGGCGCCAGCAGCTGCCCACCACGCACGCAGTCGGCCGGATCGCCGACCAGTGGCCCGCAAACGCCGAACTCGCCGCCGCCTTCCATGCCTGCACGCCCGCCCTGCTCGCGGCCTACCAGGCGCTGGACGCGGCGGCCCGCACCGCACCCGAGACCGGGTGGACCACCCTCAGCACCCAGGCCCTCCACCACGGGCCGCGCCTGACGCTGCACCGCGACCAGATCCTGCGCCCGGACGGCCAACACGACATCTACGAGCACATCGACGTGCGCGACGGCGTGCGCGTCGTCGCGCTCAACGACCGCAGCGAGGTCGCGCTCGTCGAGGACGCCTTCTATCTCCACGGCCGCCTCGTCCACCTGCCCGGCGGCGGCATCGAGCGCGGGGAGGTTGTCGAAGCCGCCGCCGGGCGCGAGCTGGAGGAGGAAACCGGCTGGCGCGCCACCGCGTGTCGGGTGATCGCCCAGATCCACCCGCTGCCCAGCTCCACCCGCGCCCGCACCCACCTCGTCCTCGCCACCGGCCTCGAACCCGGCGAATTGCGCCGCGATCCGACCGAGGCCGGGATGACCGCCCACTGGGCGCCCCTGGAGCAAGCGCTCGCCATGGTCGAGCACGGCGTGATCCGCGAAGCCGGCAGCGTCGCCGCCCTCCTACACACCGCCCGCCTCCTCGACAAAGAGCAAAACCCACAGCCGCGCACCGCCTGAGCCGCGTAGCCCGCCAACCACCCGCCAACCAGGGCGACTTTCCCCTGGCCACCACCGCTCACCCTCTACCCCGGCGGACTGGCCGCGCCCCGGCCCCGTGCCGTCGCCGGCGCTGCTGCCCGTCTTCCATCCTCAAGGAGGCTCTTCCGTGATCCGCGTTGCGAACCTCAACGCCTACAAACTGCACCCCCGCGACGTCGCCACCCAGGGGTGGGAGGCCCGGGTCACCGCGATCCGCGAAGTCGGCCCGGACGTCCTGTGTCTGCAGGAAGTCCTCGTCGACGAGGACGCACCCGAGGACGCCAGCGAGGACGGCATCGTCGACGAAGCGAAGAGGCTTCGCCGCTGGGACGCCCAAGCCGCTGCCGTCATCGCACGCCTGGCCAAGGACTGCGGCCTCACCGCCACTACGATCCGACCGGGCGGCAGCGCCGGCCCGGTCGCGATGGCCCGAAACGCCCACCGCCCCTGGTACACGGCCGTCCTGTGGAACCCCACTACGGTCACCCCGGTGCCCGGCGGATTCCGACCGTACGGGTCGCCCGACTACTGGCACGGCTGCACCACGATCCAGCTCGACATCGGCGCACAGAGCCCACTGCTCGTCGTCAGCTACCACGGCGACCCATTCCGGCCCGACTTCCGGGCCAACGAGGCGCGGCGACTCAAGGGCGCCTTCCGCCGTACCGGCGGCGCCAAGCCCGGCATCGTTCTCGGCGACTTCAACTCGATCTCCGCCGCCACCGTCACCGTCGACGGCGTGGAACGGCTCTACGACGAAGAGCCCTACCGCGACCAGGACCACGACGACCTCGAGTACCAGTGTGTCCCCGAGACGATCGGCGACACCAACCTCGCCGACCGCCGGGCTACCGCGATGCTGCTGCGCCGGGGCTTCATGGTCGACGCTGCGGCGCACGTCGGCGCGCCGTGGCAGCCGACGGTGGGTCACTGGGCAGACGGCCAGGGCGACCCGGATCCGTGGGGGCGGCGCCGGATCGATCTCGCCCTGGCGACCCGCCCCGTGGCTCCGGCGCTGGTCGGCTACCGCACCCATCGGAGCCCGGCCGCCGAGGCGGCCTCCGATCACCTGCTGGTCGTGGTCGACATAGACCCGTCCAGGATTCGCTACGAGGCCAAGGGGGCTTAACCGTGCGCAAGTTCATGACACCCGGCAGGCAGTGGGGTCGCCCGGACGGGCCGGACGAGGACTGGATCCGACCACATGTCCTGTGGCTGCCGCAGGACCAGCCGCAGGTCTGCGCCTACTTCGCCAAGTTGCGGGAGATTACCTGCCAGTACGCGGACGTGATCTCCTCGATCGCCGAGGAAGACCTCCACATGACCATCCAGAAGATCAACCCGCAGGTCGCCGCCGGCTCGCGCGTCGACGACGCGATGCTCAAGGCTGCGGCAGTCGCGGTCCAGCGTGAACTGGAGGCTCTGGAACCGTTCACCGTCGAGATCGGTCCGGCGCGGGCGTCGGGCTCCGCCGGGATCGTCGAGATCTGGCCGGAGCAGGGACCGGCGGAGCTCTACCAGCGCGTACGCGCCGGGCTGACCACGGCCGGCCTCGGCCTCCCTCCTGCGGAGGAATTGTTCTGGTGCCACATGTCCTGCGGCTACGGCGTGCAGGACACCGACACCCCGCAACTGGCCGCCCGATCCGACCGACTCGCTTCCGACCTTGGCCGCCGAATCCGGCCGGGCATCCGCACCAGCGCCACCATCTCCAGTGTGTGGCTGGCTTGGGAGCGCCAGGTCCCCGACCGAAACACCTACACGTTCGAGCGCGTCCACCAGCTGCACCTCGGCCAGTCCCGCCAGCCGCAGCCGGCCACACCGCACGGCGCCGACACCTACACGACGGAGAAGTGATCGTGGAGAAGTTCGTTCCCCAGTTCCAGGGCTCGCCATGGCCTGACGGCGCCCGCGTTCTGCACGTGTACGCGGTCCCGGACCTGCGGGTCGACCTCCCGTTGGCGCGGCTGGTCGGCGAGTGCCACAAGGCGATGCTGCCCTTCCCGATCACTCCGATCGGCGACGGCACGCTGCACTGCACGCTGGAGATGGTGGCCGACACCACCGCGGACAAGATCACGGCCGAGGAACGCGACGTTCTTCTCCGCGCCCTGCGCAAGCACCTCGATACCGCCAGCCCGTTGGAGATCACGGCCGGCTCCCCGGTGGCCAACCGCGCCGGCGCATTCCTGGACCTGTCGCCGGACGACGGGCTGGTCGACCTGCGAGAGCGCGTCCGCGCGGCCATCCGTGAGGTCCGCGGGCCGGGCGCGCTGCTTCACGACGGTGGTCGGCCGCACATCTCGCTTGGCTACGCCTGGGCCACGGCGTCCTCGGACGAGTTGCACACCGCGCTGCGGCGGATCTCGCCCAGCCACGCCCCTGTCCGTGTCACCGGAGTGCAGCTGCTCGACGTGCAGTTCCAGCGGCGCCCCCGGCCCAACGGGGAGACGGCGTGGGAGCTGTCGTGGGAGCCGGTGGCCGAACTGCCGCTCGCCAACGCAACGTGAACGTCTCCGGTGCCCCGTGTGCTGCGCGGGGCACCGGCAACGTACCGTGACCCAACCTCCGATTCGCCGTCAGCTATCCTCGCGCCACGGCGGACAGCCCCGAAACATGGTGGCCTTATCCGATCGAGCCTAAGGTAGGACGGCGTGACCTGGAGTTTCACCACGAGCCACATCGGCCACGACGGGGTCGGCAACCTGACGTTGGAGATCTGCCACCATCGCGCGGACTACGGCAACCGGTTCGGCGGGGTGTTCTGGCTCGGCACCCCTCCGCTGTCGGACGGGACGCCCGAGCTGGACGTGTGCTGCCCGCTGTGTATGGCGGACCGCGGCCTGACCGTCTCCGGGGTCTGGGGCGGCCCTGCCCGGCTGACCTGCGTGTGCGGGCACTCCTGGACGCCCCGGCTGCCCGCCCTCTCACCCGAGGACCTTCTGCACAAGCTCGTGCGCCTCGCCCTCACATCGAATCCCGGTCCCGGTATGCCGCTGTGGCGGATGCGGACCGACCACGACGCCACGCCACCCACACCGCTCCAGCAGGCCGTCCACCCGCTCGTCGCCGACGCCTCTCGCGCCCTCAACCGTCGGGAGTGGCAGTTCAGCGACCGCGAGTGCTCCGTGGCCTCCGACCTGCTCACGCAGGCCGGCTGCCGGACGTACTGGAGCCCCGAGGCGCTTGAGGCCCTGACGGAGCAGAAGCGGACCGACGAGGACCACCTCAAGTGGGTTCATGAAAACCTCCAGGCGCTGGAGGAGCACGGCAGGACGACCCGCGGCCGTCTCGGGCAGTTCCTGTCGGACTGCACCGCCGCACTGCGGCCGGCCACCCTTCTAACCGTGGACGACCTGGAGCCCGGGAAGACGTGGTCCGGCATGCCGCCCGTGCTGGAGGACGCCCAAGGGGCGCTCGGCAGCGTCCACGTCGTACTGACCGCGGGCGCCACAGGCGACGTCGATTACTGACGCCGGCAGCACGACCTACCGCAGCCGCCCCGGGCTGCATGAGGTGTTCGGTCAGTCCTGGGCGGCCCACAGCCTAGGATCGGCGTATGGTCAGCGATAGCGGGCGGCGGTGGGACGATGCCCGGGCCAGAGCCCGCGAGTTCCAGCGGTTTGATCACAGCGTTCGAGACGTCCTCGCCCTGATCTACTACCTGATCACGGCTCAGGACGACTGGGAAGCGGACCAAGTCCCGCTCCAGTCCGTGCGCTACCGCCTGGCCAATCCGCAGCGCCTGCACCGAGAGCTGTGCGACCTGCTGCCCGGCCCGGCACGCGAGGAGGACTGGGTCAGGCCGGTCGAGAAGGGCATGGCCGACCTGACCCAGGCGCGGCTGGCCGAACACGGACAGGACTACGGCCCATTCACCGGCCCGCCACCCGTAGAAGGGACAATCTGGAGGCTCTGGCACGCGCTGAACGCCCAGCACGGCGTGCCGCTGGAGGACACCCTGCCGTCCGACATGATCACCGACGCCGCGTACGGCCGGTACCACTCAAGCGGGATGACCGTCTTCGAGCACGCGGTACGCGAGCTGACCACACAAGTTGACCAGCTTCTCCTGCCGGCCAGCGGAGCGTTGAGCCTGCGGGCTCACGTCAAGGTCACTGGCGGCATCCACGCCGGACGAACTGGCCGCCTCCGCGCAGTCGCCTGGGGCACCGACGACGAGCAGCGCACCTGCACCGACACACCCGCCGTCTACCGGATCGACTTCGACGATCGCCACGAGAGTGCCGACATCGCCCCCGGCAACCTTGACAGGCTGCCCGAGTGGGACCACCGGTTCGTCGTCGTCCACGCGGGCGAGCCGCTCCCCACCGAGTGGGCCGCCTCGGTGCTGCTGGCCGCTGCCGGCCCGTCGCCGGACTGGCACGACAACGCCGTGGAGCACCTCCGGCAGTGGCAGGGCTACGGACGGATGCTCGTCCTCCTGTCCCAGCCGCGCAACGGCCAGGCGCCGAACCCCAAGGAACAGCAGTGGGTCGATGAAGCCGCCGCCTGGGCCGACGAGATCATCGCCCTCGCACCCATCGACCATTCCTCCCCGCCTCGGCTCACGCTCGGCCAGCCGGCCGACGCCCTCCACCACGCTGCGCGCCTGACCCTCGTCGCCGCGCCCGGGCACGCCCCGGCCCCCGAAGGCGCGCCTTCCTGGGCCGGAACCCACCGCGTAGCCGTCGCGCCCACGATCGCCAAGGCGGTCGAAGCCGCGCTGAACCGGATCGACCGAGGACACCGACGGACCGGCGGCAATCGGCAGGTGCCGCTGCTCGTCGCCCGCTCTGCTGCGTTTATCGGCTGGTACGAGGAGCAGCTGACGACCCGCACGGTGCTGGAGGAGGCCCGGGTGGAGTGGGTCTGCCGCGAGGAGGACGCAGGGGAGCCGATCTCCTGGTGGATCCTGCGCGCCCGCCTCCGCCAGCGGGACGGGTCTCGCAGCGAGGAGACCGTGCTCGCGCACCCGGGCCTGCTGAGCGTGGTCGTCTACCACCCGCGGGAGCCGTGGACGGACACCGAGGTCGTCCTCCTACCCAGTCCCGCCGCCGCACGAGGGAAAACGCGCGAGTTCCTGCGCCTTCCCACCGTCACCAACAACGTGCGCGCCGGCGGAGGCAACACCGACCGCGCCTGGTCGCTCCTCGTGGAAGGGCTCAACCTGTTCCTCGACTCCGATCGCCTACGCGGGAGCGCGTTCCGCAACGACAGCCAGCTCACCTCGGCCCGCCGCAGTGTCGTCCGGGTGGCGTTGACCAACCGGGAGTTCGACGATCTCCAGGACCGACTGGAGCTGAGCCCGGCCGGCGGGCCGGAGGTGTACCGGTTGGCTGACCTCATGGCGAACCCGGTCTGTGACTGGGCCACCCTGGGCGCCATCACCACCGCCGTGCAGCCCAACCCGCCGGCCGCGTCCCTTGACCCGTGGGCCGCGCGTCAGAGGATGTTGCAGTGGCGCGAGGCTGTTCGCCGGGCCGCTACCCTCGCCGCCCCTCATTACGAGAGATCGGATGATGCTGCGGACTCTGCCGCTGTCCGGGACGTCATCACCATGATCCTCTATGCCCTCCACCTGCGCGAACGACAGCCAGTTGATGATGTGTCGTGGTGGACCGTGCTGTTCCACCTCCAGGACGACCAGCACGTCATCGACCTCGTGGAGCAAACGCTCCAGGACAGCGGCCACGACGTGATCCCACGGCTCAGCTTCAGGTCACCCGACCAGAGGAAAGCCGACCCCATCGCCCGGCGGTGGGAACGGCTGAACCGCACACGGAACACCAGCCACCCGCAGGACCCGCTCGCAGCCGGACCACACGACGGCCCCGATCACAGGCCCGATTCCCGACCCGACATACAGGGCAGCCGCGGCGGCCGACCCAACACGATCATCAGGGCATGCGTTCCTCGTGCCGCCGCCGCCGTCCACACCGTCCTGGAGGGCGGTTTTATCGAGCACCAACGCATCCGCGTCACGGCCGGCCGGTACGAGGGCTGCGCCGGCTTCGTCCTGCGCCCCGCCTGGAGGCTGGACCGCGAGACCTGGCAGATCGAGGTGCCCCCCACCACATACATCGTCGACCTCGACGGTCTCGACGCCACGGTGGAGATCAACTCCGGCCAACTCACCGACCACACGGACGGGCACAGTCGGCCCGGCTCCCCACCTGCCACCACGAACGACCAGGCTGGCGACCAGACGGAGCGATAGGGTCTGCTTCGGCGTTGGCCCAAACGTGGCCCGCCGGACGCCGCTCTCCGGAGTCGCCGGCTCCCATGAGCTCGGCCGGACATCACGGCGCCGCCGAAGGGGTACGGGAGGGAAACTCGGTGAACGATCTGATGAATCAGCTGCCCCGTCCGCTGGTTGAGCGGATGGGCCGGATGAGCGGCATGGCGCTGCGCGGCATCATCGCGCTGGTCGACGAGGAGCCGGACACGTTCGCCGCCCTGGTGGACCGGATCGGCACCTGGGACGACGATCCGGGACGCTTCCCCTACCCCTCGCCCCGCTACAAGTTCGCGGTCACCGAAGCCCTGCGCGTCGTCAACAACGGCTTCACGGCTATCGAACACCACGGCCCCCTCCTCAACGAGGCAGTGGCGGAAGGCGCTCGGCCGCTGATCGAGTCGTTCGCACCTGCGGAGTTCCGCGACGCCGCCCTGCAGAAGCTGGCGACCTTCCCTCCCGGCACCGAGCCGATGGACCTCTCCGGCGGAGAGGAAGTCGGCCCCGTGGACTACGTCATCGCCGCGGGAGCGGCGGCGTGGATCGCTCGCGGCGCGGGCGGGCGCGTGGCGATGCTGCAGAACCTGCGGCTGGCCCTGTTGAAGGAGGTACGCCGCGCGGAGAGCGTAGCCACCGGTGCACCAGAGCGCGAGCAGGTCAACGACGTCAGCGACGCGGACGCGCTCGCCCTGCTCGCCGACCTGTATGACGAGGACTACGTCCGGCTGATCCCCGGCCCCCGTGACCGGGGCCCCTGGGAGTGGGACATGCTGGCCGTCCTCAAGGCGCATCTACTGGAGACGCCGGCCGACGCCACCACCCCCGAACAGGCCCACGCGCTCAAGGTCAAGCTCGTGACCATCCTGCAGGCTGCCGAGGCCACGCTCAAGAAGCCGACGACGCCCTCGGTGCGTCCGGTCGGCAAGCGGGTCCAGCCCAAGCGCCAGCCCAAGCGCCAGCGGAAGGGCAAGTAGGCGGCGGCTCCGGGTTGGCCGGATGCCGGTGGCAGGGCCTCCGCCCGACGTGGCGGGTGGCCAGCTCGTCATTCCACGGACGCAGCCTGCGGCATGCTCTAGGGTCAGATGCGGCTGACAGGCAGGGCGCTTCGAGGCCGGAAAGGTGAGCGAACCGATGCTGGGACAACGTCGAATCGCGGTTTTCGGTGCGGGCTACATCGGCCTCGTGACGGGCGCCTGCTTCGCGAAACTGGGGCATGACGTCGTCGTTCGCGACATCCAGAAGGAGCGCGTCGAGCTCCTCCAGAGCGGCGGGGTTCCTATCCATGAGGACGGGCTGGCGTCGCTGATCGCGGAGAACGCCGGCCGCCTGACGTTCACCTTGGACGCGGAAGAGGCCGTTCGCGACGCCGATGTCGTGTACGTGTGCGTGGACACCCCGTCGACGCCCTCCGGGGATGCCGACCTGTCCAGGATCTGGCAGGTGATCGAGACCCTGCGGGATGCTCGTCATCTGGCAGCGGTGGTGGTCAAGAGCACGGTGCCCGTGGGCACCGGCACCAGGGTCAGGGCCGCGATGGACCGCGCCGGTCTCCAGCATGTGGGGTACGCGTCGAACCCGGAGTTCACCGCCGAGGGCCACGCCGTACGGGACTTCATGCACCCTGACCGGGTGGTGATCGGCGCCGACGATCCCGAGACGGCCAAGCTGGTCGCCCAGCTGCACGAAGGCGTGGACGGCCCGATCACCGAGATGGACGTCCGCTCGGCGGAGATGGTGAAGCTGGCCGCCAACGCGCTGCTGGCCACGAAGATCAGCTTCACCAACGAGATCGCGACGATCTGCGAGGCCACCGGCGCCGACGTCGAACACGTGGTCCGCGCGGTCGGGCTCGACCACCGGCTCGGGCCGCACTTCATGCGGCCCGGCGTCGGATGGGGCGGCTCCTGCTTCCCCAAGGACTCCCGAGCGCTGCGGGCCCTGGCCGGCAACGCCGGCTACTCCTTCCAGCTGCTCACCTCCGTCATCGAGGTGAACGACCTGCAGCCACGGCGCGCGATCCAGCGGCTGAAGGACGAGCTGGGCGGCGCCTTCCATAACCGGACCGTCGCCCTGCTCGGCGTCGCCTTCAAGCCCGGAACGGACGACGTCCGTGAGGCCCCGAGCACGATCATCGCCTCCCGGCTCCTCTCCGAGGGCGCGACGGTCCGCTGCTGGGATCCGCTGGTCCGCCAGCTCGACTCCGCGCCCTGGCCGTCGACCACACGCTGTGCCACCCCGCTGGAAGCGATGACCGGCGCCGACGCGGCGATCATCGTGACGGAATGGCCAGAGCTCCAGGACGTCGCCTGGGACCAGGCCGCGGCGCTCATGGCGCGTCCCCTGGTCTTCGACGGACGCAACCTCCTCGACCCGCAGCGAATGGCCTCACTCGGCCTCACCTACATGAGTGTGGGCCGTACGACCGTCCGCGGCTCGGCCTGATCCGAAATGCGATGGCCGGGACAGCGAATGTCGCTGCCCCGGCCATCGCGTTCGCCCCGCGTAGGGGCTGCCAGGCGGTCGTCCTCCTCGTCGAACGGAACGGTGGAGCTGGCCGAGCAGCCATCCCAGTCACATACGCTCTTGCGCAGAACCTCCGGCCGGTCGATCCGGTCCGCCGTTCCCAGTCGGCCATGAGGTTGGTGGTCGCTATGCGCGGACGCTCGCCAGCACCCTGTCGTACATGTGGGCGTACCGGTCGGTGATGGTGTGCCAGCTGTAGTGCCGGACGACGAAGTCACGGGCGTGACGTCCGCGCCGTTCGATCTCCCCGGGACGGGTGAGAGCGTCCAGCAGGGTGGCGTGCAGGTCCTCGGCATCGCCCGGGACGGTGAGCCACCCGGTAGGCCGGGGCCCGTCCGGCCGGATAGTGGCGAGCGGGCCGCCGCTGGCGGTCGCGACGACCGGAGTGGCTGAGGCCATCGCCTCCAGGCAGACCAGCCCGAACGGCTCGCCCACGGAGGGCGTCACGAACAGGTCGCTGGCGTTGAGGCCGTCGATCAGGTCACCGTGCGGTCGCCATCCCGCGAAGTACACGTCGTTGCCGATGCCCAGACGGTCGGCCAGAGTGTGCGGGTGCTCGCCTTCCCACTCGCCCGGGAAACCGCCCAGCACCAGAAGGGCCGGGCGCACCGGCGCGCTCTCCCCGAGGGAGGCGAAGACGTGGAGTAACAGGTCCAGGCGCTTGAAGCCCAGGAAACGGCCCATCCACAGCAGCAGGGGACGCCGGTAGCCGGCATCATCGCGCAGCATGCGGTCCACATCGGAGTTGGTATAGGTGATCGTGCCGGGACTGCGGCCGGGCAGCCAGCCCTGCGGGTCCTCGACCAGCCAGCGGTGCAGGAGGCTGCGCTTGCCGGTGTCGTCGAGGGCGAGGCAGGGCCGGAACAGGTTGACGTCGACCCCGTTCGGGATGACCTCGAGCCGGCCTTCGGGGATGTGGAGCAGCTCGTGAGCGAGGGCGCGGTCCTGCTCCGAGACGGTGACGATGTGCTCGCTGCTCTGCGCGTATTCCCGCAGGCCCTGGATCCAGAACTCGGCATGGGCCCAGCTGCGCCAGCGCTCGTCCCGCGGGCTCTCGGTGCTGTCGCCGGCCGTCTCTTCGCGCTGGGCGAGTTCGGCGACGGTCAGGCCGGTGTCGGTGGGCCGGCGGACATGGTCCAGCGCGCCCTGGAGGAACTTCAGGTCGGTGCCATGGAGGGTCGTCACGACGGTGCGTTCGAGGCGGCGGGCAGCGGTGTGTTGCGGGGTGAGGTGATGCAGGTGGAGCAGACCGCCCTCACCGGCGCCGTGGTCGGCGAACTGGCGGGTCCAGTAGTCCTCGAGATGCGCGTTGGTGCGAGGGGAGACCGCGGCGAAGACCCGGTCCGGCACGCCGGGGCGGTCCTCGTAGGAGGGGTGCAGGGGAACCGGCATCTCCAGGGGGTCCAGCTCGGTGCCGTAGGTGGTCGCGGCGAGGTTGTAGTCGGAGGCGAGCAGGTGGGCCGGGTCGTAGAAGGTGGGCGCGTGGGAGTAGTCGCCGGGCTCGCCGAGGGATCCGGCGAAGACCCGGGCGGGGCGGCCTTGGGCGCGCAGGTGTTCGGTGAGGCTCTTCGCGACGAGGGCGGATCCGCCGCGGGGGTAGAAGATGAGGCCGTGATCGACAGGGACGAGGCGGTTCATGTGCGGCTCCTTGTCTGTGGTGCGCCGTGGGTCAGGGCAGGTCGACGAGGACCGACGGGCAGGGGATCGCGTCGTGGTGGCTAGTCGCGATCAACTGGTACATGGCGGCAAAGACCCGGTGGGTGAGGGCCTGGCCGTCGAGGAAGGCGATCTTGTCGGTGACGTCCGTGCTGGCGGTTCCGCCGGCGGCCATGGCGAGGAAAGCGGCGGTGATGTCGCGGGGGGTGACGGCGCTGCTGGTGTGGGCGTTCTCGTAGACGGTCTCCAGCCGGCCGCTGCCGCCGATGAGCGGATTGCGCCGGTGCTCGACGCGGATGGTGTACGTCTCGCCGACCGCGTCGTTCTTGGTCAGCCGCACGTGCTGGAGGCTGCCCTGATGCAGGTCGATGACGTACTGCGACATACGGCCCTTCTCGCGGAACGCGACGTCGTCCTGGATGTCATGGGCCAGCGTGCCGACGGTGCGGTTGGAGAGGGAGTTGGAGGTGAAGGTGTAGGTGAGGACGCCGTGGGACCGCTGCTGGGAGTCGAGGAGGTCCACGGTGAAGCCGAAGTCCATCTCGGCCAGGAGGACTCGCTCGGCGAGGTCCGCGGCGGGCAAACCGGCCTCGGAGCGGGGGCGCAGGAGAGTCGCGAGGGCATCGTTTTGCCCAGTCGCCAGGTGGTCGCCGACACGGCGGACGTACTGAAGGGTCAGGCGCAGTGCGCTGATCTGGCCGGGGGCGAGCAGGAGGTAGCGGGTCAGCTCGTCAAGGTAGTGGTAGCTGCTGAAGCTGAGCGCCCCGACGCCGTGGGTGTAGCCGTGGGCGTTGCCGAGCGCGTACTCCTCGGGGAGGCGGAAGTGGCCGCCGGCGACGTCGATGCGGCCCATGGTCAGGGACTGCTTGTGGTCGTCGTGGATTTCGCGGATCAGCTCGCCGACGTGCAGGAAGGCGTCGTTGGCGCGTCGCCGCAGGGGTACCGCGAACAGGTGGCCGGGCCGGTCGCGGTGGGCACGGAGCAGTGTGTCGAAGCGGTGGTGGATCTCGGCGGCGTGCTCGGGGTTCCAGGCGGCGTCCTCGACGCAGACGATCGGCTTGTCGCACAGGACGTGGATGCCCTGGTCGGTGGCCCACTTGAGGTAGGGGTAGTGGGCGACGGGGTCGCAGGCGACGATGACCGCGTCGAAGCGGTGTTCCTGGTAGGCCTGCTGCAGTTGTTGCTCGAGTCGGTCAGGCGTCTCACCTGGGCGGGGCTTGATCCACGCGGGCTTGTCCCGCTGCACGAGGGTGTCGAGGTCGGGCATGTGCGCCAGGAGCGCCGGGCTGTAGGGGTCGCGGGGGTCGCAGATGGCTGCCACACGAACGGGGGCGTTCTTCTCGAGGGTGAGGATGGCCGGGATGTGGTTCTCGGCCGCGGCCCAGTGGCCGCAGCCGCCGACCAGCAGGACGCTGATTGGCCGCGGTGCAGGTGAGGGCATGGTGGTGCCTTCCCGGGCCGCCACGGGTGTGGCGGCCCATAAGGAGTGAGACTGGGCGGGTTGGTGGTGGCCTGCTCAGAGGTCGAGCAGTTCGGTGACCAGGTCCCGCAGGTGCCGGCTGCCACCGGTGTCGAGGGCGTGGTCGCGGATCGTCGCCAGGGCGGTGGCGTCCGTCCGGCCGAGGGTGTCGCGCACCTCGGGCAGGTACGGCAGGGCGACGGTGAGAGCGGTGACTCCCAGGGCGGTCAGGACGACGGCGCCCGCCGGGTCGCCCGCCAGTCCTCCGCACGCGGACACGGGGATGCCGTGGTCGGCGCCCGCCTGGGCCACCGCCCGCACGGTGCGGGTGACGGCTACGTGCAGCGGGTCGATGTTGCGGGCGAGGTCCGCGCTGGTACGCGACATTGCCGTGAGGTACTGGGCGAGGTCGTTCGTGCCGATGCTCAGGAAGTCGACGTGCCCGGCGAACTGGTCGACAGCCAGGGCGCAGGCCGGGACCTCGACCATCACGCCCAGGGGCAGAACGGGGGCGTCGAGTTCGGCCTGCACCTCGCGGGCGGCCTCGGCGGCCTGGAGGAATTCCTCGACGTGGGTGACCATCGGGAACATCAGGCGCAGTTGGGCACCTTCGTCGCGGGCGACCCGGTAGGCGGCCCGCAACTGAGGTAGGAACAGGTCCGGTCGGCGCAGGCTCAGGCGAAGGCCGCGCACTCCGAGGAACGGATTGTCCTCGCGGGGCAGCCCAAGTGCGGGCATGTCCTTGTCTCCGCCGATGTCCAGCGTTCGCAGGGTCACGGGAGCGCCGCCGACGGCGCGGGCGATCTCACGGTAGGCCCGGTAGTGCTGTTCCTCGTCGGTGAGGTCCTGTTCACGGCCGAGGAACAGCAGCTCGGTGGCGAGCAGGCCGAGGCCGTCGGCGCCGGCCGCTCGGAGTTCGGCGGCCTGGGAAGGTCGCGTGATCGTGCCGGTGAGGGTGACCGGCGTGCTTCCGTCGTTGGCCCGCGCTCGCGGCCGGGTCGCGCGCCGGTCGCGGTGGGCGGTCGCGGCGGCCAGGTCGCTCTCCGTGAGCTCGCTGTAGAGGGTGCCGGTGTCGCCGTCGAGGGCGCACATCGTCCCGTCCGGGACGGTCAGGACCTGGTCGCCGGCTGCGACGATCGTCGGGATGCCGAGGCTGTAGGCGACCTGTACGGCGTGGGAGGTGGGGCCTCCGGCGGCGGTGCAGAATGCGGAGACCTGGGTGAGGTCCAGGGCGGAGGTGTCTGCGGGCGTCAGATCGTGGGCGATCAGGATGTGGGACCCGCCGCCCGAAGGCTGGGGACTGTGCAGTTGACGCACCGGGGCCACCACAAAGCCGCGGGTGCCAGCGGCTCCGTCGTGCCGGATGACAGATTCGGAGAACACCAGGAGCGGGTTGCCCTGGACGCTCCCGTGGCCCAGGCTCGCGGCTGCGCCGTCCTCGGGGACTTCGGCCGGGCCCTTGCTACGGGCCGTGGAGTTCATGTCAGTACCTCCGTTGTCGGGAACCGGGACCGCCGGGATTCCGCCGGGTGGGGCCGGGCGTGCGGCAAGGTCGGTGCTGCGGAGCGCCGTTGGGGCCGTAGGTGGCGGGGCCGCCTGGCCGCGCGTCTTCCGTTCGCTGCGGCTCGATCGGGGCCGGAACGCCGGCGGGATCGCTACTGTCCGCCCGCACGGGGCGGTGACGGAAGCCGCCGCGCGTTGCCTCGTGCTGCCTCGTGTTGCTCCGTGTTGCCTTCCGACACGACGGGCTTGATCAGTGGTGACCAGTCGTCAAAGCTGGAGCTGACACCACTGCAGGGAGGACATCGTGGCCAAGGCGGTCGAGGTCGGGCAGACCGTCCATCCGCTCACCACGTTGCTGGTCCGCGACGGCCTCAGTGCCACGCGCTACCTCACCCGGATCGACCAGGCGCACCAGGAACTGGGCTTCGGAGCGATGGCCGTGCGCCGAGAGAAGCTCACACGCTGGACACGTAAGGGCGTAACTCCCGAAAGGCCCGCGCTGCTGGCCATGGCCCGCTACCACGGCATCGACCTCGCGGACGTCGACCGGTACGGCTGGCCGGACTTCCTGTACCTGGCGCTTCACGACGATGGCATAGTCCTGGAGTCGCCCTGGACGGCAGCGGGTACGGTCCTCTCACTGACTGACCTAGGAGGTCACGTGGACCGGCGCGCCTTCCTCATCACGTCCACCGGCGCGCTCGGGGCGATCCTCGCCCAGTGGGCCACCGCCGACGTCTCGCTCGCCCTCCCCACCACGGGCCGCCGAGCTGGCGCAAGCGACGCCCAGCTCTTCGAACTTCGTCTGGACGCGCTTCGGCACCTCGACGACACCGTGGGATCCGAACAGGTCTACCAGGGCGCCGTCTTCGAACTGCAGATGATCCGGGACCGGATCAAGAACGCCACCTACACCGAGGAGACCGGTCGACAGCTGTTCGCCGCCGCGGCCGAGGCGTCCCGGCTGGCCGGATGGTGCGCCTACGACGAGGGCCGGCACGCCGCCGCCGAACGGCACTTCGTCACCGCCCTGCGCGCCGCCGCCACCGCCCAGGACCCGACTCTGGGCGCCCTCGTGCTCGGATTCTGGGCGAATCTCCGCTACAACGCCGAGAAGAGCGATCCTCGGGGCGCGCTCGACCTGATCGACGCGGCGTTGTCCGACCGGAAGAAGATCTCCTCACCCCGCGTACGGGCCATGCTCCACGCCCGCGCGGCCCGAGCCCACTCCAAGGCCGGCGAGAGCACCGCTGCCTACGCCCACATCGACGACGCGCTCGCCGCATACGAAAACGCCGAGGCGATCGAGGCCGACCTGCCCGCCCTGTACTGGCTGTCACGGGGCGAGATCCACCAAGTCGCCGCGAGCTCGGCACTCAGCCTAGGCGAGCCTCGAAAAGCCCTCGACCACTTCACCGCCGCCGCCACCCAAGAAGACCCGTACGACACCGAACGCGAGATTCGGGGCACCGTCATCTACGAGGCCCGACGCGCCGAGGCCCATCTGGCGCTCGGCGAGTTCGACGCCGCCGTCGCCATCGGGCACCACGTCATCGACGCGATGGGCGGCGTCGACTCAGCCCGCTCCACCAGCACTCTCGGCGACCTGCGCACACAGTTGGGCCAGCACCGGCACGTCCCGACCGTCGCCGAGTTCCTCAGCATCTCGGCCTGACCCCGCGCTGTCAGCCCCTTCGGACTGACGGCGCCGACCGTCCACGACGTTCGCCCCACCTGCTCGGCCAGTGTCGCGATCCGGCCGAACAAGTGGGGTCTGTGCCTGGACGGTCGGCGCGCTTCCCGCAGGATGCCTGCGCTCGGGCTCGCGCCGACCGGCCGAAACCCGCGGTGGGCACCAAACCTGGCTCTACCTGTCCAGGGCCCGATGGTACGGCGCACTGCTGTACATGGAGCGGGTGAGCCGACGCGGCCGAACGCCGTTCTGGTAGGCGCAGCCACGGTGCGAAACCCGGTCGTTTCGGAAGACCAGCATGTCACCGGGCTCGAGACGGATGCGCACACGATGTGCGTCGAGTGCCGGCCCGCGCAGGTAGTCGAGCGCCCGCTGCAAAGCCGGGTTCCCCGCGGTGTTCCACAGCTCGGTCGTCCCATCCGAGAAGCGGGTGGCCAGCTCCCCGTCGACCTTTCCGAAGGCCGGCCCTGCGGCGCGAAGTCGGGTGGGTTCCGACACGGCGATGGTCGCGAACCGCGTCAACGCCGCAGGGTGCAACAGGCTCATCGCCGCGTCCTCATCGGCAGCCGACAGCTTCAGGAAAGCCTCGCAGGAGAAGAACAGCTCCGTCTCGCCGCCGGAGTACGCCTGCTCCAGGCAGTGCAGAACGGTGGTCTTGATCCCATCGAGCGGTTCCAGCAGGCCGTCCACATGGAACTGCTGTCCCGGCATCTCGGACCACGGGAGGACCAAGGAGCTGTCCCGGGGAATCTCGTTGTAGGGCCCCACTTGGCCCACCACGTCACAGACCTCCGAATCCCTGTAGAGGACTGGCGTGTAGGCATCGGCCAAGCCCAGCGATCGGGCGACGTTCCTGTGCGCGTCGAACGGGTCGTCCGCCGTCGCGGGCGCCGAGATGACTGCGTATCCGCGGTCATTCACTTCGGAGATCAGTTCAAGATCCGTCATGTGTGCCTCCTCTTGCACGCGCTGTGGGATTCCAGCGGCGGTCTCGACCCGCACACCGTGCGCTCTTGGCCGATCCCCCTTCGGGTGCCCGCGTGGTGGGCGGACGGACTGGCGGCCTGGCCATCATGTGGTCGGTGCCGAAACCGTCGCCACCCCCAGCCTTGGCGTTGGCCTACCTCTGGGCAACGGCCGCGGAGCAGGAGGCAACACGAGACGACATGCGGGATCCGTCAACAGCCGGATCCATGCCAACCGGCGACAGGGTGAGCATGCCGCTGCCGCCAACTCTCAACGTGAAAACCGCATTTCGGTACGACAGCTACTGCATTCCGGTCGGCACGCTCACCGCGACCAGGGTCCAAATATGGCCCGCACTCCTCGCCCCCACATCGATGCCATGCCTCCAGATCCTCGCCACCGAGTACTACACCTGTCTGATCACCGGACCCGGAAATCCTGTTGCCCATCCCAGCCCGCTGGCGCTTCCATTGCGAGATGGAGACGACAACTCGCTCTCTCGTCACGGAATTTCGCCGGAACGGCTACTGCATCGTGCCCGATGTCCTCAGCGTCGGACACCTTCGCCGCTGGCGTTCGCTGATCACGGACCACCTGGCCAACCAGCCGCCCGCGCCGAACCTCACCGGCCCCTACTTCCTATGGCCGACCCTCACCGACCACCCCAGCCTGCGTGCCCTCTACAAGGAAAGTGGCATCAGCGGCGCCGTCCGCCCGTTCCTGCGGCCCGACCTCGCCCTGCCGGACCCGGAGGTCGCGCAGCTGGCACTCACCCTGCCACCGCACGCTCGCCACCCCGGCGCCCCGCACGTCGACGGCCTCACCCCCACCGAGGACGACGGCCGCCCGGGCACCTTCACCGTCCTGGCCGGCCTCCTACTCACTGACCAGCGCCAGCACGACCGCGGCAACCTGTGGGTGTGGCCGGGTACGCATCTGAGCACAGGAGCGTGGCTGCGCCGCCACGGCGCGGACGCACTACGCGACGCCGCGCCCTACCCGCCCGTGGACCTGCCCACCCCGCTCCAGGTGACTGGCGCGGCTGGAAGCCTGGTCCTCGTCCACTACCTACTCGCCCACAACATCGGCGGCCACTTCGGCACCGCAGGCGACGAGCGCCGCGAGACCGTGTACTTCCGGCTGCGCGCCGCCGGCCACCGCGAACGCTGGCGCGCGGTGGTGACGGACCCGCTGCTTGAGTTCACGCTGACGGATCCCACAATGGGCTCCGTCACGGGCGACGGGCGATGATCGCCTCCGTGCGGATCGTCTGCTCAAAGGTGCCGGATGGGTCGAAGGCCAGCAGGGCGTCGCGGACATCCTCCGCGAACGCCCTCGTGTCTGGGCCGAGTTGGCGTGGGCTGCTGTAGCTGTAGGAGAGCTGCAAGCCGGCCATCTCGTCCGCGGTTCGGGTGATCGTCCGGTCCCAGTGCGCGGTCTCGACACGGGAGAACGGGGAGCGGGCCAGCACCTCCTGGTGCTGCTCGGCCGGGTGCGTGTAGGTGCCGCGCCCGGCCCGGCGTTCCGGGCCGAGGTACCGGATCCGGACTTCCCTGATCGTGTCCGACCAGGGCGGCGGGGCGATGTCGCCTGGAGCGCCGCCGGAGGCCAGCACGATCGCGCCTCCATCGTCGATGAGGGTGTCCAGATCCTGGGCGACGGCGGCACGGTCCATCCAGTGGAAGGCGGCTCCCATGGTCGTTAGCCGTAGCGGCGGCAGGTCCATGCTGGCCAACTGTGCCGCCTCGCCAAGGCGCCACTCAATGTTGGTCACACTCGCGGCTGCGGCGAGTGCGCGGGCTTCCGCGAGCATGCCCGGCTGCGGGTCGACGGCGATCACCGAGCTCACCAGGCGGGCCAGGGGCAGGGCCACCGCTCCAGTGCCGGTGGCCAGGTCCAGTGCCCATCCGGTTCCGTCGAGGCCCATGCGCTCGGCGACGTGGGTGAACATCCGCTCGTCGTAGCCCGGCCGGTAGGCCGCGTAGTACGGCGCGGTGCCGTCGAACAGCTCGGCCGGCTCATTACTCGTATCCGCCACGCGGCCATCCTGCCACCGCAGCCCGAGCCGCTTCGGTCGGGCTCCGGCTCCCCGGGAACGGACCGGCGATCGGAGCGTCCTCGTCTCGACAGCTACGCCTTCTGGCCGCGGGCACGCTTCGGCGCGGGTACTTCCCTCCCGTTCCAGGCCGCCTGCAAGGCGGGCAGCAGATCGGCACGTGTGAGTCCGAAGTCCCGGAAGCCGGTGCCAAACCCTGAATGCGGGAGGCCGAGAGCCGGCGCCGGCTCGTAGCGGTCCTCGAGCTCCGAAGCGGCAGTACTGAGATCGGCTTCCACGTACGAGGCGAGCTCCGGTCGGCCCAGGAGCGTGACCGCGTTGCGCAGAAACAGGGCGCACGTCTCGGCGTCGAACTTGTGGGTGTGCTCCCGCTCCAGAACCAATCCGATCAGACCGCTCTCGCGCTCGCTGAGGAACAGGCCGAGCACGGCCGGAACGCGCCCCACGAGCCAGGAGACCTCGCGCGTACGCAGTCGCGCACATGGCAGCACAGTGCGGAAGAGGTCGTGCAGGTCCCAGCCGAGCTGCAGCTGGTCCTCGTGGAAGATCGCGACGATGTCGCCGGCGTTGGCCAGTACGATCCCCTGGAGCATGTGCGACCATGCGCGGCAAGCCCGTTCGAGTGCGCTCTTGAGCCTTCGCGCCAGGTCGGGCACACGGTCGCCGACGCGCTCCGCTTCCCGGCGGAGCAGGCGCTCGGTCGCCGCTGGGGGTTCGCGGCCGGCGGCAACGTCCTCCAGCCACACGGGCAGCAGTTCCTTGTTGGCGTAGGTGCGACTGTCGCAACCGACCGTAATCTCGGCTGCCGTGAACTCGTCGTCAATCACGTCGAGGAACGCTTCGTACCGTTCCTGGTGCTGGCGCGGCGTCCTGCCGCCGAGCACCCATCTGGCCGCCAGCATCACCGGCAGGCACTCCGCCGACGTCGCGATGGGCTGTTCAAGATCCGACATGCAGCTCCTCTCGTCACCTTGCCCGTGCGAGATCTGTGGGCGCGGGTGCGGACGACATCGCCTACTGGAGGGATCGTCCCACGCCAAGCCGGCATGCCCGGCAGCGCGGCCTCTACGCCGCGCTCCGGGAGGTACGCGGGCGCAGGAAGTGAAGGAGGTCTGCGGTGATCACCCGATAGCTGCCGCCGACCTCTACGACGGTGACCGGGTACCGACCCTCACGGACCATGCGGTACCCGACCGTCCTGCCGAGCGAGAGCAACTCGTTGGCCACCGACAGCGGAATCGCTGGCGGGAGGGCAGCGAGAGCTTCCGGCGAGTACTTTCCCAACCGGGCAGTCCGGACTGCGTTCACGGCAACTTCCCTCCCAAGCGATGCTCTCTGTGCGAGAAACATCTATCACATCTGCTCTGGACGAAGAATACGCCTCATGTATTCTTCTCTCGTGACAGAATCGAAGGAGCAGTGGCCGGCCGCGCTCACGGCGCGGATCGCTCAAACAGTCAAGACGCACCGAGCCCAGCGTGGCATGACGACCAGCGACCTCTCGGAAGCGTGCGCGGCACGAGGCGTACCGATCGCCGCGAACACCATCACCAAGATCGAGAAGGGTCAGCGAGACTCGCTCAAGGTGGAGGAGGCCCTCGTTCTCGCCCACGCCCTCGATCTGCCGCTCGTGGCGCTGCTCATCCCGCTGGAGGCCCAGACCGACGTCGACCTCCTGCCCGAGGTGACCCTGTCCATCTGGGAGGCGGCGGCATGGGTCACCGGCGAGGACCGCCTCGGCGAAGCGCCACCGTTGGGGTCAGCACGAGCCGTACTCGCCGTCTTTCGCGAACACGACGTCGACGTCCGCACCGCGCTGATCTCCACCCGCGAAGCCCACAGCCGCCGCCTCCAGGCACGCCAGGCACTCGGATCGGCCCGCTACGAGCAGCTGGCCCGCCAGGCGGACGAACTCGACCGCATGGCCCACGAGGACTGCACCCGACTCAAGGCCGTTCGAGACCAGATGCGGGCCGACGGACTCCAGCCGGCGCCCCTGCCCTCCGCACTCGACTTCGTCGACTCGGCGAGACCTGCATCGACTGACAGCTAACCGTTCGCATCTACTCCAGCCAGCCCCGAGGATCACCGACATGCCCCGATCTTCCGCACAACTTTCCGGTTCTCGCCCCGCGCCCGGTCCGCACCACAGGGCGTGCGGCGTGAGCGGCCTGCAGCCTGTCAATGGAAACGCCGCAGAACACGGGGACGACACCGCACGCCCTTCGACCGTCGATCTACTCCACAGCGGCTGGTACACCGCCGAGGAGCTCGCACCACTCCTGAAAGTCGATCCATCGACCCTTCGCCGCTGGCGCAACGCCAGGCCCCCGCAAGGGCCCCCCTTCGTGCGCCTCGCCAACCGAACCGTCGTCTACTCCATACCCGACACGCAGGCATGGCTCCTGTCCCAACGAATAGTCCCCGCAGAACCGGAGGCCGCGTAGCTTGGCTGACACCCCCGTGATCGTCCCGATCGCGATCGACCTGACCGACGACATCGAGTTCCGAGCGGACCGCCGCCCCGAGTTCCGCTACCGCGCACGCGTTCGTTGGTGGGATCCCAGCGGCGGCGGGCGGAAGTCGCTGTCCAACTCCGTCGCCTCCGAGGACGAGGCGAAGGAATGGATCGACCGTCTGCGCAAGGCGGCCAAACGCGGAATCGTTCCGTCGCTCTCGAATGTGACGTTGGCCGACTACGGGGACGAGAACTGGGACCTGGCCATGCGCGGCCTGGAGCCGAAGACGCTCGACCCCTACCGGGCCGGCTGGAAGCTGCGCGTCGTCCCGACGATGGGGCACGTCCCGGTGGTGTCGATGACCAACGGGATCACCGACCGGGCCCTGAACACCTGGATATCCGACGAGGTCGGCAAGTCCTCCGTCAAGAACACCCTTGCCCCCCTTGTCCGGATCATGGAGCAGGCCCGCCGCGACGGCATCATCGATCTCAACCCCTGCCGGCTTACCGGCTGGCAGTCCCTGTACAAGCAGTTCGAGGACGAGCTCGACAACCCCCGCGCCCTCGCTCTGCCCGACTGGGACGCCCTCGACGCCCTCGCCGAGGCGCTCGTCGCCCGCTCCCACGGCAACTACCGGATCTGGGGCGACGTCGTCCGCTTCGCCGCCTGCACCGGCGCCCGCATCGGCGAGGTCTCCGGCGTCCGGGTCAAGGACATCAACCGCTTCGACTGGACCTGGGACCTGCGCCGGCAGACCACACCCGGCCCCGGCGGGCTGATCGACAAGGGCACCAAGGGCAAGCGCCGCCGCACCGTCCCGATCATCGAAGAGATCCGCGACATGGTGACCTGGCGTCTCACCGTCGTTGGACACGACCCGATGGCACGGCTGTTCACCGGCCCCCGCGGTGGCCGCATCAGCACCGCCGTGCTCCGTGACGCCACCCACTGGGACGAGGTCGTCACTGCGCTCGGCTACGCCTGGCTTCGCCGCCACGGCCTGCGGCACACCGGCCTCACCTGGCTCGCCGACGCCGGCGTGCGCCTGCACGTCCTGCAGAAAATCGCCGGACACGGGCAGATCACCACGACCCAGCGCTATCTCCACCCGTCGCACGCCGACTTCATCGAGGCCGGCAACAAGCTGAGCACCCACCTCAGCGGTGGCCGTGACTCAGCTGCGACTACACCGGATCCAGAGCCGGAGGCGCCAGTCCGCCACCTCTACGTTGTCCGGTGAACTGGCCCCGGCCCGGTGGCACCAACCGACAGGTGCCACCGGACCAGCCCGTCCCCAGGTCGAGCATCTCCTGCCAGGTCTACGGACGAAGGTTCTCGAACGGATCGAAGCCGAGTGCCGCGATCCTGCGCGCGGAGTGCCGCAGTTCCTTGATTGACTTGCGTGCGCTCGGATAGGTCAGCTGGAGCGGAGCGGCCGGGGGATCGTTCAGGTACACGGCACGCGGGCACCAGTCCAGATGAAGGCAGGACTCCAAGCCCGTGTTGCACACACCGCAAAGCAGGCCCCGCACCAGGCCGTCGAAGTGGTCGTGGTCAACCACGGAACCGGGCAGGATGCCACAAAGGTGACACTGGTGGCCCAGCTCCGAAGCCAGTCGGCTCCGAAGCAGTCCGATCGCGCTGGACGACCTGACCGGCGGCCACAGATAGCCCGGAGCGGCCGGGCAGCGTTGCGCCAGGGTAACCGATCCCGGATCCACGCCGGTGCCGTCCGGCGCCGTGACATGCCATACCGCCGTCACCTCCCGAACCTTCGGATCAGCGACCGCCTGACTGGCTGTCCGGAGCGCCCGCCCCGCCTCGTCGACCCACCACAGCAGTTGCGCCTCGTGCCGCCAGGCAGCCTGGGGTTCTTGCCGGTGCCGTTCCCTGCCTTCCCGAGGTGCCACCCATTCCGGCATGCCGCGCTCAGGAGTCGAACAGAGCATCCGCGAGCCACGGAGGTGGAACCGTCCGTCGTCGCCGAGCACGGCTTCCGATGGAGCCTCAGGTGCCGTCTGCCTCTTGGTGCAGACATCGCCAGGTCGGACCCGTGCCAGGGCGCGCTCAAGCCCGGGCGGGTTGAGCGCCCACGCCCACAGGAGGGCCAGCCTGCGACGCTCGGGGAAGTCACCAACGAGGGGTTGAAGGTGCCTAGCCGCAGGCCCTGCACCTCCCCGAGGGAAGGCCGCCTCTTGCTGCTGGGCGCCGTTGGGCGACGAGTCCGGCATCGTGTTCTTCTCCTCCGCTGCGTGCAGCCCTCAGTGGCTACCTAGACTCCGACGGCTTCCTCAGCGATCTGCCCCCAGCTCGGCCGTGGTTCGCCTACCGGGTGCACGAGGGTCAGCAGGCGGCCGTCGAGGAACAGGTCGAGCCGGCTCCGCGGTTCAGCGGCCAAGCGACGGCGGTGGGCGCGGAGGTCCACGGGGACGTGCTCGCCGAGAACACCGACCAGGACTTCGTGGCGCGCCGGGCCGACGGCGTCGGCCCGGATCCAGGTGCCGCGGACGGGCACGCCGCGCAGGTCGCCCAGCGGGTTCTCCTCACGGCCGAAGGCCCGGTCCATCGCCGCCTCGACCAGAGGCCGGGCCCGGTCGATCGCGTTCGTGGCACCGCCGCTGCTCGCCTCATCCGTGCCTTCGGGATCCTCGTCCAGCACGTGGAAGCCGAGGTCGTCCTCCGGGTCCTCCCGCATCGCCCGCCGAGGGTCGGGCCGGGGAACAGGGAAGCGCCAGGGCTGCGGGTTGCCTGGCTTCTCGATCCATCCAGTCTTCAGCCCGGCCGTGGCCGGGGAGTCCTCGGGCAGGAAGATGTCGACGTAGACGCCGCCCGTGCCGAGCCAGACCCAGCTCATGAAGTAGGGGTGGTCGCCGTGGTCGACCGACCAGGTCGCGAGCTTCTGCAGTCGCTGCTTCTGGTCCGCGGTCCCCTTGACCGCCGGGAGCATCTGTTTGGCGTCGCGGCGCCGGCCTCGGGCCTCTCCGGCGAGCGGGCCGCCGGCGAGGTCGTAGAGCAGGTCCGGGCGCACTCCCGTGGTGGCGTAGGTGCCCACGAGCTTGTCGGGCAGGACGTCGAAGCTGCTGAGCCCGTCCACACCGGACTTCCAGTCGAACAGGGTCTCGCTGGCGGCCGTCATGACCCCGAGCCCGGTGCACTCGCTGACGAAACGGCGGATGTGGCCGGAGCTGGAATCCAGCGCGGCGCACTTGACCCCGAGCGGCCCTGGCCCCGTGTCCCCGGCCAGGTAGCTGAGGAGGAGGTTGATCTCGTGGTCGCGCACGCTGCGGTCCACCGTCCTGCGCAGGTCGCAGGAGAGTGCGTTGATGCTGACCAGTTCGGCCAGCGACACCGGGAGGGGCCCTTGGCCCACCTCGACTGCCTGGACCGCTTCCGCGCCGGCGGACCCCTTCTCGACCGTGAAGCGCCAGACCCTGGCGTGCACCGTACTCATGGGCGAAGCCTAGGCCCGCCCTACGACAGCGCCGCCGGCCCGCCCGGCTGTGGCAACGAGGACTCAACGGTCCGGACCGCGTTTGTGGAGGGTCAACAACGGTGCGCGGCAGCACCGATAGGACCGGATTCACGGGGGCGGCCGTCATTCCGCCCTAAGGGCCCGGTGAACTTCGAGTTCCCGGAGTGGAGTTGGACTTCGCTCGCGGCCCGGTCAGATGTCGAATCCCCGGCACGCGGGGGAATTCACCGCGTGGGTGGTGCGGGAGCAGCGTCGGAATTCCCGGAACGGGTGTTCCGGCTGCTGGTTCCGCCGCTATTGTGGCCGGGTAGGGACAGGTGGGCCTTCGGCCGGCTGGTCCCCGAGGGCGGGCCCGCAGGGTCCGCCGGGAGCACGCTGGTC
The DNA here is from genome assembly GCF_040651155.1 of Kitasatospora sp. NPDC048545. Lineage (NCBI taxonomy): Bacteria > Bacillati > Actinomycetota > Actinomycetes > Kitasatosporales > Streptomycetaceae > Kitasatospora > Kitasatospora sp. NPDC048545. The sequence goes on from NZ_JBEZIQ010000032.1 coordinate 66,548, forward strand.
CCCAGCTGGTCCCCAGCAAGATCGTTTAGGGGTGTTCGCAGGTGGCTCGTTTCACTGACGGGGCGTCATGCGAAAGGCCGCTGACCTGGGATTTCTCCCGGACAACGGCCTTTCCGACTCACGTCGGGACGACAGGATTTGAACCTGCGACCCCTTGACCCCCAGTCAAGTGCGCTACCAAGCTGCGCCACGTCCCGTGGTCTCGGTGCCTGCAGCGAGGGCCTGGGGGGCTCTGCTGTGGGCTTCTCGACCTTGTCTCCGGTTGTCCCGGCGACGTGGAAAACAATACAGCACGTCGGGGGGTGCTCGCTGCCAGGTTTGGGGGTGGGGTGGCCCGGGGGGTCAGGGGGTCGGGTGGCGGGCGTCGTAGGCGAGGAAGGCGGGGCGGCGGGCGGCGAGGAGGAGGACGGCTGCGACGCAGGCGAGGCCGCCGCTGATCACGGAGGTGGCGGGGTTGGTGAGGGCGGCGACGGTGCCGGACTCGAAGTCGCCGAGGCGGGGGCCGCCGGCAACGACGACGATGAAGATCCCTTGGAGGCGGCCGCGCATCTCGTCCGGGGCGGCGACCTGCATCATCGTGTTGCGGAAGATCATGCTGACGGTGTCGGCGCACCCGGCGACCGCGAGCAGGAGGAGGCCGAGCCAGAGGTTGTGGAGGGCGCCGAAGGCGGCGATGGCCAGGCCCCAGGCGACGACGGCGGCGAGGACGGCTGCGCCTTGGCGGTGCACGCGGCCGACCCAGCCGGAGAAGAGCGCGCCGATCAGGGCGCCCACGGCCGGGGCGGAGACCAGGAGGCCGACTGTGCCGGCGTCGCCGCCGTAGAAGGTGACCGCGATGGCGGGGAAGAGGGCGCGGGGCATGCCGAAGACCATCGCGGCCAGGTCGGCGAGGAAGCTGGTCCGCAGGTTGGGCTGGTCTCGGAGGAAGCGGAGGCCGTCGAGGACGGAGGCGCGGCCCTTGCGCTCGCCGAGGGGGCGCATGGCGGGCAGGCGCCACATCGCGTAGAGGGTGCCGGTGAAGGCGACGGTGTCGAGCAGATAGGCGGCTTGGGCCCCGTAGGCGCCGATGAGGACGCCGCCGAGCATCGGGCCGACGGTGAGGCCGAGGTTCATGCTGACGGTGTTCAGGGCGTTCGCGGCCGGGAGCTGGTGGGAGGGCACCAGCCGGGGGATCATCGCGGAGCGGGCGGGTGAGCTGAGGGCGAAGAAGCCCGCCTGGGCGGCGACGGCGGCGTACAGGACGGCGACCAGGCCGAGACCGGCGAACGCCTGGGCGGCCAGGACGGCGGAGACGACCGCCAAGCCGGCCGAGCCGACGAGGCCGAGTCGGCGCCGGTCGACGGTGTCGGCGATCGCACCACCGTAGAGGCCGAAGGCGACCAGTGGGACGAGGGAGAAGATGCCGACCAGGCCGGTCGCGAAGGCGGAGCCGGTCAGGTCGTAGACCTGGATAGAGACGGCGACGGCCGTCATCTGCTGGCCGATGGAGGAGACTGCCTGGCCGAGCCAGACCCGGCGGTAGTCGACGTTGTCGCGGAGCGGGCTGAGGTCGGCGAACGCCCGCCGGTACCACGGCGCGGCGGTGGCCACCGGGTCCGTCGGCAGGGGGCCGGCGGCCACGGCGTCGGACACCGCGGCACCGGCGGCCGCAGCGCCGCCGGTGGGGGGTGCGTCGACCGGATCAGGCCCGGGCGCGGCAGCGGGCGGCACTGCGACGGGCGGCTCGGCGGCCGGGGGCGTGTCCGCCGACACGGCGGGGGCGGAATGTTGATCGTTCGACATGGTTCCCCATACTCCGCCCCGCGCCCGGCCGTCCCGCACCGGGGCCCGTCTTCGGACCGCCCTCGGCCCGGCACCACGCCCACCGCGACCACGGACCCGGGCCCGGCGCCGCCGCCGGCCCGGGCAGCGTCGGTTACCGGCTGAGCACCTGCTTCTCCCCCGCCTCCACCGCGAAGTCCAGCCGGTTGCCCGGCGGCGGGAACGGGCAGATGAAGTGGTCCGAGAAGGCGCACGGCGGCAGGTAGGCCCGGTTGAGGTCGAGGACCGTACGGCCGTCGGCGTCCGGCGCCGGCAGCGTGATGAAGCGGAAGCGGTAGGTGTCGATGCCGCTGCCCGCGTCCGCGATCACTCCGGTGAGTCGCTTGCCCGACCGGCTGACGGTCAGCGTGCGGTGTTCCCCGGCCACGGTGAAGGCGATCTGCCCGGTGACGGCGAGCGGGCGCTCCTTGCCGTCGGCGTTGGGGACCACGACCGACCCGGTCTCGTCGTCGAACGGGGTGAACACCGCGGTAACGGCCCACTCGGGCGCGTACGGGTAGGCGCTGATGCCCGCGAAGGCGGCCCGACGCTGCGATGCCGGGTCGAAGACCCGCAGGGCGAGTTCGCCTTCGCGCTCGATCGGGACGAGCAGCAGGTCGCCCCGGGTCGCGGTGTCCGCGGCCGGGTCGCTGTCCGGGCGCAGCAACACCTCGCCGTCCACCGGTCCGTCCGCGCCCGCGACGGTGATTCCGTCGTCGGACGTCGCCCTGACGCGGACGCCCTCGCCGTCGGCCCACCAGCGCCCGGGCAGGCCGGGGATCTCGGCGGGCCCGGGCTCCAGCCAGTGCGTGCCGGTGAGTGCGAGCTGGCCGTGCGGCGCGCTCACGGACGCCGCCCGGCCGTCGCTCCAGTGCTTCCAGTCCTCCGCGGCCGTCGCCGTCATCGGTCCACCCTCCCGGTCGGTCCGCGGACGGCCCGTGGTTCGGGCCGCCCTTCTCGGTCATTCACAACGCTGCCCGCACGGACGGATCATTCCCGCCGGCCCGAAGCCGCCGAAACCGCAACGCGGCGGCAACGAGGCCGACACATCGCTCGACACGGGGCAGGCACTGCGGAACACGTCCCGCGGAATCCGCGCCGCCGAACCCGCACCAAGGATCGCGCGACGGGGGTCGCACGGCGCGGATCCCACGACGGGCATCCCGCGACGCCTACTCTGCGGGTCGCCTCAGCGGCCGGAACAGCCCCTCCTGCACGACGGACACCACCAGTTGCCCGTTCCGGTCGAAGATCTGCCCGCGCGCCAGGCCGCGCGCGCCGTGCGCGATCGGGGACTCCTGCTGGTAGAGCAGCCAGTCGTCCGTCCGGAACGGCTGGTGGAACCACATCGCGTGGTCCAGCGAGGCCATGTCGAAATGCCGCTCCCCCCACAGCGGCTCGACGGGGGCGCGGACGGCGTCCAGCAGCGTCATGTCGCTGGCGTAGGTGAGGGCACAGACGTGGATCAGCGGGTCGTCCGGCAGCGGGCCGTCGGTGCGCAGCCACACGCCGCTGCGTGCCTCGACGCCTTCCAGTTCCTCCTTGGTCCAGCGCAACCGGTCGACGTACCGGACGTCGAAGGGCTGGCGCCGGCTGATGAAGGGGGGCAGTTCGCCGAGCCGGGAGCCGACCTCTTCGAGGGCGCTGGGCAGGTGCTCGGGGGCGGCGACCTGCGGCATCGGGTGCTGGTGCTCGATGCCGCCCTCCTCGGGTCTGTGGAAGTCGGCCGTGAGCGCGAAGATCGACCGGCCGCCCTGGATGCCGAGCACCCGGCGGGTGGTGAAGGAGCGGCCGTCCCGGATCCGGTCGACCTGGTAGACGATCGGTACGCCGGGCACCCCGGGGCGCAGGAAGTAGGCGTGCAGCGAGTGGACGGGGCGCGCGTCGTCCACCGTGCGGCCCGCCGCCACCAGCGCCTGCCCGGCGACCTGGCCGCCGAAAGTCCGCTGCAGCGCTTCCTCGGGGCTGCGCCCGCGGAAGATGTTCAGTTCGATCTGCTCCAGGTCGAGCAGATCGACAAGGTCGTCGACGGGGGTACCCATGAGCACGCTTCCTCTCCGGACTCCGGCCCTGCGGACGCGGACTCCGATCGAATTCTCCAGCTCACTCGAATTCTCCGGCGACCCGGGTCATTCCCGCTCACCGTGCCCGAGCCACCAGTTCACTCGAACGAGTAAACGAGTCGACGAACGGATGACGGAAACGACCGGGCCGACGGCACGACGAGAACGACGTGCCCGGGCCGTCCCTTCCTCGCATCCCCACCTACGCCCCCAGCCCCGACTCCCGCACGGTGATGTTGAGCCGGCCCACCAGCCCCAGCTCCGGCGCCGCCGTCCCCGGGAGCGTGCGCACCACCCCGTGGTACGCGAACCGGGCCGGGCCGCCGAACACCAGCAGGTCCCCGCTGTGCAGCTCCAGGTCGGTCCACGGCCGGGTCCTGGTCTCGGTGTTCCCGAGCCTGAAGACGCAGCGGTCGCCGAGCGAGAGGGAGACGACGGGGGCGTCCGTGCGCTCGTCACGGTCCTGGTGCAGGCCCATCTTGGCGCCGTGCGGGTAGTGGTTGACGATCGCGGTGTCCGGCCCGTAGGACGTGGCGCCCGCGACCTCGGGCCGCGCGTCGCCGTACGCCTCCGCGACGGCCCGGCGGGCCAGGCTGCCCAGCTCGGGCGGGAACGGCTTGACGGGCGCGCCGTCCTCGGCGACCCGCCGGTATCCGTACGGGTACCAGTGCCACCCGAGGCTCACCATGCGGACGGACATCATCCCCCCGGTGGGCATCCGCACCATGTGCAGGCCGGCCGGCGGGCGGGCCCATTCCCTGCAGGCGGCGATCAGGCGCAGCTGCGCGTCGAGGTCCAGCCAGCCGGGGAGCAGGACGGCCCCGGGGGCGGGTTCGAAACGCCCGCGCGCCCCGGCCTCGGAGCCGGCCGGATCACCGGGGGCCCCGGGGGTCCCGGCCGCCCGCGGGGCTCCGGCCGCCCCGGGCAGGTCACCGAACAGCTCGCCCTGGATCACCCCACCATCCTCCCGCACCGGCCCTACCCGGCCCAGCCCCGGCCCCGATGCCAGTCTCAGTGCCGGTCCCAACCCCGGCCCCAGTGCCGGTCCCAGTACCACCGTCGACGTCGCGCCCCGGGTCGGTACCGACCCCGATCAGTCCCAGGTCCCGGGCGCAGGACGGCCAGGCCCCCCACCCCTGCCGCCGGACGATCTCCTCGCCGACGGTCGTCTGCTCCCGTCGGCCGGCGTGGTCGGGCCGGTCCGCGAAGCGCAGGCCGTCGGCCTCCGCCCAGGTGGAGGGCCGGATCTGCAGGCCGCCGTAGTAGCCGTTGCCGGTGTCCGCCTGCCAGTCGCCGCCGCTCTCGCAATCGGCGAGCCCGTCCCACACCGGGTCCGCGACCCGGACGGTGGCACCCGCCCGGCCGCCGCCCGCGGCGACGGCCAGCACCAGCACCAGCACCAGCACGGCACCAGCACGGCACCGGCCCGGGCCACGGCCCGGCCCGTACTTCCCTCACACGAATGCGGCATGACAGCCGACCCTAGGCACACCACGCACCACCCGCCACGACACGCCGACGGCCGCTCCTCCACCCGGCGGATGACCCGCGCGGGGGAGGAGCGGCCGTGGAAGCCGAAGCCGGTGGGAGCCCGGGCGGCCGGTGTCAGCCGCTCGGGAGGCCCGGGGAGCGAAGCTTCGAAGCCTCCGCCGTGAAGCCTCAGCGCTTCGAAGCCTCAGGACCTCGGATGCTCAGGACCTCAGATGCTCAGGGCCTGACCCGGGAAGATCAGGTCCGGGTTGCCACCGATGACCTTGGCGTTGTTCTTGTACAGGTCGTGCCAGTCCACGCCCTGCGCGGCGGCGATGGAGCTCAGGGTGTCACCGGACTTGACGGTGTAGTTGCCCTTGGCCGGCTTGGCGTCGTTCGAGCCGGTCCACGCCTTGGCGTTGTTGTCGGCCTTCGGAGCGGCCTTCGGGGCCTGCGCCGGCTTGGCGGCGGCCGTCGGCGCGGCGGCAACCTTGGGGGCGGCGTCGGCCTTCGGGGCCTGCGCCGGCTTGGCGGCCGGGGCGGCGGGCTTGGCAGCCGGGGCGGCCGGCTTGGCGGCGGCCGAGGTGTCGACGGCAGCCGGGGCGCCGCCCTTGGTCAGCCCGGCCTTGACGGAGCAGACGGGCCAGGCGCCGGGGCCCTGCGAGGCGAGGACCTTCTCGGCGACGGCGATCTGCTGCGCCTTGGTGGCCTGGTTGGCCTGCGCGGCGTACGCGGTGCCGCCGTAGGCCGCCCAGGTGCTGGAGGTGAACTGCAGACCGCCGTAGAAACCGTTGCCGGTGTTGATGGCCCAGTTGCCGCCGCTCTCGCACTGGGCGACGGCGTCCCAGGTGGAGACGGAGGCGGCGGAGGCCGAGGTGGCCGTGACGAGGCCGGCCACCGGCAGGGCCGCGACAGCGGCGCCCGCCACGACAGCCATCCGGACGCGGTTGCGCTTGGTGGCGGTGGAGGTGGTGGCAGCGGCGGTCTCGTTACGGAAGGTCATGAGGTTCCTCTCGACAGCCCCGGGCGGACATGCGGAACCAGACCCCGCCAGGGGTCGCGTTCGCTTGCCGCGTCCGTCGGACGGCCGTGCACGTGTCGGACGTGCCGCTGCCGCCCCGGCCACCCAGCCGCTCGCCGGCGACCTGTTCGAGCAGTCGCGTCGGCGGGCACCTGCCACGCCCGGCGGACCGGGGGGCTGTGCGTCGGGGGTGAGCCCGGGTGGCGCTCGTTGCGCCGACCAAGAAGCTACGAGCCGATCGGTGGGGATTTCAAAACTTGAACGGTCTCCCCAGCTCAGCCAAGGGTTACCGGCGGTAAGACCCACACATTTATGCCCGAAATGTCTGATTTGGCCGTTGATTCCCAGGCCAAACATCGCCGCCGCGTGACCCACCTCACCGTTTCATTCCGGCAGCCCCGTCACCGACATCGACAGATTGCGACCACGAGAACACGCGGCGCGGTCGGATCCGAGGCAATTCCCGTCAGCCTCGACGGGCACCCGTGACGCCTGACACAAGGGCCCGTTGGGCATGTCGACCTCCCCGTGTCCGCCCCCGAAGCCCCATCCGCATCCATCCGAGGAGACCCTGTGCCGCGCATGCTCGACGTCAGCGACGAGGTCCGGTCCGAGATCGGCGACGACGAGGCCGACCGCCTACTGGGCGGCGACCGCGCCCCCGACAGCTACGAGTGCACCTCCTGCCGAACCCCCGGCGACACCCACGTGGAACCCACCAGCACCGTGCTGTTCGTCGGCGACGAGACCGCCGTGCTCGCCTTCGCCCACGCCCGCTGCATCCCCTCCCAGGTCGTACCGGTCTCCGAGGAGCAGCTGGCCGGCGCCGTCCGCAGCATCAGCCAGGCCGGGCCCGACGCCCCGGAACTCGCCGTCCCCACGCCGAACGCCCCCTTCGCACCGACCTCCCCGGCGCCCGGCCCGGGCGTCCCCGCCGAAGCCGTGCCCCAGGCGCCCGCCCCAGGCCAGGCCGCCATCCTCGGCATCACCTGCGGGCTCGTCCTGCACGGCAAGGTCGGTCACGCCTCGCTGGTGGTCGAGCCCACCGGCCCGGTCGGCCGCCCCGGCAGCACCTCCGGCGAGGACGAGTTCCTCGACCTCCTCCAGGACGCCGGCTTCCAGCCCGTCACCGACCTGGACGAGACCCCGGAGCAACTCCCCGGCTGGTCGGTCCTGGTCGCGATGGGCAAGCTGCACGCGATCCTGCAGCCCGCCGCAGCCGGTGGCAGCACCGGCTGGTGGCAGGCGCACCAGCCGCTCCAGGTCACCGATGCCTGGCGGATGGCGGCGAGTCAGCTCTCCGAGGTGACCATGTACGCCGTCCCGGCCGGCATGGTCGGCCGCCAGCCCCGTGAGGACCTGCTGCGCCTGGCGCTGGAGCGGGCGGTGGCGCTGGGCCAGGTGGTCGCCGCCTCCCTCCCGCTCGCCGGCACCTGATCCGCCCCGCCCCGTACGCGCCGGACGGCGGCCCCTCCCTCCACTTCTCGGGCCGCCTCCGGCGCGGACTCGCACCGCACGGGTGCTCGGCATGAGTCCCGCTCATGGGCACCACGCATGAGGCCCGCTCATGGGCGCAGAGGCCCGGCCCCCATGAGCGCTGCTCTTGACCACCCCGCCATGAGTCCCGCTCATGCCCTCCTCATGAGGCCGGCTCATGAGACGTGACGCACGATCCCCCATGAGCCCCACGCATGTGCGCCACCCATGAGCCCCACGCATGCCCCGCCCCGCCCCCGCATGAGCGCCCCGCATCCCCCGCCCCCTCTCGCTCGTTGGCCCTACGTGTACAGCTACGACGTCTCCGCGTCCCCCGGCCGCTCCACCACCGCCCCCCGCTCGATCCCCGGCATGCGCCCGTCGTACGACGCCGAACACCCGCACTCCGCCACGCCGATCTACGACGAGCTGTACTCCGAGTACCGACGCCTCTTCCGCGCGCTGCCCGGCGACCGCTCGGGCGAGGAGGACCTCGTGTTCACCGGCTTCGCGGTGCGCGACGGCTATCCCCTGCTCGGTGAGCAGCGCCCGTACCCGACGTCCCAGCAGCAGGCCTTCCACGCCTTCACGGGCCAGGTCCCGGGCCTCCCCCAGTTCGTGGCCGCCCAGCCGCACGGCGTCGGCTCGACTTCCGGTCACCACGGTCACCACGGCACCCACGCCGGCCACGGTGGCAGCCACGCCACCGCCCACCAACACGGCCAGCACGGTCACCACAGCACCCACCACAGCACCCACCACAACGCCCACGGCAACGGCAACGGCACCCGCGTCGGACCCCACCCCGAACCCGCCGCCCCCGCCGACGACAGCCTGGGCCACGCCGCACCGCCCCCTCCCCCCACCACCCCGTCCGCAGCCCAACCCGCCACCGGCGCGGCCCAGTTCACCAACGGTCAGGGGTGGGTCGCCGCCGGCTACCTCGGCCAGCTCCCGCACCCGGTGTCCGTACCCGCGCCCGCACCGCCCGCGCCGCCCGCCCCTTCCCCGGTGATGGGTACGGCCACCGGGCTCGCCACCGCCCCGTCCACCGGTGGCCGCCACCGCCAGATGCTCTCCCTCCCCCCGGGCCGCAACGGCGACCGCCACTGACACCGGCCCCGCCCGCCCCTCCGCCACGCGCAACACCGAGGGCCCTCGCCACCGCCCTTCGCCGCCACCCCCCCTTCGCCGTCACCCCCCTCCACCCCCTGCTCCCCCGGCCCTTCCCCGCTTCACTTCTCCGCCCCTCCGCCCCGCGGAAACGCCGGAGGGCCCCGTCACCACCGTGACGAGGCCCTCCGGGAGGAGTCGGCCGGCCGACTCCTCCCGCCAACGACGACTGCCGTTACTACTACTTCTTCTTGCGCTTCTCGCGGACTCGCACCGAGATCGAGATCGGCGTCCCCACGAAGCCGAACTCCTCACGCAGTCGGCGCTCGACGAAGCGCCGGTAGCCGGCCTCCAGGAAGCCCGAGGCGAAGAGCACGAAGCGCGGCGGACGGGTGCCCGCCTGGGTGCCGAACAGGATGCGCGGCTGCTTTCCGCCCCGGATCGGGTGCGGGTGGGCGGCCACGAGCTCGCCGAGGAAGGCGTTCAGGCGCGCGGTCGGGATGCGGGTCTCCCAGCCCTCCAGCGCGGTCTCGATCGCCGGGACGAGCTTCTCCATGTGCCGGCCGGTCTTGGCCGAGACGTTGACCCGAGGGGCCCACTGCACCTGGACGAGGTCGCGCTCGATCTCGCGCTCCAGGTAGTAGCGGCGCTCCTCGTCCAGCTGGTCCCACTTGTTGTAGGCGATGACGACGGCGCGCCCGGCCTCGACGGCCATCGAGATGATCCGGGTGTCCTGTTCGGCGAGGGTCTCGCTGGCGTCGACCAGGACGACCGCGACCTCGGCCTTCTCCAGTGCGGAGGAGGTGCGCAGCGAGGCGTAGAAGTCGGCGCCGGCGGTCAGGTGGACGCGGCGGCGGATACCGGCGGTGTCCACGAACTTCCAGGTCTTGCCGCCGAGTTCGATCATCTCGTCGACCGGGTCGCGGGTGGTGCCGGCCAGCTCGTTGACAACCACCCGCTCCTCGCCGGCGACCTTGTTCAGCAGGCTGGACTTGCCGACGTTCGGCCGGCCGATCAGCGCGATCCGGCGCGGGCCGCCGGGGGCGGCGTCGCCGAAGGTCTGCGGCGGGGCTTCGGGCAGCGCGTCCATGACGGCGTCCAGCAGGTCGCCGGAGCCGCGGCCGTGCAGGGCGGAGACCGGGTACGGCTCGCCGAGGCCCAGCGACCACAGGTAGGCGGCCTCGGCTTCGGTGGAGGGGCCGTCGACCTTGTTCGCGCACAGGACGGTCGGCTTGCCCGCCCGGCGGATGATCTTGATCAGGGCCTCGTCGGTGTCGGTGGCACCGACCTTGGCGTCCACGACGAACAGCACCGCATCGGCCTGCTCGATACCCAGCTCGGCCTGGGCGGCCACCATGGCGTCGATGCCGAGGACGTCGATCTCCCAGCCGCCGGTGTCGACAACCTTGAAGCGGCGGCCGTTCCAGCTGGCCTCGTAGGTGACCCGGTCGCGGGTGACGCCCGGCTTGTCCTCGACGACGGCCTCGCGGCGGCCGATGATGCGGTTCACCAGGGTCGACTTGCCGACGTTCGGGCGGCCGACCACGGCCAGCACAGGCAGTCGGACGTGGTCGAGGCCGTCCTCGGCGTCGAAGCCGTCGATGTCGAGGCCCTCTTCGGCGGCGAGCGCCATGAACTCGGCGTAGTCGGCGGCGTCCAGCCCGCCGTGATCGGCGGTGGAGTGCTCTGCGGTCATGTTCGTCTGTTCCGTTTCCCGGCCCGGCCCTTCCCAGGGGCGTGCCGTGCGTACCTGCCCCGCTCGGGGCAGCGCGATTGTTGTCTCCGCGACGCCTTGACGGCCCGCGGTTCACTCAGTGGTGGTCGAACCCGGCATTGCCGGACCCGACGGTGGTCGGCCCGGCGGCAAGCCGCACGACCGGCCCTGCGACGACCGGCCGGCAGCCACCCCGCCACCGTCCGGCCGGCACCCGGCCGGACAAGGGCCAGGCCCGACAGGAGCCGGGCAGGGCAGCGTCCACGCCGGGCAGCAGAAGCCGGGCCCGACCGAAGGTCGGACCGGCAGTCGCCGCCGGTCAGACCGAGGACATCCCGGCCCGCTCCTCCACGAGCCCGGCGATCCGGTCGATCACCTGCTCCAGGGTGAGGTCGCTGGTGTCCACCAGGACCGCGTCCGCGGCCTGGGCCAGCGGGGCCGTCTCCCGGGAGGAGTCGGCGGCGTCCCGGCGGGCGAGGTCGGCGGCCATCGCGGTGATGGTCGCCTCGTCCACTCCCTTGGCCCGCAGTTCGGCGGCCCGACGGGCGGCCCGGGCCTTCTCGGAGGCGGTCAGGAAGACCTTGACGGTGGCGTCCGGGAACACCACGGTCCCCATGTCCCGGCCCTCGGCGACGATGCCGCGTTCGGCGACCTCGGCGCAGCCGCGCTGCAGCTCGACCAGGCGGGCCCGCACCGCCGGCACCGCGGCCACGGCGCTGACCTGCGCCGTCACCTCGGGGCCGCGGATCGGGCCGGAGACGTCCTGACCGTCCACCGTGATGGTGGGGCCGTCGGCGTCGGTGCCCGACACGATCACCGGCTTGCCGCACGCGACGGCGACCGCGTCCGGGTCGTCGACGTCGACCTCGTTGGCCAGCATCCACCAGGTCATCGCCCGGTACATGGCACCGGTGTCCAGGAAGCTCAGGCCCAGCCGGGCGGCGACCGCCCGCGAGACGGTCGACTTGCCGGAGCCGGAGGGTCCGTCGATGGCGACGACGACCGGGGCGTGCGCTCGGTCGGCAGTGTCCACGGGGGCGAACCTCATCTCTGAGCATGGGAGCCGAAGCCTGCGCGGGCGGACGGCCGGGGGATTGTCTCCCTCAAGGTTAATGGACCGCCGCCGTCACGGACTCCGCCGCCCACCCGGCCCCCGGCCCGGCGCCCACCGGCCGCCGGGCGGCCCGCTGCGCAGAGCCCCTGCCGCACCCGATCCGCACCTGATCGGCACCCGCCCGCACCCGGCCCGCACCTGATCGGCACCCGGCCCGCACCCGTCCCGCACCTGATCGGCGCCCGACCCGGAACCGAGCCACACAAGCCCTACGCGCCCAGGCCCCGCACGCACGCCCCGACGCGCCCGCGCCCGCGCCCGGTCGCCCGCACCTCAGTCCCGCACGCTCCACCCGCTCGCCCGCAGCGCCTTCACCAGCCGCTTGACCGCCGTCGGCGCCACCGACAGCTGGACGAACCCGACCTGCTGCCCGGTCGAGTGCTCGATGACGACGTCCTCGATGTTGACCCCGGCGTCGCCGACCTCCCCGAACAGCCGGCCCAGCTCGCCCGGCTGGTCGCCGAGGACAACCGCCACGGTCTCGTACCGGGTGGGCGGCGCGCCGTGCTTGCCGGGGATCCGGGCCTGGCCGGTGTTGCCGCGCCGCATGACGGCTTCGATCCCGGTGGCGCCGGCCCTGCGCTCGCCCTCCTCGGCGGCCTCCATGGCGCGCAGCGCGGTGACGGTCTCGCCGAGGTCGTGGGCGACCGCCTCCAGGACGTCGGCGACCGCGCCCGCGTTGGCGGAGAGGATGTCGACCCACATGCCGGGGTTGGAGGCGGCGATCCTGGTGACGTCGCGCACGCCTTGCCCGGAGAGCCTTATGGCGGTCTCGTCGGCGTTCTCCAGTCGGGCCGCGACCAGCGAGGACACCAGCTGCGGGGCGTGCGAGACGAGGGCGACGGCCCGGTCGTGCTCGACGGCGTCCATCACGATCGGCATCGCGCCGCAGAGCGCGACCAGTTCCAGCGCGGCGTTGAGCGTCTCGGTGTCGGTGTCGGGGGTCGGGGTGAGCACCCAGGGGCGGCCCTCGAAGATGTCGGCGCGGGCGGCCAGCGGGCCGGATCGCTCGCGGCCTGCCATCGGGTGGCTGCCGATGTAGTGGACGGTGTCGCAGCCGAGCGCGGCGATCTCGCTGCCGGGGCCGGCCTTCACGCTGGCGACGTCGGTGTACCAGTGCGCCAGGTTGCGCCGCTGGCAGTCGGCGAGCACCTTTCCGACCAGTGCCGGCGGGACGGCGATGACCGCCAGGTCCACCGGGCCGTCGACCGGTTCGGTGGTGCCGGCGCCGAGCGACTCGGCGGTGCGGGCGGCGTCCGGGTCGGCGTCCTCCAGATGGACGGTCAGGCCGCGGGCGGTCAGGGCGAGCGCGGCGGAGGTGCCGATCAGTCCGGTGCCGACGACGACGGCAGTGCGCATGGCGGGTCGCTCTCCTCATCACGATTCTCGACAGGTGCCGGGACCGTCCGGGAGCACCCGCGCCCCATCCTCCCTCATCCGCCGCGCCGAAGTCCCCACCTGCCGCCCGGCAACCACGGGGGCACTTCCCGGCAGTTCCCGGCACCGGCAACCACGGCGCGCCCGCCCCCGTCCCACCCAGTGCACACGCCGCACCCGGAAATCCGGCGCCGCCCGCGCCGGGGGCGGGCAGACTGGCCGCCCGGGAAGCCACGGACGAGCGGACGGACGACCGAACGGACGACCGGGCAGACGCACGGACGGACGGGCAGCGGCAACGCGCGTGGCACGACGAGCGGCACGCGGCAGGCAACACGCGAACGAAAGGGTTGCGCATGGACGACCAGCACAGCAACCGGACGGGGCAGACGAAACCGTCGGCCGTACCGGCCCACCCGTCGGTCCTGGACTCCGTGGTGGTGTACGCGGAGGGCGCGGTGTGCCGACGCCGGGCCACCGTCCCGGTGCCCCGCGACGGGCGGCTGCGGCTGACCGGCCTGCCCACGTCCCTGGACGGCCGCTCGCTGCGTGCCCGGGTGCTCGCCGGTCCGGCCGGCACGGTGGTCACCGAGGCCCGGCTGGAGCACCTCGCCGAACTCCGCGAGCCGAATGAACTGCCGCTTCTCCAGAGGGAATTGGACGAGGCGACGGAGCGTCTCAGCGTGCTCACCGAGCGCCGCCGACTGGTCCTGTCCGCGATCGCCGACACCGCCGCGCTGCGCGCCGTGCCGCCGCCTCAGCGCCCCGAGGAGCCGTTGCGCCGTACGCCTGCCGAGGCCTGGCTGGAGCTCGCCGACTTCGTCGACGAGCGGCTCGCCCGCCTCCAGGAACGCGCCGAGGAACTCAACCGGGAGGTCGAACTCGCCGACCACGAGCGCGACTTGGCGGTCGACCGGCTGGACCGGGCGTCCACCGCCGAGCGGGCCGAGCCGGTCGCGACCGCCGCCACCGTCCTGGTCACCCTCACCACCGGCAGCACCCGGGCCACTCCCCACGGCACCGTCCCCCACAGCACCGCCTCCGGCGACGACACAGCAACCCTCGATCTCGAACTGGAGTACGGCGTCCCCGCCGCCCGCTGGGTGCCCGCCTACCGCCTGTCCTACCGGAGCGGCTCCGACACCGGTCACCTCGTCCTGCGCGCCGGCATCGCCCAGCGCACCGGCGAGGACTGGACGGGCGTGCGCCTGGCCCTCTCCACCGCCGACCTCGACCGCCGCACCGACCTGCCCCGGCTCGCCTCGCTGCGGATCGGCCGCAGCCAGCCCGCCCCGCCGCCCTCCGGCTGGCGCGAGCCCCCGGCCGGCCTGTCCGACCTCTTCACCGGCTACGACGCGGCCGGTGCCGACGCGCCGTCCCCGAGCGGCCGGGCCCGCCCCGACGGCCACCGCGGGGCCCAGGTCCCGCCCCCGGTCCCGCCCCGGGCCGCCCGCCTCGCCGGCCTCGGTTCGATCGGCTCCCGGCTCGGCGGCGCCCGCCCGTCCGGCCCCCGCCCGGAGGCCTTCGCCGCGGCGGAGGACATCCCGCCCGCACCCTCCGCCCGCTTCGGCGGTGGCGGCACCCTGAGCGCCGACGAGCCGATGCCCGCGCCCCCGCCCGCCCCGGGTGGCTTCGCCGGCTACGGCGGCCCGCCGCCCGCCCTCTCGGCCCCCGTCGCCGCTCCGCTCCCACCGACTCCCCAGGCCCAGGGCGCCGTCCCGCAGGCCCCGGGCAGCATCCCGCCGGGTGAGGCCCGCCGCACCCTCCGCAAGCGCCGCAGTGCCCTCGCCGTTCCCCCCGCGACCGCCGGTTTCGCCCCGAACGCCACCCTGCTCGACTACCCCGACCTCGTCCTGGCCGGCCCCGACGAGCCTGCGGCCCGGCGCGGGGCCCTGCATCCCCGCCCCGAGCGGGTCGAGCGCGAGGAGCTGGGCCGGGTCCTGCCCGGCGGCAACCCGGGCGAGCAGATCCGCCGCCTCCCCCTCCCCCGCCACGCCGTCCCGCCCCGCGAGTCGGCGGGTTCCTTCGACCACCGCTTCGACGCCGCCGCGCCCGCCGACATCCCGTCCGACGGCACCTGGCACACCGTCACGGTGGGCGAGATCCCGCTCACCGTCCGCCCCGAGTACGTCACCGTCCCCGCCGTCGAGGAGAAGGTGTACGCGACGCTGGTGCTCGCCAACCGCACCGACCGCGCCGTCCTCGCGGGCCCGGTCGAGGTCACCGTGGACGACGAGTTCCTGCTCACCGCTGCCCTGCCCACCCTGGCACCCGGCGGCGTGCGGCGTCTGGGGACCGGCGTCACGGAGAGCGTGGAGGTGGCGCGCCGCACCGAGCTGCGCGAGTCCGCCACGGGCATGCTGAAGGGCAACAGCACGGTGCTCGACCACCGGGTGCACGTCCGGCTGGCGAACCGGCTCGGCCGCGCCGTCACGGTCGAGGTCCGCGAGCGCGTGCCGGTCACCTCCGACGCCGAGATCCGGATCGAGGAGCGGGCCGACTGGCACGCCCCGACGGTCCCCACGCCGGAGTGCCCGCCCAGCACCAGGCTCTGGCGGGTCGACCTGCCGCCGGGTGGCAGCACCGAGCTGGACGGCGGGTACCAGATCAAGATCCCGGCCGGAAAGGCCATCGTCGGCGGAAACCGGAGGAACTGACCATGACCGGAGACACGATCGGAGCGACGAGGGCGGCCCTCCCGGTCACCGCGGTCACCTGCCTGGAGGACCGCAGCCAGGTGGAACGCACGACGACGGTCGACCTCGCCGCGGGCGTCCAGCGGCTGCGCCTGGGCCCGCTCACCGCCTTGGCCGTCGACCGCACCCTGCGCGCCGAGTCCACCACCCCCGGGGTGCGGGTCCTGGACGCCCGGGTGGTCCGCACCTGGGCTCCGCGCGCGCCGCTGCCGCCGGGCCCGGACGACTCCGACCTGCGCCACCTGCTGCACCGGCTGGGCACCGAGAGCCGTCTCGCCGACCAGACCCGCGCCCGTCTGGAGGCGCGGCTGGCCCTGCTCGCCCAGCTCTCCGCCGACCTGCTCCGCGAGGTCGGCGAGGGCGCCGGCATCGGCGAGCTCGAACGCACCCGCTGGTCCCGCGAGCTGGACCGGGTGGACGCCGAACGCGAGCGCTACGGCGAGGAGCTGCGCGCGACCCACTCCCGGCTGCGCCGCCTGGAGCAGGAGCGCTCGCAGGCGCTGACCGCCCTGGACGAGGCCGAGGAGGACCCGGCCGCACTGACCGCCCACCTGGACCTCACGGTCGAGGCGGCGCGGCCCGGCCCGGCCCGGCTGACCGTCTCCCACCTGGTCCCCTGCGCGCTCTGGCGCCCGTCCTACCGGGCGACCCTGGACGACGACGGCCTGCGCGTGGAGTCGGAGGCGGTGGTCTGGCAGCGCACCGGCGAGGACTGGACGAACGCCCGGCTCACCTTCTCGACCGCCCGCTCCGCCCTCGCCACCGACCCGCCGGCCGTCGCGGTGGACGTCCTGATGCTGCGCGAGCGCACGGACGAGGAGCGCCGCACGGTCGAGGTCGAACTGCGCGAGGAGGCGATCAGCGAACTCGGGCCGGCCTCCGGGGTACCGGGGGTGGACGACGGCGGCGAGGTCCGGGTGCTGCCCGCGCCCGCCCCCGCGACCGTGCCCTCGGACGGGCGGGCGCACCGGGTGCCGCTCGGTGCCTTCACCGGCCCGGCGAGCAGCGAGTACGCCTGCGCCCCGGAGCTGTCCCCGCTGGTCACCCAGGTGGTCCGGTTCCGCAACGCGGCCGGGCACCCGCTGCTGGCCGGTCCGGTCGAGCTGGTCCGCGGCAGCGGCTTCACCGGCCGGGGCGAGCTGCGCTTCACCGCGACCGGTGCCGATGCCGAGTTCTCCTTCGGCAGCTCGGACGGCTACCGGGTGGTCCGCGAGACCGAGGAGCGCCAGGCCACCGCCGGCCTCACCGGCCGCCAGACCACCACCCGCACGGTGCGGCTGCACCTGTCCCGCTTCTCCGGCCCGGAGGAGCACGACGAGCGGATCGTCACCGTGCGCGAGCGGGTGCCGGTCTCCGAAGTGTCGGCGGTCGAGGTCCGGCTGCGCAAGGAGGAGTGCTCCCCGGCGCCGGACGCCTTCGACGCCGAGGGCATCGTCCGCTGGGACGTCCCGCTCAGCCCGGGTGCCCGCCGCACCCTCACCCTGGTGTACGAGGTCTCCGCCTCCGCCAAGGTGGCCGGGCTCTGAGCCGCGCGCCGGCGACACCGCCCTCCGAACCCCACTGCCCCCGAACCCCATCTCCTCGCGAACCCCGTCGCCCTACGATCCCCGAACCTCGCCGGCGACGGCCTGCCGATGACGGCCGCTCAGGACCAAACCGGAGACAACGGGTAGAAAAGGAAACATGATCCTCCACCTCGCCCCCCTGGACGACTGGCTGGCCGACCCCGGCCGCCCGTACGCCACCGCCTCGCTGCTCACCGACGGGTTCATCCACTGCTCGGCCGACGAGCGGACGGCGCTCGCGGTGGCCAACGCCTTCTTCGCCCACACCCCCGACCCGCTGATGGTGCTGCTGATCGAGGAGTCGATGGTGGAGCCGATGGTCAAGTGGGAGGCCCCGCACGGCGCCCCGCCGCCCGGGGCCACCCCCGACGTGCTGTTCCCGCACATCTACGGGCGGCTGAACCGCTCCGCCGTGGTCGGCCTGGAGAAGGTCGAGCGGGGCCCGGACGGCCGCTGGGCCTCCCTCACCCCCTGGAGCTGAACCCCGGGGCCGGGTTCACAGCCACCCCCGCTCCCGGGCCGCCATTCCGGCCTGGAAGCGGGTGGTGGCGCCCAGCGCGCGCATCAGGCTCTGCAGACGGCGCTGGGTGGTCCGGGCGCTCCAGCCGAGCGAGCGGGCGATCGACTCGTCGGTGAGCCCGGCCGCCAGCAGGCCCAGCAGTTTGCGGTGGTCGGCCTCCGGCTCCGGCGACTCGTCCCCGGTGCCGATCGCGGCCTGCAGCTGGACGGCCCGCTCCCACTCCGCCTCGAACAGCGTGTCCAGCGCCTGGAGCAGCGCCGAGGGGTGGATCACGTAGGCGGCGTCGAGCACGCTGTCGCCGACGCTGATCGGGATGATCGCCATCCGGTCGTCCGAGATGATCATCTTCATCGGCAGCGTGGGCCGGACCCGCGCCTCCTCGCCGTCCGCGACGCCGACCAGGATGTTCCGCTCCAGCCGCCCGGGCCAGGCCACCGCCTCCCGGTCGTAGACCGTCCGGAACTTCACGCCCTCGCGCAGCCGTCGCCGCTGCAGCGTCATCGGCGCCACCGGGTCCTGGATGTACGGCGGGCGGTCGAAGCCGCGCACCTGGTACTGGCTGGTCTCGGTGATGTGCTCCAGTCGCTGGGCGATCGCCTCGCCACCGGTCAGCACCTCCACCGAGTGCGCCGGGTCGGTGTAGCGCGAGGCCTCCCGGAAGGCGTCCATCAGCCGGTGCATCTCGGCCCGGGCCTGCCGCAGCTCGGACTCCCGGTGGCCGATCAGGGTGCCGATCGCGACGTCCGGGGCGACCGCCAGGTAGCGCTGCCGGTCCACCGGTGCCCGGGTGGCCATGCCCTGCTGCGCCAGCCGGTCCAGGGCGCGCACGCCCTGCTGGAGCGTCAGGCCGCAGCTCCCCGCCAGTTCCTCCGCGGTGGACTGAGGATTGGCCACCAGCGCCGCGTACATCTGCCCGTCCGGCGTGGCCAGTCCCAGTGTGCCGAGGGCCTTCCCGCTGGCCCGCCCCAGTGGTGCATCGGACACGACGCCGTTCCCCCTGTTCGCCTGTGATCCGCCCCACCGGCGCCCGTGCTGGCGCGGTCCCGCCACACGACGGGTGGTGGCCCGGTGGCCATCCTCTGCCACGGATCATGACGCTGACAAGGCCGTGACCAGCGGTTGCGTCCCGACTCACACGACCCGCACGACCCGTACACCCCGTACGCCGACACGCTCCGCACCCGACACATCCCTGCCCGGCGCACCCGGACCCGGCACATCCGGCTCCCGGGACACCCCGGGCCCGGCACATCCGGCGCCCCGGGACACCCCGCGCCCCGAGGCGCCCGGCACCGGCACGCCCCGCACGGCAGAGGGGCCCCCGGCCGCGCCACGGCGACCGGGGGCCCCTCAGGGACGGGCGAGGGCGACGGCCTACAGACCGACCTCGCGCATCAGCTGGCCGACCTCCGGGTTGGTCAGACGGCGCAGCCAGCCCGACTTCTGGTCACCCAGGGCGATCGGGCCGAAGTGCGTGCGCACCAGCTTCTCGACCGGGAAGCCGGCCTCGGCCAGCATCCGGCGGACGATGTGCTTGCGACCCTCGTGCAGGGTCACCTCGACCAGGTAGTTCTTGCCGACGTTGGAGACGACCTTGAAGCTGTCGGCACGCGCGTAGCCGTCCTCCAGCTCCACGCCCTGGGCCAGCTTCTTGCCCAGGTCACGGGGGATCGGGCCCTGGATCGCGGCCAGGTAGGTCTTGGTCACGCCGTACCGCGGGTGGGTGAGGCGGTGGGCCAGCTCGCCGTGGTTGGTGAGCAGGATGATGCCCTCGGTCTCGGTGTCCAGGCGGCCGACGTGGAACAGCCGGGTCTCCCGGTTGGTCACGTAGTCGCCCAGGCACTGGCGGCCGTCCGGGTCCTCCATGGTGGAGACCACGCCGGCCGGCTTGTTCAGCGCGAAGAACAGGTAGGACTGGGTGGCGACGGTCAGGCCGTCCACCTTGATCTCGTCGTTCTGCGGGTCGACCCGCTTGCCCTGCTCGGTGACGCGCTTGCCGTTGACCTCGACCCGACCCTGTTCGATCAGCTCCTCGCAGGCGCGGCGGCTGCCGACGCCGGCCCGGGCCAGCACCTTCTGCAGGCGCTCGCCCTCGGGCTCGCCGAAGGTCTTGGGGAGCTTGACGGCCGGCTTGTCGTGCCGGGCGAGGACGGCGTCCTCGATCTTGGCCTGCAGCTCGCGCGAGCGCTGCGGCTGGCGCCGCGGGTCGCCCGGGGCGCCCTGGCCCTCACGGCGCGGACGCGGGGCCGGACCGGGGCGCCGGCCGGCGTAGCCGCCGCGGGCGGGAGTGGCGTTCGGGCCGCCGCCGTACTCGGGGCGGTCGTACTTGCGCTCCTCCGGCCGCAGCGGACGGTCCGGGTACCGGCGGTCGTCACGCCGGTCGTCGCGGCGACCGTCACGGGGACCGTCCCGGCGGTCGTCACGGCGGTCGTCACGCCGGTCGTCCCGCCCGAACGAGCCGGAGCCACCGCGCGAGCCCGCACCCGAGCCACCGCGGCCGCCGCCCCCGTAGGAGCCGCCACCGTACGAACCCCCGCGCGCGCCCGAGCCGCCGCGGCTGCTGCTGCTACCGCCGCCGCCGTAGGAGCCGCCGCCCCGGCCCCCGCCCTGTCCGCCGCGACCGCTCCCGCCGCCGCTGCTGTTCCTGCCGTTGCCACTGCTACGCATCAAAGTGTCCGTACGTCGTTCCGTCTGGGATGTGCGGTCGTTTCGGCCGACCTCACCGCCCCCTACCGATCGGGCCCGGCCCGACCGGCCTCGCCACTGCCGTCCGCGGCCTGCGCGGCAGCGGCGGCGACCGCCTCCGCGATCATCGTGCCCTCCAGGGACTCCGCTTCCACGTCGTCGACCTCGGGCAGGAAGGGAGCAAGCTCCGGCAGCTCGTCCAGGCCGCGGAGCCCCATCCGTTCCAGGAAGTAGTTCGTCGTCCGATACAGGATCGCACCTGTTTCGGGCTCGGATCCGGCCTCTTCCACCAGTCCTCGCTGTACCAGGGTACGCATCACGCCGTCACAGTTCACACCGCGGACGGCGGAAACCCGAGATCTGGACACCGGCTGCCGGTAGGCGACCACCGCCAGGGTCTCCAGCGCGGCCTGGGTGAGCCGGGCCTGCTGGCCGTCCAGGAGGAAGCGGTCGACGGCTGCGGAACAGGTCTCCCGGCTGTAGAACCGCCAGCCGCCGGCCACCAGCCGCAGGTCGAAACCGCGGCCCTGCTCGGTGTACTCGGCGGACAGCCCGCGCAGCGCCGCGGCCACCTCGGTCCGCGACCGCTCCAGCGTCCCGGCCAGCCGCTCCTCCGTCACCGGTTCGTCGACCACCATCAGGACGGCCTCCAGCTCGGCCCGCAGCCCGGGAGCGGTCGGCAGCGCGGGGCCGGACTGCTCCTCGGCGCCGGAAGTCGGCGGAACCGACTTCTGCTGCACCACCGGGGCCTGCGACTCCACCGGCTCCCCCAGCCCCACCGGCTGGACCGACTGCCCCGGTTGGACCGGGTCCCCACCCTCCGCGTCATCCACCGGCGGCACCGGGTCCGGCACCGGGTCGGGCACCGGGTCCGGCACCGGGTCGGGCACCGGGTCCGGCAGCAGCTCGAAGGCCGGCTCCAGCCACTCCTCGGCCCTGGGCTGTCCCGGCAGCCCCAGCCGACGCCGCACCGGGCGCCCGCCCTCGTTCCCGCCGCTCATCGCCGCTCCTCCTCCACCTCGCCCGTGGCTCCTGCCACAACGTCCCCGACGACGTCCCCCCGGGCCCCTCCCCCGACTCCCGCTCCGACTCCCGCCCCGGCCTCTCCCGCGGGCCGGTCGAACTCGTCCGTGACCTCGACCGCGCCCCGGCCCTCCGCCGCCACCCAGCGCACCCGCAGCTCCCCGAGCGCCTCCGGCTGGTCGAAGGCGAGCACCCGTTCCCGGTAGAGCTCCAGCAGCGCCAGGAAGCGGGCGACCACGACCAGGGTGTCCGGCGCGTCCGCCACCAGCCGCTGGAACGACGCCTCGCCGAGTTCGGTGAGCAGCCCGACCACCAGCCCGGCCTGCTCCCGGACGCTGACCGGCGGGGCGTGGATGTGGTCCACGTACACGACCGGCTTCGGCTTGGGTTCCATCGCCTTGGCCGCGAGCTCGGCGAGCCGCTGCGGCCCGATGGTGATCACCACCTCCGGCAGCAGTTCCGCGTGCCGGGGCTCCAGCCCGACGGTTCGCGGGCGCCGCAGCTGTTCGGCGGCCCAACGCTCGCCGAACAGCGACGCCGCCCGCTTGTACGCCCGGTACTGCAGCAGCCGCGCGAACAGCAGGTCCCGGGCCTCCAGCAGGGCCAGGTCCTCCTCGTCCTCGACCTGCGCCACGGGCAGCAGCCGGGCGGCCTTGAGGTCGAGCAGGGTGGCGGCCACCACCAGGAACTCGGTCGCCGCGTCCAGGTCCCAGTCCGGGCCCATCGCCCGGATGTGCGCCATGAAGTCGTCCGTGACCGTGGCCAGCGCCACCTCGGTGACGTCCATCTTGTGCTTGGCGATCAGGCTGAGCAGCAGGTCGAAGGGGCCCTCGAAGTTGTCCAGCCGCACCCGGAACCCGCCCCGGGACCCGTTCTCGGTCGCGTTCGCGGTGGTTTCGGCTGGTTCGGCGGTGCTCGGCATGACGGTCCATCTTCACCCGTCCCGGCCGCCCGCCCCGCCCCGGGCCCCTCGACACGCCGCCCGGCAGCCCCGTCCACGGCCCTCAGCCCGGCGCACAGGACCCGGCCCCAGCCTGCCCGGGCCCGGGCGCGCCCACGGGCCCGGAAACGGCCCTCCGGTGCCCTCCAGGCCCGCCACGGCCCTCAACCGAGTCGGCGGGCCCCATGAACCCGGCTCATGACCCCCGGCGCCCGATCGGAGTCCCTGCCGAGGCGACCCGAAATCCCGAGGCGGCGTCTCCATGAACGCGGCTCATGACCGTCGGTCCGCGATCCGGGCCCTCGGCCCACCCGCCACCACCCCATGAGCCCGACTCATGACAGTCGGCACCGGCCGACGGCCCACCCGGGACGACGACCCCATGAACGCGACTCATGACCTTCGGCCGACCATCGACGCTCGGCCCGAGGTCGCACACCGGCGGCCTCCGGCACCGGGCCCGAGGCCCCTCGGCGCCCCCCCGGCGTCCCCACCGGGTCCGCCCTGTCGCCGCCAGGTCCGCATCACCGCCGGACCCGCCCTGCCGTGCCATAGCGCACCCTGCCGCGCCCTGCCCTGCCCTGCTGCGCCACACCACACCGCGCCCTGGCGCGATCTACCGCGCCCTACCGCCCGCGCAGGCGCCGGACCAGGATGGAGGCCTCGCCCCGCTGCTCCAGGTCCGCCAGGACGACCGCGATGGCCTCCCGGACGATCCGCCCGCGGTCCACGGCCAGGCCGTGCTCGCCGCGCAGCACCAACCGGGTGTGCTCCAGGTCCATGAGCTCCTCGGCGGACACGTACACGGTGATCTTCTCGTCGTGCCGCTCGCGCCCGCTGGGCCGGCGCGGCGCGCGACCGCGCGGCCGCGCGCGCCCGGCGGCACCGTTCTGCTCCTCGGTGGCACCCGCGTGCGCCCGGCCTGCCGGTGCGCCCGGCGCGGCCTGGACCCCGCCCGACCGCTGACCGGGCGGCTGCGCGGACGCCGGCACGGTGGCCGACGACTGCTGCTCCGGCGTCAGCTGCCGGTCGCCCTGGGAGCCCGGGGAACCCTGCGCCCCCCGGAGGCCCTGGGCGGACTCGGCGCCTTCGGCGCCGTCCTGGCCGTTGACGGTCCGCGCGGTCTCCGGTCTGGATGCCTCGGCGGCCGGACGCGGCGCGAGGGACGGCGACAGCGCCATCCCGCCGGTGGTCCGGAACAGCTCGTCGGCACCCGGGAGACTCACTCGGCGGGGCGGCACCGGTCGAGCACCTCCCTGGCGAGCTGGCGGTAGGCGGCGGCACCGACCGAGTTGGTGGCGTACGTGGTGATGGGCTCACCGGCGACGGTGGTCTCCGGGAAGCGCACGGTCCGCCCGATGACGGTGTGGAAGACGTGCTCGCCGAACGCCTCGACGACCCGCGCCAGCACCTCACGGCTGTGCACGGTGCGCGAGTCGTACATGGTCGCGAGGATGCCGTCCAGGCGCAGCTCGGGGTTGAGCCGCTCGCACACCTTCTCGATGGTCTCGGTCAGCAGCGCGACACCGCGCAGCGCGAAGAACTCGCACTCCAGCGGGACGATCACGCTGTGAGCGGCCGTCAGTGCATTGACCGTCAGCAGGCCCAGCGAGGGCTGGCAGTCGATGATGACGTAGTCGTAGTCGGGCAGCAGCGGCTTCAGGGCACGCGCCAGCGCGGACTCCCGGGCCACCTCGCTGACCAGCTGCACCTCGGCGGCGGAGAGGTCGATGTTGGACGGCAGCAGGTCCATGCCGGGCACCGCGGTCTTCAGCAGCACCTCATCGGCCGTCAGGCCCCGCTCCATGAGCAGGTTGTAGACGGTGACGTCGAGTTCCATCGGGTTGACGCCGAGGCCGACCGAGAGCGCGCCCTGCGGGTCGAAGTCGACGAGCAGCACCCGGCGGCCGTACTCGGCCAGCGCCGCACCCAGGTTGATGGTCGACGTGGTCTTGCCGACGCCGCCCTTCTGGTTGCACATGGCGATGATCTGGGCGGGGCCGTGCTCGGCGACCGGCGCGGGGATCGGGAAGTACGGCAGCGGGCGGCCGGTCGGGCCGACCCGCTCGCGGCGCTGGCGCGCGGCGTCGGGGGCCAGCGTGGCGGCGTACTCCGGGTCCGGCTCGTACTCGGCGTCGGGGTCGTCGTAGGCGCCGTAGGCGAACTCGCCGTAGGCCAGGCCGTAGGCCGCCAAGTCGGCGTCGTGATCGGTCACCGTGGTCACCTGTGCTGTGTTCTGGCGTGCTTCGAAGGTGCGGAGTGCGACCGAGCCGACCTCGGCCGAACCCACGGAGGGCTGCCGGGCCCCGGGCTCCACACTCGGCTGGCCGGCGGTGTGCTCCGCCAGTCCTGGCTGACCACCCCCGGGAGCAATTGTCGACTCATTCACAAGTCGTCTTACCTCCTTGGGTATCCAGGACTCTATGTCGATTCGTCAGCGTGGCAGCATGCCGACGGTTTGCGACTCTAGGCCGTTCAAGGCGTTCGCAGCAACACAATCCACGGTAGTGGGCAGGATGTGTCGACTATCAGGCGGGCCGCTGTCAAGGGTTGAGTGGGTCGCTGACCCCATCGTTTCTGCGAGCGGGTGACACGACCGCCGGAAATTGACGACAGAGCGACCAACCCGGTCCACCCGCTGTTCAGGGGCACGGCGAAGCCCCCGACCCGAAGTGATCGGGTCGAGGGCGAACGACCGCCGTGCGGTCAGGGGGTTCAGGCGAGCACGCTCTCCAGGGAGACCGACTCCAGGCCGAAGGCGTCGGCCACGGCCGGGAAGGTGATCTGGCCCTCGTGCACGTTCAGGCCCTTGGCGAGCGCCGGGTCACGGCGCAGCGCCTCCTTCCAACCGCGGTTCGCCAGCTCGCTGACGTACGGCAGCGTGGCGTTGGTCAGCGCGTAGGTGGAGGTGTTCGGGACGGCGCCCGGCATGTTGGCCACGCAGTAGAAGACCGAGTTGTGGACCTGGAAGGTCGGGTCGTCGTGCGTGGTCGGGTGCGAGTCCTCGAAGCAGCCGCCCTGGTCGATGGCGATGTCGACGAGCACGGAGCCCGGCTTCATGCGGGAGACCAGCTCGTTGGTGACGAGCTTCGGGGCCTTGGCGCCCGGGATCAGCACGGCGCCGATGACCAGGTCGGCGTCGAGGACGGCCTTCTCCAGCTCGAAGGAGTTGGACATGATGGCCTTGATCTTCGTGCCGAAGATGCGGTCGGCCTCGCGCAGCTTGTTGATGTCGCGGTCGAGCAGGGTCACGTCGTAGCCCATGCCGATGGCGATGGTGGCCGCGTGCCAGCCGGAGACGCCACCGCCGATGACGACGGCCTTGGCCGGGTGGGTGCCGGGCACGCCGCCGGGCAGCACGCCGCGGCCGCCGGCCGGACGCATCAGGTGGTACGAGCCGACCTGCGGGGCCAGGCGGCCCGCGACCTCGGACATCGGGGCGAGCAGCGGCAGCGCGCCGTTGGCCTGCTGCACGGTCTCGTACGCGATGGCGGTGGTGCCCGAGGCGATCAGGGCGTCGGTGCCGGCCCGGTCGGCCGCCAGGTGCAGGTACGTGAAGACGGTCTGGCCCTTGCGCAGCCGGTGGTACTCGGAGGCGATGGGCTCCTTGACCTTCAGCAGGAGGTCGGCGGTGGCCCACACCTCGTCGGCGGTGGGGAGGATGGAGGCGCCGGCGGCCACGTACTCCTCGTTGGGGATCGAGGAGCCGAGACCGGCGTTGTCCTCGATGTAGACCTCGTGTCCGTTGCGGACCAGCTCATGCACGCCGGCGGGCGTGATGGCCACGCGGTACTCGTGGTTCTTGACCTCGCGGGGGATGCCGACCTTCACGACTGAACACGTCCTCTTGCCATGGGGGTCCCGACCGGCGAAAACCGGTGGGCGACGCGCACGTGGGGAAGCCTCCGGGCAGCCCGGGGCGGGGATCGCTGCGCGACTAGGTCCGAGTGTAATGAAGCCCAGTCGGCGTGTCAGCCTTCCAAAGTGAATAAATTTCCCGCACACATTGGCAGGTTCGTAGGCTTCCCCTGCGACTTACCCGCCAAAGACGTCCTAACCGGGCATCTTCGACAATACCTCCGAAAGGCCCATCACCACCCGGCGTCGACCCGTTCCCGCAGGTCCGCGAGGGCCGCCCCGACGGCTTCCCGGGCGCGTTCGTCGCCGAGCCTGCGCAGCACCGCGAGGGCCGCCCGGTACTCCCGGTCCGCCTCGTCGAAGCGGCGCTGGGCGGTGTGCGCCTCGGCCACCCGGGTCAGCAGCCGGGCCTCGGCCGCGTGGTCCCCGAGCGACTGCCGCAGGCCGAGCGCCCGTCCGTACCAGTCGGCGGCGCGCACCGCGTCGCCGAGCGCCCGGTGGCAACCGGCCGCGCCCTCCAGGGCGCGCGCGCAGAGGGGTTCGTCGTCGGCCTTCCGGGCGTGCTCCAGGGCGGCCCGGTAGTGCATGGCGGCCTGCTCCCAGCGGCCCGCCGAGACCTGCAGGTCGCCGAGGTTGAGCAGTGCGGCCGAGGCCCGGCGGGGCCGGCCGTTGCGCTCGGCGACGGTCAGCACCAGTTCGTGGAGCCGGTAGAGGTCGGCGGGAGCGGCGACGCCGGTCAACGGCAGCGCCCGCAGCAGGGCGGTGACCAGCCGCCCGGCCGAGCCGTCCAGGTCGCCCTGGCCGATCGCGTCGGCCACCGCGCCGAGCAGCAGTTCCCGTTCGCCGAGCAGCCACCCGCGGGCGTGCTCGGCCGAGCGCAGCCGCAGCACGGCCGGCAGCGGATCGGGAGCGGGGGTATCCGACGGGTCGAGCTGCGCGCGGGCCGCCTCGGTGAGCCGGACCAGCCGCTCCAGCAGCCGGGCCCGGGCGAGTTCGGTCTCGGCGGGCCGGTCCTCCTGCTCGCGCAGCCGGACCAGCCGGGGGTAGAGCCGCCCGGGCACCCGGTAGCGCGGGGTGCCGTCGGCGGTCGGCGCCTCCTCGCCGAGCAGTTCCCACTCGGCCAGCGCGGCCAGGGTCGCGGCCGCGTCCGGCACCGGGCAGCCGACCAGGGCGGAGGCGGTGCGCGGGTCGGCGGTCTGCGCCGGGGCCAGGGTGAGGGTCCGCAGCATCCTCGCCTGGGCGGCCGGCAGACCCCGGTACAGCAGGGTGAACGCACCGAGCAGCGGGTCGTTGTCGGGGACGGGCACCGGCTCGGCCGGCTCCGGTCCGGGCTTCACCCAGGCCGCCGGATCGCCCGCCGACTCCACGCCGGGCGCGGTCCCGCGCTCCTCCCCCTTCTTCTCCGGCGCGCTCCCGGGGGCGTCAGCCGGAACGCCCCTCGACGTGTTCCTCGACACGTTCCCCGGCGCCTGCTCCCGTGTCTTCCCCGGCGCGTCCTTCGACGGCTTCGCCGACGGAGCGGCCCGCCCCACGGCCGACGCCTCCGTCCCCTTCTTCAAGCCGTCCTTCGACATGCCCTTCGACGTGCCGTTCGAGGCGTCGGTCACAGCGCCCTTGGTGCCCGAGGCGCCCCCCGCCGCGGGGGCCGTCCCCTCCCCCACCACCCGGGTGAGCTCGCGCGCCGCGTCGGTGACCGCGGTCTTCGCGTTTCCGCGCAACCACCCCGCCATCAGCCGCAGCGCGGCCGGCCGGGCGGCGCAGGCCTCGGCGAGGTCGGCGGCGCCGACCGGGTCGCAGGAGATCCGGGTGCCGCCGACCAGGTCGGCCAGCAGTTCGCCGGAGGCCGTCCGGTCCAGCCCGCCGAGGATCACCGGGTCGATGTCCTCGATGCCGGTGAGCGGCCCGGCGGTGGTGGCGAGCACCAGGCAGCCGGGTTCGTCGGCGAGCAGCGGCCACACCTGTCCGGCGTCGCGCACGTCATCCAGGACGAGCAGCACCCGCAGTCCCGCGAGCGCCTCGCGCAGCGCGACGCAGCCCGGCTCGTCCCGGCCGTCCTCGACCGCCCCGGGCAGCGGCACGGCCGAGTCCGGGTCGAGTTGCTCCAGCAGTAGGCGCGCGGCCCGCGCGGGCGGCACCCGCCCGCCGTCCGGGGCGGACAGCCGGGCGAACAGGACGCCGTCCGGGTAGTCGGCCGCGACGGTGCGGGCGAAGCGGGCGGCCAGGGTGGTCCGGCCGGAGCCGGGGCGCCCGGCCAGCACCAGGACCGGGCAGCGGCCGCTCGCCGGGCGGGCGGCGGCCGCCCGCAGCGCGGCGAGTTCGGCGCGCCGCCCGACGAACAGCGTGGGCCCGGCCGGGAGCCGGTCCAGGCCCGGGACGGCGCCGGCGGGCGCGTCGGGTCCGGGGTCCATCGTCGCCGTCTTCCTCGCCACCCGTGCCACTCCCGACGTCATGCCGCGCTCGGCATCCGGCGCTCGGCATCCGGCGCTCGGCATCCGGACCGGGCGCCCGGTGCTCAGCGGAGGCGGCCCGGGACGGGCGCCCTGTCTGCGAAGCGTAGTTCGACCGTCCGGCTCGTCCGAGGTGACATCCGGTCGTACGAACCGGCAAATCACCCGGGCGAATCAACCGGGAGGTTCGTTCACGCCTCGAAGGGCCGGGCCGGCCAGGGCGAGTCCGCCGGGCGCAGCGCGTCCGGCCCGTCCGGGCCGGTGAGCGCGGCGTGCACGGCGAGGGTGCCGGTGACGAGGGTCGGGTTGTGCAGCTTCCCGGCCTGGATCAGCCGGATCAGCTCCGGCACCGGCACCCAGGCGACCTCGATCTCCTGCTCCTCGCCCTCGGCGGCGTAGCGCTCCCCCTCGGCCGGCGACAGGTCGGTGGCGAGGAACATCCGCAGCGCCTCGTCGGTGCCGCCCGGGGAGGTGTAGTAGTCGGCGAGGATCCGCCAGGTACCGGCCTTGCAGTGCGCCTCCTCGTAGAGCTCGCGCTGGGCGGCGTGCCACGGGTTCTCGCCGGGGACGTCGAGCAGGCCGGCCGGCAGCTCCCAGAGCCGCTGGCGCACGGGGTGGCGGTACTGGCGCAGGATCAGCACGCGCTGCTCGTCGTCCAGGGCGAGCACCGAGACCGAGCCCGGGTGGGTCTGGTAGTCGCGGCGGGCCCAGCTGCCGTCGGGCATCCGGACCTCCTCGCTGCGCACGCCGGTGACCTTGCCCTGGAACGGCGTTCCGGTCGCCCGGACCTCCCATTCCTCGGCCACGTCGGTGATCACCCGGTCGCTCTGCTCGTCCATTGCTCTCCCCTTTTCGTCAGTACGACACAATCTAACGCCGGACGGCGGCCCCGCGGGAATCGCGGGGCCGCCGTCCGGTGAACGACCGAGGCCGAGAGGGGAAAACTACTCGGAGGCCGCGGTCTTGATCTCGATGGCGGCCTTGACCAGGCCCGCGAACAGCGGGTGCGGGCGGGTCGGCCGGGACTTCAGTTCCGGGTGGGCCTGGGTGGCCACCAGGTAGGGGTGCACCTCGCGCGGGTACTCGACGTACTCGACCAGGTCGCCCTTGGGGGAGAGGCCGGAGAACTGCAGGCCGGTCTTCTCCAGGTCCGCGCGGTAGGCGTTGTTGACCTCGTAGCGGTGGCGGTGGCGCTCCTCGACGTACTGCTCGCCGGCGTAGACCTCGCGGACGATCGAGCCCTCGGCGAGCTTGGCCGGGTACAGGCCCAGGCGCATGGTGCCGCCCAGGTCGCCCTTGCCGTCGACGATGGCCAGCTGCTCGGCCATCGTGGAGACGACCGGGTGCTTGGCGGCGGCGTCGAACTCGGTGGAGTTGGCCTCGGGCAGGCCGGCCAGGTTGCGGGCCGCCTCGATGACCACGCACTGCAGGCCCAGGCACAGGCCCAGCAGCGGGACCTTGTTCTCGCGGGCGAAGGTGATCGCGCCGACCTTGCCGTTGACGCCGCGGTCGCCGAATCCGCCGGGGATGCAGATCGCGTCCACGTCGCCGAGCTGCTCGCGGGCGCCCTCGGGCGTCTCGCAGTCGTCCGAGGTGACCCACTTGATCTCGACCCGGGCGTTGTTGGCGAAGCCGCCCGCGCGCAGCGCCTCGGTCACCGACAGGTAGGCGTCCGGCAGGTCGATGTACTTGCCGACCAGGGCGACCTTGACGATGTGCTGCGGCTCGTGGACGCGGCGCAGCAGGTCGTCCCAGGTGGTCCAGTCGACGTCGCGGAACGGCAGGTCCAGGCGGCGCACCACGTACGCGTCCAGGCCCTCGCCGTGCAGCACCTTGGGGATGTCGTAGATCGACTTGGCGTCGATGGCCGCGACCACGGCCTCCTCGTCCACGTCGCACATCAGCGAGATCTTGCGCTTGATCGCCTGCGGGACCTCGCGGTCGGCGCGCAGCACGATGGCGTCCGGCTGGATGCCGATGTTGCGCAGCGCGGCTACGGAGTGCTGGGTGGGCTTGGTCTTGAGCTCGCCCGAGGGGCCGATGTACGGCAGCAGGGAGACGTGCACGAAGAACACGTTGTCCCGGCCGACCTCGTGGCGGACCTGGCGGACGGCCTCCAGGAACGGCAGCGACTCGATGTCGCCGACGGTGCCGCCGACCTCGGTGATCACCACGTCGACGTCCTCGGTCGCCATCCGGCGGATCCGGGACTTGATCTCGTTGGTGATGTGCGGGATGACCTGGACGGTGTCGCCCAGGTACTCGCCGCGGCGCTCCTTGGCGATGACGGTCGAGTACACCTGGCCGGTGGTGACGTTCGCCGAGCCGTGCAGGTTGGTGTCGAGGAACCGCTCGTAGTGGCCGATGTCCAGGTCGGTCTCGGCGCCGTCGTCGGTGACGAACACCTCACCGTGCTGGAACGGGTTCATCGTGCCCGGGTCCACGTTCAGGTACGGGTCGAGCTTCTGCATCGTCACGCGCAGGCCGCGGGCCTTGAGCAGCGCTCCGAGGCTGGAGGCGGTGAGGCCCTTGCCGAGCGAAGAGGCGACACCCCCGGTGACGAAGAGGTGCTTGGTCGTCACGGCTCGGCCGTTCGCTGCCTTGCCGGAATGGGGCTGTGCCAAGAGGGGGCTCCCGTGGGTCGCGTGTCGAAGAAGACGTGGGCGGGAGTCTCGGGGGTCGCCGGGCGACGGAGGCAGGTGCGGAGCACTGCGCTCGAAGGGTCGCCGGTTCGGCTGGTCCGGGGCGTTTGATCCCGCCGGTCCACGGGATACCAGGGTAACAGTGACCCGACCGGGACGCCGTTCGGGCCGCGCGCGCAGCCTCGGGGGCGCACGCGGGGCGCACCACCGGCGCATCATCCGCCGCAGGTGTCACACCCGTCGCACCACCGGTCGGACCGGGCCAGCCCGCGGTTTCCGTCCGGGTCATACCGGCTGCTCCGTAAAGACCACCCGGAGGTGATCCTTCCGGACCATCCTGCGCCACGCCCCCGCGATGCACGGCATTTCCGCCGAATTGCGGCGCCACTCCGGGCGGCGCCCGCGTGCTTCGCCCCTTTCGTCCGTCGTAAGCTGCTCGGACGCATCGCCGACAGCACGAGCACGCGGAGGGCGTGGGAGGTCAGGACACTCCCGGTCCCCGATGCGCGACCGGACCTCCCCGTAATTCCAGCTCCTCCCCACCCACTCCAGGGGCTCGACCGAGCCCCGCGCGGACACTCCAGCAAGGCCTGCCACCACCCCCCGGCGGGCCGGACGTCCCGGGGTGGACCTCCGGCCCCGCAGACCGCTCGCTCCCCCGTCTCGCCGATGCCCTGACCACATTGCGAACTGGAGATCCACGTGGCCGGCCGTATCGAGGACTACGCACTCATCGGGGACATGCAGACCGCTGCCCTGGTCAGCAGGGACGGGGCGGTGGACTGGCTCTGCCTGCCCCGCTTCGACTCGCCGGCCGTGTTCGCCGGTCTGCTCGGCACCGATGAACACGGTTTCTGGCGGATCGGCCCGGCCGAAGCCGTCCTGACCGAGGTCCCCGCCCCCGCCACCGCCACGGCCCCCGGCAGCGCGGGCCGGGTCCGCCTCGCCGACACCGCGGACCTGCGCGTGCCCCCGCCCACCGCCGCCGCCCCCGCCGTGCCCGCCGACCGCCGCCGCTACCGGGGCGACTCGCTGATCCTGGAACAGGAGTGGGACGCCCAGGGCGGCACCGTCCGGGTCATCGACTTCATGCCGCCGCGCCCGCTGGCCGGCAAGGACGCCGTCCCCCAGGTGATCCGGATCGTCGAGGGCGTGGCCGGCCGGGTCCGGATGCGCTCGGCGCTGCGGATGCGCTTCTCCTACGGCCGCATCGTGCCCTGGGTGCACCGCGTCGAGCAGGCCGACGGCACCCACCGCACCGTCGCCATGGCCGGCCCGGACTCGGTCTGGCTGGACGGCGTCTCCGAGACGTACGGCCGCAACCTCACCACCTACGCCGACTTCACCGTCGACGCCGGCGAGCGGATCGCCTTCGCCCTCACCTGGCAGGCCTCCCACCTGGAGGCGCCCAAGGCCCCGGACGCCGAGGGGATGCTCGACGCCACCGCCGACTTCTGGCACGAGTGGGCCGACCAGTGCACCTACCAGGGTCCCTACCGGGAGGCCGTGGTCCGCTCCCTGATCACCCTCAAGGGCCTCACCTACGCCCCCACCGGCGGCATCGTCGCCGCCCCCACCACCTCGCTGCCCGAGGACATCGGCGGCGAGCGCAACTGGGACTACCGCTACACCTGGCTGCGCGACGCCGCGATCACCCTCTCCTCCCTGCTGCGCACCGGCTACCGCGAGGAGGCGCGCGCCTGGCGCGAGTGGCTGCTGCGGGCCGTCGCCGGCGACCCGGAGAACCTGCAGATCATGTACGGCATCGCGGGCGAGCGCGAACTCACCGAGTCCTCGCTGGA
This sequence comes from Kitasatospora sp. NPDC048545, assembly GCF_040651155.1. Classification (NCBI taxonomy): domain Bacteria; kingdom Bacillati; phylum Actinomycetota; class Actinomycetes; order Kitasatosporales; family Streptomycetaceae; genus Kitasatospora; species Kitasatospora sp. NPDC048545. The sequence continues at coordinate 99,874 of NZ_JBEZIQ010000032.1, forward strand.
CTGGCTGCCCGGCTACGAGGGCTCGCAGCCCGTCCGGGTCGGCAACGGCGCCGCCGGGCAGCTCCAACTCGACGTGTACGGCGAGGTGGTGGAGGCCCTGCACCTGGCCCACATGACCGGCCTGGTCCGCAACGACCACGCCCACCACCTCCAGCTGCGCCTGATCGACTACCTGGAGGAGCACTGGCAGGAGCCGGACGAGGGCATCTGGGAGGTGCGCGGCCCGCGCCGGCACTTCGTCCACTCCAAGGTGATGGCCTGGGTCGCCGTCGACCGCACCATCAAGCTGCTGGAGCAGACCCCCGAGGACGCCCCCGACGACGGCCACTTGGAGCGCTGGCGCGAGCTGCGCGACACCATCCACCGGGACGTCTGCGAGCGCGGCTACGACCCGGAGCGCAACACCTTCACCCAGTACTACGGCGGCAGGGAACTGGACGCCTCGCTGCTGCTCATCCCCCAGGTCGGCTTCCTCCCGCCGGACGACAAGCGTGTGATCGGCACGATCGAGGCGATCCAGCGCGAACTGTCCACCGAGGACGGCTTCGTACTGCGGTACCCGACCCACGACGAGAGCGGCAACAACGTCGACGGCCTGTCCGGTCACGAGGGCGCCTTCCTGGCCTGCTCGTTCTGGCTGGCCGACGACCTCGCCATGATCGGCCGGGTGCAGGAGGCCCGCGACCTGTTCGACCGGCTGCTCTCGCTGCGCAACGACCTCGGCCTGCTCGCCGAGGAATGGGACCCGCGGCTCAAGCGCCAGGTCGGCAACTTCCCCCAGGCCTTCAGCCACGTCCCGCTGATCGACACCGCGCTGCGGCTGACCGCCTGCGGCGCCGCCTACCTGTCCGCCCAGCCGGACGGCCCGGCCGCCGACCGGGTCGAGCAGGCCACCGTCTGACGGGCGCCGGTCCCGGCCGCCGGTCCCAGCGGCCGGGACGGAGACCTCAGCTGCGCTGCACCAGCTCGTCGTAGGTGCTGAGCACCTGGGCGACGGTGGCGGCCTCGTCCGGCCAGGTCTCGGCCTGCTGCCGGCCGGCCGCCGCCAGCCGCCCGCGGCGGTCCGGGTCGGCCAGCAGCGCGCGCACCGCGCCGCCGAGCGCGGCCGGGTCACCGGCGGCCACCAGCACGGCGGCGTCTCCGACCAGTTCGGGGATGCCGCCGACGGCGGTGGAGACCACCGGCACGCCGGCCCGCATCGCCTCCTGCACCACCAACGAGCGGGCCTCCCAGCGGCTGGGGACCACCACCACGTCGGCGGCGGCCAGCAGGTCGGGCACGTCGGTGCGGTAGCCGAGCAGGCGCACCGGCAGCTTCTCGGCGGCCACCCGGTCCCGCAGCGCGCCCGCCTCCGGTCCGTCCCCGGCCAGCAGCACCAGCGGCTGCGGGTCCAGCACGGACAGCTCCCGGGCGGCGTCCAGCAGCAGCCCGAAGGCCTTCTGCGGGACGAGCCGGCCGATCGCCAGCACCAGCGGACGGTCCGGTCCGCCGCCGAGCAGCGCGGCGCGTGCCTCGGCCCGGCCGAGTCGGCCCTCGGGCATCGGCGGGGCGGCCACCGGGCCCAGCCGGGCGTCGGTGGCGCCCAGCTCGCGGGCCCGGGCGACCAGGTCGGAGGAGGCGCCGAGGACCAGGTCGGCGGCGCGCGCGACCCGGCGTTCCATCAGCCGCTGCAGGCGGCGCTCCATGCCGGTGGCCAGCAGCGCGTGGTGCGAGGTGACGACCAGCGGGGTCTCCGGGCGCAGGCCCGGGAAGCGGCCGGCGGTGCGCAGCGCGAGGTCGGAGAGCAGCCCGGCGCGCAGCCCGTGGGCGTGCACCACGTCGGCGCCGGTGAAGGCCCGGCGCAGCTCGCCGATCGCGGTGGCGTCGCTGCGGGCACCCGCGGTGGGGGTGATGTCGACGGTATGGACCCTGGCGCCCGTGCGGGAGAAGCCGAACAGCGCGTCCGTGCCGGCCGGTGCGCAGACCGTGACGATCACCCCGTGCGCGACCAGGCCCTGGGCCAGGGAGTGCACGTGCGCACCGATGCCGCCGGTGCTGGCGGCCAGGACGAGTACCACGTGCAGCTGCCCCGGTTCCGGGGCGGCCGCGGTGGCCCGGGCGGCGGAATGGTCCACGTCGTCTCGCATCCGACTCGATCAGGTTCGCGCGCCGCTTCGCGAGGATTGCCCGCCCGGCGGCGCTCGGGGCTGGGAAGCCAGTGTCCAGCGGCCACCATGCCAGGTCGGCGGCCCTCTTGGACAGTCGGCGCCACCGGGGCGCGTCGCCGACGGTCCGCGGGGGCCGCCGCCGCCGGCTACCGGTGGCGCGGGGCCCGGGCGGCGGCCAGCAGCTCCTCGGCGTGGGCGCGGCCCAGCTCCGAGTCCTCCAGGCCGGCCAGCATCCGGGAGAGTTCGCGCACCCGCTCCTCGTCGTTCAGCACCTTGACACCACTGCGGGTCACGGTGCCGTCGTGGGTCTTCTCCACCACCAGGTGGCGGTCCGCGAACGCGGCGACCTGCGGGAGGTGGGTGACCACCACGACCTGGGCGGACTCGGCCAGTTTGGCGAGCCGGCGGCCGATCTCGACCGCGGCCTTGCCGCCGACGCCCGCGTCCACCTCGTCGAACAGGTACGTCGGGACGGGGTCCGCGCCCGCGAAGACCACCTCGACGGCGAGCATCACGCGGGACAGCTCACCGCCGGAGGCGCCCTTGGCGATCGGGCGGGGCTGCGCGCCCGGGTGCGGGGCGAGCAGCACCTCGACCTCGTCCACGCCGTGCGGGCCGTACGCGACGGTGCGGCCGCCGACCTCGATCCCGGCCAGGTCGTCGACCTGGCTGATCGAGAAGGTCACCCGGGCGTGCGGCATGGCCAGTTCGGCGAGTTCGGCGGAGACGGCCCCGGCGAACCGGCCGGCCGCGGCCTGCCGGGCGTCCGACACCTCGGCGGCCAGCTCGGCCAGTTCGGCGCGCAGCTCGGTCTCGCGGGCGCCGAGTTCGTCGATCCGGTCGTCGTCGCCGTCGAGTTCGGTGAGCCGTACGGCGCCGTCCTCGGCCCAGGCGATCACCTCGGCGAGGGTGTTCTCCTCGCCGCCGTACTTGCGCAGCAGCTGGGCCAGCACGGCCCGGCGGTCCTCGACGGCGGCCAGGCGCACCGGGTCGGCGTCCAGGTCGTCGGCGTAGCCGGCCAGGTCGCCGGCCACGTCGGCGAGCAGGTAGCCGACCTCGTTGAGGCGGTCGGCAAGGGCGGCCAGGCGCTCGTCGTGGTGGCGCACGGCGTCCAGGGCGCGGCGGGACTGCGCGAGCAGGGTGCCCGCGTCCAGGGCCTCCGGGTCGGCCGGGTCCCCGGCCAGCGCGGCGTGCGCGAGGGTCGCGGCGGAGGACAGCGCGTCGGCATGGCCGAGCCGCTCGGCTTCGGCGGCGAGTTCGACGTCCTCGCCGGCCACCGGCTCGGCGGCGGCGATCTCGTCCAGGCCGAAGCGCAGCAGGTCGGCCTCCTGGGCGCGCTCGCGGGCCCGGGTGGTCAGTTCCTCCAGGGTCGCGGAGACCTCGCGCAGGGTGCGGTAGGTCTCCCGGTAGCGGGCCAGCGGCTCGGCCACCGCCTCGCCCGCGTACCGGTCCAGCGCGCCGCGCTGGCGGGCCGGGCGCAGCAGCCGTTGCTGGTCGGTCTGGCCGTGCACGGCGATCAGGTCCTCGCCGAGTTCGGCGAGCAGCCCGACCGGCACGGCCCGTCCGCCGACGTACGCCCGGGAGCGGCCCTCGGCGGAGACGGTCCGGCTGATCAGCAGGGCCCCGTCGTCCAGTTCGGCCCCGGCCTCGACGGCCCGGGCCGCCACCGGGGAATCGGCGGGCAGCTCCAGCCGGCCCTCGACGACGGCGCGTCCGGTGCCGTTGCGCACCAGGCCGGGGTCGGCGCGCCCGCCGAGCAGCAGGCCGAGGCTGGTGACGACCATGGTCTTGCCTGCGCCGGTCTCACCGGTCACGGCGGTGAACCCGGGGGCGAGTTCCACCACCGCGTCGTCGATGACCCCAAGATCCCGTATCCGCATCTCGTCCAACACGGAGACGACCTTACGAGGTTCCGCCCCCGGCGCGCGACGAGCGACAACGGCGCGCGGCAACTCCGTGCCTCGAAGTTCATTCCTTTCGGGGGTTTCGCGCAGGTTCCGGCGCGGTGCACCAGGGCAGGAAGACCTGCACCAGCGGCCCGATGGCCAGCGCGTACGCGACCGTGCCGACCCCGGCGGTGCCGCCCAGCACGAGGCCGACGGCCAGGACGGTCAGTTCGATGCCGGTGCGGATCAGCCGCAACGAGCGGCCGGTGCGCCGGTGCAGGCCGGTCATCAGACCGTCGCGCGGGCCGGGGCCGAGGCGGGCACCGATGTAGAGGCCACTGGCCAAACCGTTGAGCACGATCGCGGCGGCCATCACGGCGATCCGGGCGGGCAGCGCCTCGAAACCGCCGACGATCCGCAGTGTGAGGTCCATGGCCGCGCCGATCACCAGCACGTTCGCGACCGTGCCCAGCCCCGGTCGCTGGCGCAGCGGTATCCACAGCAGCAGCACCAGGGCGCCGCAGACGGTCACCCAGGCGCCGACCGAGAGGCCGATGCTGCGTTGCAGGCCCTGGTGCAGGACGTCCCAGGGGTCGAGGCCGAGGCCGGAGCGGAGCATCAGCGCCATGCTCGTGCCGTACAGGGTCAGCCCGACGAACAGCTGCGGGATCCGGCGGCCCAGGCCGTGGGTGTCGCCGAGGAGGCGGACCGCGACGGAGGGGGCTCCGGCGGCGGGGGTTCCCGCACCGGGTGCGGAGGCGGCCGCCGCCGATACGGCCGGTGCGGACTCCGGCGGGATCCGGGTGGTCGTGGTCGTGGTCGTGGTCGTGGTGGCCATGGTGCTCCTGCGGTGGTGCTGCACCCCGGTCGGCCCGGAGGTGGCGGCCGGTACGGCCGCCCTGTCATGATGGCCAGGCCAATACGACCCGCTCCAGGGCCAATTCCGAGCAAGTGGACTGATCGCCATGGCCGACTGGCACACCACCGTCACCCCGCCCGCGCTGGCCCGACTGCTCACCACCGCCCGGCTGCCCGGGCCCGCCGGCGCCCGCCGCCCCGCGTACCGCACCCTGGCCGGGCAGATCCGGCAGCTGGTCACCGAGGGCCGGCTGCCGGTCGGGGCCCGGCTGCCCGCCGAACGCGAGCTGGCCACCGCCCTGGAGCTGAGCCGCACCACCGTCGCCACCGCGTACGAGACCCTGCGCGGGGACGGCTACCTGCGCAGTCGGCGCGGCGCGGGCAGCTGGACCGCCCTGCCCGAGGGCGCCCCTCCGCCCGGCGACGCCCTGCACCCCGTCCCGCCGGACGAGCAGGGCCACACCCTGGACCTCGGCGTCGCCGCCCTGCCCGCCCCGCAGCCCTGGCTGGGCACCACCGCCGCCCGGGCGGTCGAACAGCTGCCGTACTACGCCTCCGGCCACGGCCACTACCCCACCGGCGTCCCGGCGCTGCGCGAGGCCGTCGCCCGCCGCTACACCGAGCGCGGGCTGCCCACCACCCCCGACCAGGTCCTGATCACCACCGGCGCGATGGGCGCCCTGCACCTGGTCCAGCGGGTGCTGGTCGGCCGCGGCGACCGGGTCGCCGTCGAGGCGCCCAGCTACGCGCACACCCTGCAGGCGCTGCGCCTGTGCGGCGCGCGCCTGGTCCCGGTGCCGTACGCCCACCGCCCCGGACCGCAGGGCGCGTCCGCGCCCCCTCGGCCCGTCTGGGACCGGGACGAGTGGCAGCGGGTACTGCGCGGCGCCGCGCCCAAGGTCGCCTACGTGATCCCGGACTTCCACAACCCGACCGGCGCACTGATCGACGAGGAGCAGCGCCGCGAGCTGCTGGCCGCCGCCCGGGCCGCCGGGAGCGTCGTGCTGGTCGACGAGACCACCGCCGAACTCGGCTGGGGCGTACCGGAGTCCGAGCCGCTGCCGCGCCCGGTGGCGGCGCTGGACCGGGCCGCGCAGGTGGTCACCGTCGGCTCGGCCGGCAAACTGCTCTGGGGCGGCCTGCGGATCGGCTGGGTCCGGGCCGCACCCGCACTGGTGCGCCGACTGGCCGGCGAGCGCGTCTACAGCGACGTCGGCACCCCGGTGCTGGACCAGCTGATCGCCGCCGAACTGCTGGGCGAGCCGCTGCCCGCCGTACGGGCGCACCAGCTGGACCGGCTGCGCGCCACCGCCCGCGCCTTCGCCGCCGCACTGCCCGGGCACCTGCCCGGCTGGAGCTTCCCGATGCCGACCGGCGGGCTGGCACTCTGGGTCTCCACCGGCGGCCTGTCCGGCGCGGCCCTGGCGGCGGTCGGGGAGCGCGACGGGGTGCGGATCGCCTCGGGCAACCGCTTCGGCTCGGACGGCGCGTTCGAGCACTACATCCGGATACCGCTCACCGTGCCCGCCCCGGCCGTCCCGGCCGCCGTCGAGCGCCTCGCTGCGGTGGCCGCCCGCGCGGCGGCCGGCGGCCGGCTCGGCTCGGGCGACGAGGCCCAGCCGCTGGCGGTCTGACACCACCCCGGCGGCCGGGCCGCTCCACCCCGGACAGGTCCGGACAGGGCCCGGGAGTGTCCTGAAGATCTTGCTCCGGGTGCCCGATTCACTCCGGATTGGCAGTAAATGTCAATCGGGTCGAACTGGTGCAAGCCGGGCGCGTTTCCAAGATCTTCATCAGACTCCTAGTGGTGGTCCGCCCGTCCGCGCCAACCCGTCACCGGCAGCGCGAACTTGGCCACCAGCCGGTCGGTGAACGGCGCCCGGTGCAGTCTGGCCAGCCGCACCGGGGTCCGTCCCCGGCGGACCTCCACCCGTGCCCCGGCGGGCAGTTCGACCGAGCGCCGCCCGTCGCACCAGAGCACGCCGTGCGGGGTCTTCGGCTGCACCTCGACGGCCAGCACCGACTCGGGCGAGGTCACCAGCGGGCGGGCGAACAGCGCGTGCGCCGAGATCGGCACCATCAGCAGCGCCTCGACCTCCGGCCACACCACCGGCCCGCCGCCGGAGAACGCGTACGCGGTGGACCCGGTCGGCGTCGCGCACACCACGCCGTCGCAGCCGAAGTTGGAGACCGGGCGACCGTCCACCTCGGTCACCACCTCCAGCATCCGCTCCCGGGCCGCCTTCTCGATCGAGGCCTCGTTCAACGCCCAGTCCTCGTGCACCACGTCGCCGTTGGTGCGGACGATGACGTCGATCGTCATCCGCTCCTCGACCTCGTAGTCGGCGTCGACCACCCGCTCGACCACCACCGCCAGGTCGTCCCGCTCGGCCTCGGCGAGGAAGCCCACCCGGCCCAGGTTGATCCCGAGCATCGGCAGTCCGTGCGAACGCGCCAGCTCGGCCCCGCGCAGCAGCGTCCCGTCCCCGCCGGCCACCAGGATCAGCTCGCAGCCGTCCGCCGCCCCGGGGCCCTCGGCCACCTTCTCGACGCCGTCCGGCAGGTCCAGATCGACCGCCTCGGTCTCCAGCAGTCTGATCCGGAGCCCGGCCTTCAGCAGCCCGTGCACCAGGCCCTCGACGCTGCGCAGCGCCGCCTCCCGGCCGGTGTGCGCGATCAGGAAGACCGTACGTGCTTCGTCGCTCATGCCGCTGCCCTCTCCCTAACGCCTGCCGGGCCGCCTTCGGCCCGGGTGCGCCCGCCATACAGCATGCCGGGCCGGACGTCCGCTGAGCACCCTATCGGGGCCCCTCCGCCACGGCCCGGTCCGCGTCCGCGGGGTCCAGCTGCGGGGCGTCCCGGCGCAGCCACAGGAAGTACTCCACGTTGCCGGACGGTCCCGGCAGGGGGCTCGCCGTGACGGCGCGCACGCCCAGCCCGAGCTCCCACGCCTGCCCGGCCACCTGGCACACCATCTCGGCGCGCAGCTGCGGGCTGCGCACCACTCCACCGCTGCCCAGCCGCTCCTTGCCGATCTCGAACTGCGGCTTGACCATCAGGACCAGGTCCGCGTCCTCGGCCGCGCAAGAGGCGAGCGCGGGGAGCACCAGACCCAGCGAGATGAACGACAGGTCGCCCACCACCAGGTCCACCAGGGTGCCGCCGATCAGCTCCGGGGTCAGCTCGCGCACGTTGGTGCGGTCCATCACGGTGACCCGCTCGTCGCTCTGCAGCGACCAGGCGAGCTGCCCGTACCCGACGTCCACCGCCAGCACGCCGGCCGCACCGGCGCGCAGCAGCACGTCGGTGAACCCGCCGGTCGACGCGCCCGCGTCCAGCGCCCGGCGGCCCTCGACCACCAGGCCCTGCGGCACGAAGGCGGCGAACGCCCCGGCCAGCTTGTGACCGCCGCGCGAGACGTAGTCGGGGTCGTTCTCGTCCTTGGCCACCACGACCGCTGCCGAGGTCTCCACCTGGGTGGCCGGCTTGGTCGCGGTGGTGCCGCCGACGGTCACCCGGCCGGCCGCGATCAGCTCGGACGCGTGCTCACGCGACCGGGCCAGCTTGCGGCGGACCAGCTCCGCGTCGAGTCGGCGTCGTGCCACTGCCACTGGTGTTTCAGCTCCTACGGGTCCTACGGATCATTCCTGGTCGAGCGCGGCCAGCGTGTCGGCGAGCCGCTGGTGAACATCTTCGTACACCGCGACGTGCTCCTCGGCGGGGACCCCGTCCAGGGCCTCCAGCCGGGCCAGTCCGGCGTCCACCGCGGGGTGCCCGGTGGGCAGCAGCCCGACACCGAGCGGCCCCACCTGCGGGACCGCCCCGACCGCCCCGACCGGCCCATCGGCACCGGCCGGTTCACTCGTCCCGGACATCGGGCTTCTTCGTGCTGGTGGCCTTGCGGACGGTGGTCCGCTTGGTCGCCGTACGCTTCGCGGGCGCCTTCGGCGGCACGGCGGCCCGCTCGGCGGCGGCCCGCTCCGTGGCGGCGGTCTTCTTGACGGTCGTCGTCTTCTTGGCGGCGGCCTTCCGGGCCCCGGTCTTCCTGGCAGCGGTCTTCTCAGCGGCGGTCTTCTCAGCGGCGGGCTGCCCGGCCGCGGTCCGCTTCGCCGCTGCCCGCTCGGCCGCGCTCTTCTTCGCGGCGGGCCGCTCGGCCCCGGGCGCCTTCCCCGCCGCCGGGGTCTTGCGCGCGCCGGCCTTCCGCGGTGCGGCCTTCGGCTCGCGGTCCTGCTCCTGGCCGTCCGGCGCTGCCGGGGAGGGCCGCGACACCGGCGGAACCGGCGGGTCGACCTCGACCGGCTCGTCCACCTCCACCCGCTCGGCGACTATCGGCTCGCCCACCGGCCGCCCCTGCGACCGCTCGTCCTCGTACTCCCAGCCGCGCCCGAACAGGTCGTCCGCCCGCGGCGCCGGAGCCGGCTCCTCCGCGCCGTACCGATCTCCGCCGGGCTTCGCCGCCGGAGTCTCCTCCTCGACCTCGCGTAGCTTGCTCTCCAGGTATGCCAGCACCACGCCGACCTTGGTGACCTGGTCGCCGACCTTCTCGAAGACCTTCTCCGCCTCGTTGCGCGCCACCCCGACCGCCAGGTCGACCCCGGCCAGCCCGGCGGTGACCGCCTCCTCCGCCAGCGTCTGCAGCGTCTTCGCCGACGGCGGGAACTCCCCGCCCAGGCGGCGCTCGACCTCGGTGACGTCGACCCCCGCCCGCTCCAGGATCGAGGCCGCCGTCACGACGACCCTCTTGCCGACCTCCTCGGCCACCCCGGCCGCGGTCTCCACCACTCCCCGAACCGTCCTCGGCAGCATCCGGGTGCCTCCCAATCGCCTACGCGCGTCGCTCCGTCGCGCTCAGTACCCGGGCCGTTCCGGGCACCCCACGGACGACGCTACCGCCAAAACCCCGCTGAGGTACCGTGGCCCGCAGTCAGCACCGTAGCGACCGGGGGAGGGAGCCGCCGCCGATGGCGAACGCCGAGGAGTGCCGGGAGGCCCTGGAACAGCTCAGCCGGAACATGTCGAAGTCCACCGGCGACGTCCGCAAGGCCGCGGCCCTCGACCGCTCGCTCAGCTGCCGGATCACCGACCTCGACCTGACCTTCACCGGACGGCTGCGCGACGGCCGGATCCAGGACGTGGTCACCACGCCCGGCCCGCCCTCCGCGAAGTCCGAGATCCGGCTCACCATGAGCAGCGACGACCTGGTCGCACTGGTCGGCGGCCGGCTCAACTTCGCCTCCGCCTGGGCGAGCGGCCGGGTCCGGCTGGAGGCCGGCTTCCGCGACCTGCTGCGGCTGCGCACCCTGTTCTGAACCGGGCGGCCCGAACCCGACGGGCCGAACCGTGCACCGATCCGGGACCGCCGAACCCGACCGGCCGAACCGGACGGCCCGAACCGGACGGCCGGACCGCACGGCCGGACCGCACGGCCGGACAAGGCCGCCGCCGGTCGGCGGCCCCCGGAACTCAGAAGCCCAGCTCGGCCAGCGCCTTCCGCCCGTCCACCGGTTCGCCGCCCGCGTCCAGGGCCGTCCACGCCGCCGCGCACAGCGCGCGCAGCCCGTCCCAGCGGTCACCGGCCCCGGTCAGCCGCAGCGTGCCGCCCTCGACGGCCGCGACCCGGCCGCCACAGGCGAAGCCGCCGTCCTCGGCCGTCACCGCCGCGTGCGGGACCAGCAGTCCGCGCAGGTCCGCCGCCAGGTAGGTCGGCCGGTGCTCGACCGGGGCAGCCAGCAGCAGCTCGGGGGTGGTCACCCCGGTGAAGACCAGCAGACTGTCCACCCCGCCGTTGAACGCGCCCTCGATGTCGGTGTCCAGCCGGTCGCCGACCACCAGCGGGCGCTTCGCGCCGGTGCGCAGCACGGTCTCCCGGTGCATCGGCGGCAGCGGCTTGCCCGCCACCTCCGGCTCCACCCCGGTCGCCGCCCGCACCGCCGCCACCAGGGTGCCGTTGCCCGGCGCGATGCCGCGCGCCCGGGGCACGGTGAGGTCGAGGTTGGACGCCACCCACGGCAGCCCGCTCTGCACGGCGTACGAGGCCTCCGCCAGGTCCTTCCAGCCCACCGAGGGGTCGAAGCCCTGGACCACCGCGAGCGGCCCGTCGGCCAGCGAACGGACCGGGACCAGCCCCATTTCGGCAAGCGCCTCCTCCAGCCCGAGACCGCCCACGACCAGGACCTTCGCGCCGGCCGGGACCTTCTCGGCGACCACCCGGGCGGCCGCCTGGGCGGAGTTGATCACGTCCGCCGGCTCGGCCGGCACGCCCAGCTCGGTCAGGTGCTCGGCCACCACCCGCGGCGGGCGGGAGGCGTTGTTGGTGACGTAGGCGAGCCGCATCCCGGCGGTCCGGGCGGCCTCCAGCGCGCCCGCGGCGTGCTCGATCGCGTGCGCGCCCGCGTAGACCACCCCGTCCAGGTCCAGCAGCGCCGTGTCGTAGGCCTCGGTGAGCGGACGCTCGCTGCCGCCGGGGGCGGTCCGTCGCACGGGGGTGGCCGTCTCGGTCATGGCTGCGCTACCTCATTCACTGCGTCGTCGGTCACGTCGTTCGTCGTCCCACCTGGCCGCCGCACCGCGCCGTGCGGCGACGCGCCCGCCGGGCGGACACCGTCCGTGGGCCGCCCGTCCTGGTGGGCACCGGCGCCGGTCAGACGTCGCCGTCGACGCCGTCCGGTCCTGCCCCGGCCGGGCCCTCGGCGCCGGGCGGCGGCGCCAGGTACCCGGGTGCCCCGGGCAGCAGCGGGCCGTACGCGCCGGCACGGGCCGCCAGCGTCGCCCGGGTCTGCCGAAGCGCCGCCCGGTAGTGGTCGGTCTCCGGCCGCATCGCCACGGCGAGCGCCAGGTGTTCGGCGGAGGTCTCGAAGTCGCCCAGCCGGGCCGCCGCGACCCCCCACCCGAACTGAGCGTAGTCGTCCGCCGGGTCGGCCAGCGCCACCGCCCGGAAGTTCTCCAGCGCCGCCGCGTACGAACCCGCGTCGAACTGGGCCCGGGCCAGCGTCTCCCGGATGCTGCGCGAGTGCGGCTCCGCTTCCACCGCCCGGCTCAGCAGCTGCTCGGCCGCCGCCGGATGCCCCTGCGCGAGCAGCCGCGCACCCCGGCGGAACCAGTCGTAGACGTCCCCGGCCGGCTCGCCTGACCTGCTCTGCGACGGCACCCCGCCGCCCGGGCCGCCGCCGTCGGACGGGGCGCCCCCGCCGATGGCACCGGCCGGCCCGCCCGACCCGGCCGGGCCACCGCCGTCCACCCGTTCCTGCCCGTCGTCCATGCCGTACCTCGCCCTCGGTCGCGCACCCGCCCCACAGGTCGACGCGGGTATTCCGATCTCTCAACAACGCGTACCCGGTTACGATGCCCAGAATGAGCACACCCAGTGCAGAAGACGGAGTCGAGACTCCCGAGGGCGGCCCCGGTGACCCCGGGCACGTCGCCACCGCCGGCCTGTCCCTGTCCCCCTTCCGCGGCCTGCGCTACGTCCCCGACCGGGTCGGCGCCCTGGCCGCGGTGATGTCCCCGCCGTACGACGTCGTCGACCCGGGCCGCCGGCTCGACCTGGAGACCGCCGACCCGCACAACGTGGTCCGGCTGATCCTGCCCAGGCCCGAGCCCGAGGACGCCGGCGACCGCCCCGACCGCGACACCCGCTACCGGCACGCCGCGCGGCTGCTCGCCGCCTGGCAGCGCGAAGGCACCCTCGCCGCCGACCCGGACCCCGCGATCTACGTCTACGAGCAGCGGGTGCCCGCCACCGCCGACTCCCCCGAACTGCTCCAGCGCGGCCTGATCGGCGCCCTCGCGGTGAGCGGTCGCGAGGCCGGCGTCGTCCTCCCCCACGAGGACGTGATGCCCCGGCCGGTCGCCGACCGGGTCGGCCTGATGCGCACCACCCGGGCCAACCTCGAACCGCTGCTGCTCACCTACCGCGGCGACGGCGGCGCCTCCGGCGTGATCGAGCGGACCGTCGAGGGCGAACCGCTGCTCTCCACCGCCACCAGCGACGGCACCCACCACCGCCTGTGGGCCGTCACCGATCCGGCCGACCTCGCCGAGATCAGCCGCGACCTCGCCACCTGCCGGGCGCTGATCGCCGACGGCCACCACCGCTGGGAGATGTACCTGCGCCTCCAGCGCGAGCACCGCCACCTGCCGCGCAGCCCCTGGGACCGCGGTCTGGTGCTCCTCGTGGACACCGCCCGCTACCCCCTGCGGGTCCGCGCCATCCACCGCGTGCTCTACCGGCTGCCGGTCGCCGAGGCGCTGGAGAAGCTCGGCGACCAGTGGAAGGTCAAGGAGGTCCCCGGTCCGCTGCCCGCCGCGCTCCAGGCACTCGCCGAGCAGAAGCGGCAAGGCGGCAACGGCTTCGTGCTGACCGGCGGCGACGGCGTCTACTGGCTGGTCGGCGAACCCGACGAGGCCCTGCTGGACGCCACCGTGCCGCACGACCGGCCCGAGGAGTGGCGCCACCTGGACGCCACCGTCCTGCACGCCACCCTGCTCGACCGCACCTGGCACGTCCCCGACGGCCCGGACGACATCGGCTACCTGCACACCGCCGTGGCCGCCGAACGGGAAGCCGCCCGCTCCGACGGCACGGCCGTCCTCCTCCACCCGGTCCGGGAGAGCGTGGTGCGACGGCTGGCCGAACAGGGCGTCACCATGCCCCGCAAGTCGACCTCCTTCGGGCCCAAGCCGGCCACCGGGCTGGTGCTGCGCAACCTCGCGCTGGGTTGACCCGCGGCGGGCCGGCGCCGCGCACCGTCGGCCCCCGGCCCGGGCCCGGAACGGCGTGAGGCCCTGCCGTTCCCGGATCTCCCGGGGAACGGCAGGGCCTCACGGCGTTGCGTTCGCTCAGCTCTTGGCGTCGGCGTCGTCGGCCTTCACGCTCTCGGCCTTCACGCTCTCGGACTCGGCGTCCTGGGCGCGCTCGCGCACCACACCGTCGAAGTCCTCGTCGATCTCGAGGTCGTCGTCGTCGTAGAACTCCTCGACGTCCTCTTCGTCCTCGAAGATCACGCTGTCCTCGGAGACGTCGCCGCCGCGCTTCTTCGCCGGGGCCTCGGCCTGCTCGGACTCGTCCTCGGCCAGCTCCGGGTCGAGCGCGTCGGTGAACTCCACGCCGTCGATCTCGGCGAGCCGCTCCGAGGCGTTGGTGGTGCCGTCGGTGTCGGCATCGGCCGCCTTGGCGAACCACTCACGGGCCTCGTCGCCACGGCCGGCCGCGATCAGCGCCTCGGCGTAGGCGTACCGCAGACGCGCGGTCCACGGGTGCACGGCGCTGGAGGCCAGCTCCGGGCTCTGCAGGGTCACCACGGCGGCGTCGAACTGCTCCATGTCGGCGCGGGCACCGGCCGCGACCAGGCGCATCTCCACCTGGCCGGCCTTGTCCAGCTGCTTCACCTCGGGTTCACCGGCCATCGCCAGCGCCCGCTCCGGACGGCCCAGACCGCGCTCGCAGTCGGCCATCACCGGCCACAGGTCCGCCCGGCCCGTCATCCGACGGGCGGCACGGAACTCGGTCAGCGCCTCGGAGTAGCGCTGCGTCATGTACGAGGCGAACCCGGCCGCCTCACGGACGGCAGCCACGCGGGACGCCAACCGGAGCGCGACGCGCGAGAACTGGTAGGCCTCCTCCGGCTCGCCGTCGAGCAGGCGGGCCACCATCACCAGGTTGCGGGCGACGTCGTCCGCGAGGGTCTTGGGCAGGCTCTTGAGCTCCTGGCGCACGTCCGCGTCCAGCTCGAAGCCCGTGACGTCCTCCGGGATCGGCAGGCGCTTGACGGGCTCGTAGTTGCCCCGGCGGTCGTCGTAGTCCCGACCGCCCCGGTCGTCACGGCGGTCGTCGCGGCGGTCATCGCCACCGCGACGGAAGCCGCCGCCCTGCCGGTCGCCACCGCGGTAGCCGCCACGGTCGCCACCGCGGTCATCACGACGGAAACCACCGCGGTCGCCGCCACGGTCGTCACGGTTGAAGCCACCGGAGGGACGGTCGCCACCGCGGTAGCCGCCGCGGTCGCCACCGCGGTCGTCGCGGTTGAACCCACCCGACGGGCGGTCGTCACGACGCGGACGGTCGTCACGGTCACGGTTGAAGCCACCCGGACGGTCATCCCGACGGAAGCCACCACCGGAGGGACGGTCGTCACGACGGAAACCACCACGGTCGCCACCGCGGTCGTCACGGTTGAACCCACCCGACGGGCGGTCGTCACGACGCGGACGGTCGTCACGGTCACGGTTGAAGCCACCCGGACGGTCATCCCGACGGAAGCCACCACCGGAGGGACGGTCGTCACGACGGAAACCACCACGGTCGCCGCCACGGTCGTCACGGTTGAACCCACCCGACGGGCGGTCGTCACGACGCGGACGGTCGTCACGGTCACGGTTGAAGCCACCCGGACGGTCATCCCGACGGAAACCGCCACCGGAGGGACGGTCGTCACGACGGAAGCCACCACCGGACGGGCGGTCGCCGCCGCGGTAGCCGCCACGGTCGCCGCCGCGGTCATCGCGGTTGAAGCCACCGGACGGACGGTCGCCACCGCGGAAACCGCCGCGGTCGCCGCCGCGGTCGTCGCGGTTGAACCCACCCGACGGGCGGTCGTCACGACGCGGACGGTCGTCACGGTCACGGTTGAAGCCACCCGGACGGTCATCCCGACGGAAACCGCCACCGGACGGACGGTCGTCACGACGGAAGCCACCACCGGACGGGCGGTCGCCGCCGCGGTAGCCGCCACGGTCGCCGCCGCGGTCATCGCGGTTGAAGCCACCGGACGGACGGTCGCCACCGCGGAAACCGCCGCGGTCGCCGCCACGGTCGTCGCGGTTGAACCCACCCGACGGACGGTCGTCACGACGGTAGCCACCGCGGTCATCGCGGTCGCGGTTGAACCCACCGGAGGGGCGGTCGTCACGGCGGTAACCGCCGCCAGAGGGGCGGTCGCCACCGCGGTAACCGCCGCCGGCCGGGCGGTCGCCACCGCGGTAACCGCCGCCAGAGGGGCGGTCGCCACGGTCGTAACCGCCGGACGGACGGTCGTCACGACGCGGACGGTCGTCACGGTCGTCACGGCGGTAACCGCCGCCAGAGGGGCGGTCGTCGCGGCGGGAGCCGCCACGGTCGTTCGACCAGCCCCCACGGGACCGGGGCTCGTAGCCTCGGCCGTCGTCCGATCGACGCTCGGGACGGTCCTGGGGCTCGTTCGACATCGTGGTGACTCCTTCTGCTGCTTCAGCTTCACCGCGCGGGCATCCGTGCAACTCTCGCTGCCGTCACGCGGTTTCGGCGCCGGCCTCCTGGCCCGCGCACCTTCTCCATTGTCCGACATGTCGGGACCCTCCGCGTCTGGGCGAAAGTCCCGACCTGTCGGACTCCTTCACGTTCGCAAAACACAAAAAGGCCGCGGCCCCAGCGAGTCGCTGGGGCCGCGGCCTTGAATAATTGTTCGGCGGCGTCCTACTCTCCCACAGGGTCCCCCCTGCAGTACCATCGGCGCTGTGAGGCTTAGCTTCCGGGTTCGGAATGTAACCGGGC
>NZ_JBEZIQ010000033.1:0-115914 GCF_040651155.1 Kitasatospora sp. NPDC048545
CGGTTCTGGTGAAGTGCCTGGGCGACGGTCCGTGCCCCACCCGACATCCAGCGCAGCGTCGGCGCCCCCTGATCATTCGCGGCCGGGACGCCCGGCCCACCGCTACCGCCGGTACAGCGGCTCCCCCGGCAGCTCCGCGCCCGCCGGCAGCACCGCGAGGTCCAGCCCCCGGTCCAGCCGCACCCGCAGCACCGGGTCGGCGGCCACCGCCCGCCCGACCCGCTGCGCAGCGGCCTGCAGCCCCGGCTGGTCCAGCGCCGGGTCGAACACCACCGCGAGCACCCCGTCCGAGTCCCCGGAGGCCGCCAGCAGACCGGTGACCACCTGCGGCTCGGCCGCCAGCAGCGCCCGGACCGCCTCGCGCACCTCCGGATCCCGCGCCGGCGGCAGGAACGGCCGGTTCTCAGCGAGCGCCCGCAGCCGGGCGCCGGACACCGTGAAGGCCACCGGACCGGCCGGGTCGATCAGCAAGGTGTCGGCGCGCTCCGAGAAGGCCACCATCGCGGCCTGCGGCGCGGCCGTCGGCGCCGGGCGGGCGTCCGCGCGCCAGCGGGCGAGCGACTCCAGCGACGTGAAGGCGGGCAGCGCGCGGCGCCCGTCCGGGGCCTCCAGCACCGGGACGGCCATGTCGCTGGTCTTCTCGTGCTTGTGCCCGTGCTCGTCCACCTCGACCTCGCCGAGGATCGCGACGATCGGGACCATCAGCCGGGTCGGCGTCAGCGCAGCCAGCACCCCGGGCTCCGCCGCACGGTCCTGCGACCAGCGGGCGAGGGCCTCCACGAGCGCCGGGTCAGCGGTGCCGTCGTCGTCGCCGAAGCCGGGGTTCGGGATGTTCTTCCCGACGAACGCCGGGTTGGAGAAGTCTTTGCGGTCCACCCGCCCGACCCTATGCCACCCCGCCCGACGCACCCGATTTCCCTGCACGCGCCCCCTACCCACCGGTAGCCCGCTGTGGCACCCTGCGCCCATGGTGATCCTCGACGCGCCCGCCCCGGTCTCCGACCGCCTCCGGTACGACCGCGCCACCGCCCACCTGGACGGGCCGGTGGCCGTCGTCGACCTCGCGGCCTTCGACGCCAACGCCGCCGACCTGGTGCGCCGGGCCGGCGGCAAACCGGTCCGGGTCGCCAGCAAGTCGGTGCGCTGCCGGGCACTGCTGGACCGGGTGCTGGCCGTGGACGGCTTCGCCGGGGTGATGAGCTTCACCCTCGACGAGTCGCTCTGGCTCGCCCGCACCGGCGTCCGCGACGTCCTGCTCGCCTACCCCTCCGCCGACCGGGACGGCTTCGCCGCGCTGACCGCCGACCCGGCCGCCGCCCGCGAGGTCACCGTCGTGCTGGACGACCCGGACCAGCTCGACCTGATCGACAAGGCCCGGGCCGGCGACGCCGAGGTGCGGGTCTGCCTGGAACTGGACACCGCGCTGCACCTGCTGGGCGGCAGGGTCCGGGTCGGCGCCCGCCGCTCACCGCTGCGCACCCCCGAGGACCTCGGCGCCTTCGCCGAACTCGTCCAGCGCCGCCGGGGCTTCCGGGTGGTCGGCCTGATGGCGTACGAGGGGCACGTCGCCGGCGTGGGCGACCGGGTGCCCGGGCGGCCGGTGCGCTCGCGGCTGATCCGGCTGATGCAGGCCGCAGCCCGGACCGAACTGGCCGAGCGGCGCGCCGCAACGGTCCGGCGGCTGCGGCAGGTGGCGGAGCTGGAGTTCGTCAACGGCGGCGGCACCGGCAGCGTGGAGTCCACCGTGGCCGAACGCGCCGTCACCGAGGTGGCAGCCGGCTCCGGGCTGTACCAGCCGCAGCTGTTCGACAACTACCGCTCGTTCCGGGGCCGGCCTGCCGCCCTGTTCGGCCAGCCGGTGGTGCGCCGCCCCGGCGTCGGCGTGGTGACGGTCCTCGGCGGCGGCTACCCGGCCTCCGGCGCGGCCGGCCCGGACCGCTCGCCGGTGCCGTACCTGCCGCAGGGCCTGCGCTACGACCCGATGGAGGGCGCCGGCGAGGTACAGACCCCGCTGCTCGGCCCGGCCGCGGACGACCTGCTGATCGGCGACCGGGTGTGGTTCCGGCACGCCAAGGCGGGCGAACTGTGCGAGCGCTTCGCGGAACTGCACCTGATCGAGGGCGACCGCGTCGTCCGCACCGTCCCGACGTACCGGGGTGAAGGGAAGACGTTCCTCTGACGTTCCGTCCGCCGCTGCCCTACCGTGGTGTCGACACCGGTGTCGACACCTGGGAGGGTCGCATGGACGGCGAGATCGTGCAGGAGATGGTGAGGTCGGGGGCGACGGCGGTGGCCGGCCTGATGGCCACCGCCGCCTGGAACCAGGCCGGTTCGAGGATCGTCCGGCTGTTCGGGCGCGGCGAGCGGGACGAGGAGGCGAGCGCGGAGCTGGAGGTGATCCGCGCCGAGGTACTGGAGGCCGACGGCGACGAGGAGGTCCTCGCCGACCAGGCCGCGGCCCTGCGCAACCGGCTGCGCGCACTGTTCCGGGCGAACCCGCAGGCCGCCGAGGAACTCTTCGACATCCTCGCCGAGTTCGCGCCGGGGCAGTTCAACAGGGAAGCCGGCGGGACGTACATCATCAACACCATCACGGGGAGCTCGACCGTCAAGGGCGATCTGGTGATCCAGGCCGGCATCGTCCACAACGCGCAGCGCTGACCTTTCCCCAGCCTTAACGGGGCCCGATGGAACGGCTAACGGCAGCCTTCCGTCGGGCCTTTGTGCTGTTCCGGGGCCTACAGTCCGTCAACAAGTGGTCCACGCGCGGCTATTGCCATCTGGTCCAGACCAATCCTACGCTCTGGCCGGGGGTCGCGCGCCGGGCCGGCGACCCCCGAACGGGCAGGCGTGCCCGTTCCCCCCACACTCGCCCGGAACGACGGTCAAGGAGTACCCACCCCATGTCCATCAAGCGAAGTGCCCTGTCCGTCGGCGTGGTCGGCGCCGCGGTCCTCGCGGTGGCCGCGACCACCGCCGGCACCGCGAGCGCCCACGGCACGATGACCAACCCCGTCAGCCGGATCGCCGCGTGCTACGCAGAGGGTCCCGAGCACCCGGTGTCCCAGGTCTGCAAGGACCTCGTCGCCGCGAGCGGCACCCAGCCGCTGTACGACTGGAACGAGGTCAACATCGCCAACGCCGCCGGGAACAGCCAGACGCTGATCCCGGACGGCAAGCTCTGCTCCGCCAATCGCGACAAGTACGCGGCGCTGGACTGGCCGCGCACGGACTGGCCCGCCACCGCGGTCAAGGCCGGCGCGTTCACCTTCCAGTTCCGCACCACCGCGCCGCACATCGGCACCCAGACCGTCTACATCACCAAGCCGGGCTACGACCCCACCAAGCCGCTGAAGTGGTCGGACCTCGACTCGACCCCGGTGGCCAAGGTGCAGGTCGACCGCACCGCCACCAACGGCTACTACACCTACGCCGGCACCCTGCCGCAGCGCACCGGCCGCCAGGTGCTGTACACGGTCTGGCAGCGCAGCGACAGCCCGCAGGCGTTCTACAGCTGCTCCGACGTCGACTTCGGCTCGGCCGCCGCGGCCGCCCCGGCGCTCGCCGCGCAGGCGCCGGCCGCTCCCAGCGACGCCCAGATCGCCGCCGACGCCCCGAAGTCCACGGTCGCCCACCACGGCCACGGCGGGGACCCGAACGCCCCGGCCGGCCAGATCGTCCCGACCACCTCCGCCGCCGTGGCCGGCACCTCGGCCACCGGTCCGCTGCTGCTCGCCGGTGCCGCCGCGATCGGCGTCGGCTGGGCCGGCATGGTGCTCCGGCGCCGTCGCGTCGAGGCTGTTCGACGCGACTCCTGACGCCGGACGCGGGCGCCGGGCCGGTCACACCCCCGTCCGGCCCGGTTCCCGTGGCTCCACGGGGCGTCCCCGTACGGACGTGAACGGCGGCGGCCCACCCGGGAGTTCCCCTCCCGGGTGGGCCGCCGACGTGTGAGGAGCGCGGGGCTCAGGTGGTGGTGCCCCCGGTGCCGCCCGCGCCGGGGCCCGCACCCGCGCCGGGGCCCGCACCCGCGCCGGGACGGGCACCCGCGCCCGAGCCCGGGGCGCCGCCGGTGCCGGGCTTCCCGGGGATGCTCGGCAGCTTGCCCTTGTAGTCGGTGATGCCCTTGAGGACGGTGTCCATCACGGCGACGTCCGGCGCCTTGTCGGCGATGTCGAAGCCGAAGTGCACCGAGACCAGCGCCTTGCCGTCGGCGGAGGGGAAGACCACGGTCTGCACGTAGCCGTTGTTGCCCTTGGGCGCGTCCACCTTCCAGCGGACCAGGTAGCCGTCCTGGCCGTTGACCTTGACCGCCTCGGACTTGAGCTCCTGGTGCCCGGTGATGTCGCCGTACGACGACTTGGCGGTGGCCGCGATGTCGGCCTTGGCCGCCGCCTGGACGTCGGTGCCGCCGCCGTCGATCCGGCCGGTGTTCACGCCGCCGAGGGTGCAGTCGCCGCTGCCGTCGGGGCAGGCGTACGAGCCGACGGTGATCATGGCGTAGCCGTCCTGGGTGGTTTCGGCCTGCCAACCGTTCGGGACCGGCAGGGTGAGCTTGTTCACCATGTCGATCGCCGCGTCGGAGCCGGGCCGGACCTTGCCGTTCCCGTTTCCACCGTTGCCCTTGCCGCTGCCCTTGCTGTCACCGCTGCCCCCGTTGCCGCCGCCGTTGCCGCCGTTCCCCGGGTAGCCGTCCCAGGGGCCGAAGCTGCCGCGCGGGGTGTGCTGGGCGGTGGGCTTGGAGTCGGATCCGTCGTCCATCGCGAGGTAGGTGATCCCCGAGCCCGCGCCCAGGCCGAGCAGGGCGGCGACGACGGTCGCCACGACCAGCTTGGACGGCTTGCGCCGCTCCTTGCGCGGGGGAACCGGCGACCCGAAGGCGGCACCGAAGGGCGGCGGCTCCGGGTACCGGACGGTGGGGCCGCTCTCCAGGACCTCGCCCTCCAGCACCGTGGGCTGCTCGGCCGTCCCCGGCCCGGGCTCGCCGGTCTCCGGGGCCACCGGGGCGTCCGGGGTCTGCGGGGTGCCGGGAGCCGAAGCGTCGGCCGCCGGGGCGGCCGGCTCCGGCGCGTCCGAGGGCGCCGGCCGGGTGTCGGCCGTCCAGCCCTTGCCGTCCCACCAGCGCTGCGGCCTCGGGTCGCCGGTGGTGTCCTTCGGATCCGGGTACCACCCGGCGGGAATCTGCTCACTCACATCAGAGAATCTAAAGGCAGCCGGATAAACGCGAAATCAGCGCGGCATGGAATTCCGCCGGTTTTCGATGAGATTACCGTGAGAAGGCCCGGCGTCCCCGCGCGGCGGCGCTCACAGCGGGGTGACGTACGCCCCGGAGATGCCGCCGTCCACCAGGAACTCGCTCGCCGTGACGAACGAGGAGTCGTCACTGGCGAGGAAGGCCACCGCGGCGGCGATCTCCTCGGCCCGGGCGAACCGGCCGAGCGGGACGTGCACCAGCCGGCGGGCGGCCCGCTCCCGGTCCGCGGCGAACAGTTCGCGCAGCAGCGGGGTGTCCACCGGCCCCGGGCAGAGCGCGTTGACCCGGATCCCCTCGCGGGCGAACTGGACGCCCAGCTCGCGGGACAGCGCCAGCACCCCGCCCTTGGAGGCGGTGTAGGAGATCTGCGAGGTGGCCGCGCCCATCACGGCGACGAACGACGCGGTGTTGATGATCGAGCCGCGCCCGTGCCGGCGCATGTACGGCAGTGCCGCCTTGCAGCACAGGAAGACCGAGGTCAGGTTGACCTCCTGGACCCTGTGCCAGGCGTCCAGCCCGGTGGTCAGGATCGAGTCGTCCTCCGGCGGCGAGATTCCCGCGTTGTTGAACGCGACGTCCACGCTGCCGCAGGTCTCGTACGCCTCGTCGAACAGCGCCTCGACCATGGCGGGGTCGGTGACGTCGGTGTGCACGAACAGTCCGCCGACCTCCTCGGCGGCGACCCGTCCGCTCTCCTCGTCGAGGTCGGCGCAGACCACCTTCGCCCCCTCCGAGGCGAGCCGGCGGGCGGCGGCCAGACCGATGCCGCTGCCCGCGCCGGTGACGACGGCGGTCCGGCCGACCAGCCGACGGCAGACCGCCCCGTCCGGCGCGGCGTGCTTCTCGCTCATCGGGCTGTCACTCCTCGCTCTGGATGGAGACGTTCGTGGTCGTCACGCGTCACGCCCGCCGCTCCTGCGTCACGTCCAACGCCCGTGCGCCGTGTCCGTCACTCCTGTGCCGCCTCCGTCACCCGGGCGTCACATCCGTTCGAAGGAGCGGTAGCGCTCCCAGTCGGTGACGGAGCCGTCGTAGGCGGCCTGCTCGACCCGGGCCATGTTCAGGTAGTGGTCGACCACGTCGTCGCCGAAGGCCTCCCGGGCCAGTTCGCTGCGCGCCCACAGCTCGGCGGCCTCGCGCAGCGACCCGGGCACCCGGGCGTACTCCTCGACCGCGTAGGCGTTCCCCAGGCAGGGCGCGGGCAGCTCCAGCTTGTGCTGCAGCCCGTACAGGCCGGCCGCGATCATCCCGGCGACGGCGAGGTAGGGGTTGACGTCGCCGCCGGGCACCCGGTTCTCCATCCGCAGGCCGGGGCCGTGGCCGACCACCCGGTACGCACAGGTGCGGTTGTCGCGGCCCCAGGCGACGGCGGTCGGGGCGAAGGAGCCCGGCCGGTAACGCTTGTAGGAGTTGATGTTCGGGGCGTAGAGCACGCTGAACTCGCGCAGCGCCCTCAGCTGGCCGGCCAGGAAGTGCCGCATGGTGTCGGTCATCCGGCCGTCCCGGTCGGCGAAGGCGGGGGCGCCGACGGCGTCGCGCAGCGAGAGGTGGATGTGGCAGCTGTTGCCCTCGCGCTCGTCGTACTTGGCCATGAAGGTGAGTGCGCAGCCGAGTTGGGCGGCGATCTCCTTGGCACCGGTCTTGTAGACGCTGTGCTGGTCGCAGGTGGTGAGCGCGTCGGCGTAGCGGAAGGCGATCTCGTGCTGGCCGAGGTTGCACTCGCCCTTGGCGGACTCCACCACCAGACCGGCGCCGGCCATCTCGTTGCGGATCCGGGAGAGCAGCGGCTCGACCCGGGCGGTGCCCAGCATCGAGTAGTCCACGTTGTAGAGGTTCGCCGGGGTCAGGCCGCGGTAGCCGCCGAGCCAGGCCTGCTCGTAGGTGTCCCGGAAGACCTGGAACTCCAGTTCGGTGCCGATGTCGGCGGCCAGGCCGTACTCGGCGAGCCGGGCGATCTGGCGGCGCAGCAGCTGGCGCGGGGCGGCGTCCACCGGGTGGCCGCCGTGCCGGGCGAGGTCGGCGGTGACCTGGGCGGTGCCGGGCTGCCAGGGGGTCAATCGCAGGGTGCCCAGGTCGGGGCGCATCGCGAAGTCGCCGTAACCGGTGGCCCAGGAGGAGAAGGCGTAGCCGTCCACGGTGTTCAGGTCGACGTCGACGGCCAGCAGGTAGTCGCACGCCTCGGCGCCGTGCTCGGCGACCTCGTCGAGGAAGAACCGGGCGGCGAAGCGTTTGCCCTGCAGGCGGCCCTGCATGTCGGTGAAGGCGAGCGCCACGGTGTGCACCTTGCCGGCGTCCACCAGGGCGCGCAGTTCGTCCAGGGTCAGCGGCGGCCGTGGCGGCGCGCCCGCGGTGGTGCTCCCGGACGCGGCGTTCCGGGGGGTGGCGTTCTCGGGTGCGGTGTTCTCGGACATGGCGGAACCCCTCCTTCCTCGATGTCCTCGAATTCCTCGATCACTCTTCGAGATCAAGCGGTCACAGCGAACCGTACGGCCTGCGACTCGCGGGGCGGAAGAGGGCGGACGGACGTGGCGCGCCGGGACGCGGGATTGACGGTGGATCAGGTGGTTCGGGAGGAGAATGCGCGCCATGGATCGCAGGCCTTTGATCGGCGTCAGCACCTACCTGGTCGACGCGAGCTGGAGCGACTGGCGGGCGCGCCGGGTGGCCCTCGTCCCGGAGCGGTACACCGCGTACGTCCAGGACTCCGGCGGGATCGCCGTCCTGTTGCCGCCGGACGCCCCGGAACGCGCGCCGGAGGTGCTGGCCCGGCTGGACGCGCTGGTCATCGTGGGCGGACCGGACATCGACCCGGCGTACTACGGGGAGCCGGCCCATCCGGCGAGCGAGGTGGACTCGCCGGAGCGGGACGCCTGGGAGGTCGCGCTGCTGCGGGCCGCGCTGGCGGCCGGGATGCCACTGCTGGGCGTCTGCCGCGGGATGCAGGTCCTGAACGTGGTGTGCGGCGGGACGCTGGTGCAGCACCTGCCGGACGTGCCGGCAGCGGACGTGCACGGCGGGTCGCCGGGGAGGTACGGCTCGCACCCGGTGCGGCCGGTGCCGGGCACGCTGCTGGGCGGGCTGCTGCCGGAGTGCGAGCTGGAGGTGCCGACCTTCCACCACCAGGCCGTCGACCGGGTCGGTGCGGGCCTGCGAGTGAGTGCCCACGCGCCGGACGGCACGGTGGAGGCGGTGGAGGGGCCGGGGTTCACGCTCGGCGTGCAGTGGCACCCGGAGCAGGGGGACGACCTGCGGCTGATGCGGGCCCTGGTCCGGGCGGCCACCGCCGCGGCGCTGGACGCCACCGCGCTGGATGCCGCGGTCCTGGACGCGGTCGCGCTGGGCTAGCTCAACTGGGCGTGGGAGCAGGGGATTTCGCCTGGTCGCAGGGGTGCGGCCTGCACCGGGTCCGGTCGCCCGAACGGCAACGACAACGGTCACCAGTACAACCTTTGGATCTTTGTCGATTCTGCGGTTCACTTCGGTTGCAGGGCGGTCGCGCCGCGCCCCTGTTCCCATCCGTGCGCCCAGAGAGGACTTCCATGGCCGGGCACGAGCACTCGCACGATGATCATGCGCATGACCACAAGCAGTCGAGCGGGCACGGACACGGCGGCGGGCACGCGCACGGCGGCGGCCACGGCGGGCACTCGCACGGCGTCGCCGCCGACGCGGACCGCCGCTGGCTGCTCAGCGCCCTCGCCCTGATCGTCGTCTTCATGGCCGGCGAGGTCGTGGTCGGCTTCGCCGCCCAGTCCCTCGCGCTGATCTCCGACGCGGCGCACATGCTCACCGACGCCGCCTCGATCGTGCTGGCCCTGATCGCGATGCGGCTCGCCGCCCGCCCCGCCCGCGGCGGCTACACCTACGGCCTCAAACGCGCCGAGATCCTCTCCGCGCAGGCCAACGGCGTCACCCTGCTGGTGCTCTCGGCCTGGCTCGGCTACGAGGCCGTCACCCGGCTGATCACGCCGCCCGACGTCACCGGCTCGCTGGTGCTGATCACCGCGCTGATCGGGATCGTGGTCAACATCGCGGCCGCCTGGTGCATGTCCAAGGCCAACCGCAGCTCGCTGAACATCGAGGGCGCCTTCCAGCACGTCCTGACCGACCTGTACGCGTTCATCGCCACCGCCGTCGCCGGTCTGATCATGGTGCTCACCGGCTTCGCCCGGGCCGACGCCATCGCCTCGCTGATCGTCGTCGCACTGATGCTCAAGGCCGGCATCGGACTGGTCCGGGACTCCGGACGGATCTTCCTGGAGGCCGCCCCGGCCGGGATCGACCCGGACGCGGTGGCCGACCGGATGGTCACCGAGCCGCTGGTCGAGGAGATCCACGACCTGCACATCTGGGAGATCACCTCCAACCAGCCGGCGCTGTCCGCGCACATCCTGGTCACCCCCGGCGGCGACTGCCACGCCGTCCGGCGCCGCCTCCAGCGCCGGCTCGCCGACGAGTACGCCATCACCCACAGCACCCTCCAGGTCGACCACGTCGGCGAGGACGAGGCGGGCGCGCTGCTGCAGATCGCCGCCCCCGGCGACACCGCCGCCGAGCACTGCGCCGACGCCCACGGCCCCGTCCACCGCGCCGGGCCGCACGAGCACTGAGAAGCCCCCGTCCGTCGGTGCGGTACGGCATGATCTGTGACGTGACCGCACCGCGACTGATGCTGCTCGACTCCGCCAGCCTCTACTTCCGGGCCTACTACGGCGTACCGGACACCCTGCGCTCGCCGCAGGGCGAGCCGGTCAACGCCGTCCGCGGCCTGCTGGACTTCATCGCCCGGCTGGTCCACGACCACCGCCCCGACCGGCTGGTCGCCTGCATGGACGCCGACTGGCGCCCGCAGTGGCGGGTGGACCTCATCCCCTCGTACAAGACCCACCGGGTCGCCGAGGCCGCCGTGGACGGCGAGGAGGAGGTGCCCGACACGCTGGCCCCGCAGGTCCCGGTGATCGAGCAGGTGCTGGACGCGCTCGGCATCGCCCGGGTCGGCTCCCCCGGCTACGAGGCGGACGACGTGATCGGCACTCTCACCGCCTGCGCCGAGGGGCCGGTGCAGATCGTCACCGGCGACCGCGACCTCTTCCAGCTGGTGGACGACGCCCGCGGGATCACCGTGCTCTACCCGGTCAAGGGCATGGGCAACCTGCAGGTCACCGACGACGCGCTGCTGCTGGAGAAGTACGGCGTGCGCGGCGCCCGGTACGCCGACATGGCCGCCCTGCGCGGGGACCCGTCGGACGGCCTTCCCGGCGTCAAGGGCATCGGCGAGAAGACCGCCGCCCAGCTGATCGACGAGTACGGGGACCTCCCGGGCATCCGTGCCGCGGCGCTGGACATCGGCTCGAAGCTCACCCCGGCCCGCCGGCGCAACATCGTCGAGGGCTCCGCCTACCTCGACGTCGCCCCGAAGGTGGTCCGGGTCGCCGACGACGCCCCCCTGCCCGACTTCGACCCGGACCTCCCCCGCGAACCCCTCGACCCGATGACCCTGGAGGAGCTCTCCGCCCGCTGGGGCCTCGGCACCTCCCTGGACCGCGTCCTGGAGGCCCTGGCCACCCGCTGAACACGGAGCGGGGCCCGCACGTCCGACGCGGACGTACGGGCCCCGCTCCGTCGTGTCAGCCCACCGAGGAGTAGGCGATGATGCCGCGGCGGAGGCTGTCGACGGCCTTGCGGGCCGTCCTGCGGAGTTCTGCGTCCTCGCCGGCGGCGTCCTGGATCTGACCGAGGACGTCGATCAGCTGCTTGGTCCAGCGGACGAAGTCGCCGGCCGGCATCTCGGCGTCGCGCAGGACCTGGTCCAGGCTGTGGCCGAGCGCCCAACGGTAGGCGACCCAGGCGAAGCCCAGGTCGGGCTCCCGCTGGCCGACGCCCTCGGCGGTGTTGATCCGGTGCTGCTCCTCCAGGGCGTCCAGGTGGCCCCAGATCCGGACCATCTTGCCGAGCGCCTCCTTGGCCGCGCCCTCCGGCACCCGGGGGGCGCCGGCGTCGTCGGCCTGCCGGGCCTCGAACACCAACGCCGAGGCGCAGGCGGCGAGTTCCGCGGCGGCCAGGCCGCTCCAGACGCCCTCGCGGATGCACTCGGAGGCGAGCAGGTCGAGTTCGCCGTAGAGCCGGCCGAGCCGTCGGCCGTCGTCGGTGACGGTGTCGCCGCTCAGGTAGCCGAGGTCGGTGAGCAGGCCGCAGACCCGGTCGAAGGTGCGGGCGATGGTGTGGGTGCGCGAGCGCATCCGGCGTTCCAACTGCTCGGTGTCGCGGTGCAGCCGGTGGTAGCGCTCGGCCCAGCGGGCGTGGTCATCGCGGTCGGAGCACCCGTGGCAGGGGTGCTGGCGCAGCTCGGTCCGCAGCCGGGTGATCTCCGGGTCGTCGGCGGCGGCCGCGCGACCGCGGCGGAACCGGTCCGGCTCCAGGTGGCCGGCCTTGGTGCGCAGCGCGGAGGCGAGGTCCCGGCGGGACTGCGGGCTGCGCGGGTTGAAGGACTTCGGGATGCGGACGCGCTCGATCGCGGTGACCGGGTGCGGGAAGTCGATCATGGCGAGCCGCTTGACCTGGCGCTCGGCGGTGAGCACCACCGGGCGCGGGCCGTCCTGGAAGTCCGGGTGGCGCCGGTCGCCCCGGCCGGAGCGGTCGACCGGGGGCAGGCCCGGGTCGAGGACCAGCGCGAGGCCGGCGAACTTGCCGGTGGGGACGTGGATGACGTCGCCCGGCTTGAGCTGCTCGATCGACTCGACGGCGGCCGCGCGGCGCTGGCTGGTGCCCTCGCGGGCCAGCTCGTTCTCGCGGTCCTTGAGCCGGCGGCGCAGCTCCATGTACGCGTCGAAGTCGCCGAGGTGGCAGGTCATCGACTCGCGGTAGCCCTCCAGCCCCTCCTCGTTGCGCTGCACCTGGCGGGCGATGCCGACCACCGAGCGGTCCGCCTGGAACTGGGCGAAGGACGTCTCCAGCAGCTCGCGCGAGCGGTGCCGGCCGAACTGCGAGACCAGGTTGACGGCCATGTTGTAGGAGGGCCGGAACGAGGACTTCAGCGGGTAGGTGCGGGTGCCCGCCAGACCGGCCAGCGCCTCCGGGTCGAGGCCGCGCTGCCAGAGCACCACGGCGTGGCCCTCGACGTCGATGCCGCGCCGCCCGGCCCGGCCGGTGAGCTGGGTGTACTCGCCGGGGGTGATGTCGGCGTGGGTCTCGCCGTTCCACTTGACCAGCTTCTCCATGACCACCGAGCGGGCGGGCATGTTGATGCCGAGGGCCAGGGTCTCGGTCGCGAAGACGGCCTTGACCAGGCCCTTCACGAAGAGCTCCTCGACGACCTCCTTGAACCGGGGCAGCATCCCGGCGTGGTGGGCGGCGATGCCCCGCTCCAGCCCGTCCAGCCACTCGAAGTAGCCGAGGACGTGCAGGTCCTCGTCGGGGATGTCGGCGCAGCGCTCCTCGACGATCGCCCGGACCGTGGCGCGGTCGGCCTCCTTGTTGAGCCGCAGCCCGGAACTGAGGCACTGCTGGACGGCGGCTTCACAGCCGGCCCGGCTGAAGATGAAGGTGATCGCGGGCAGCAGGCCCTCGGCGTCGAGCCGGTCGATGACGTCCACCCGGCCCGGCGTCCAGACCCGGCCGGGACGGCCGTTGGGCATCGAGCGGCCCCGGCCGCGGCCGAAGCGGTCGCGGGGGTTGCGGTCGACCTCGGAGCGCGCGAGCCGGACCAGCTCGGGGTTGACGGCCTTGCCGGGGTTCTTCAGGTTGTTCTTGGGGCGGCCGTCCCGGTCGGGGTCCGCGAACAGGTCGTACATCCGGTTGCCGGCCATCACGTGCTGCCACAGCGGTACCGGGCGGGTCTCGGAGACGATCACCTTGGTGCCGCCGCGCACGGTGTCCAGCCAGTCGCCGAACTCCTCGGCGTTGGAGACGGTCGCGGAGAGCGAGACGAGGGTGACCGACTCGGGGAGGTGGATGATGACCTCCTCCCAGACGGCGCCGCGGAAGCGGTCGGCGAGGTAGTGCACCTCGTCCATCACGACGTAGCCGAGGCCGTCGAGGGTGCTGGAGCCCGCGTAGAGCATGTTGCGCAGCACCTCGGTGGTCATCACCACCACCGGGGCGTCGCCGTTGACGGTGTTGTCGCCGGTGAGCAGGCCGACCTTGGCGGCGCCGTAGCGCTTGACCAGGTCGCCGTACTTCTGGTTCGACAGCGCCTTGATCGGCGTGGTGTAGAAGCACTTGCGCCCGGCGGCCAGGGCCAGGTGCACGGCGAACTCTCCGACGATGGTCTTCCCGGAGCCGGTCGGGGCGGCGACCAGGACGCCCGAGCCCGCCTCCAGCGTCTCGCAGGCCTCCAGCTGGAACTCATCCAGCGGGAAGTCGTACAGCTGCTGGAAGCCGTACAGGGCGGTGGCCTGCTCCTTGGCCCGGCGGCGGCTGGCCGCGTACGCCTCGGCGGGGCTGAGCTCCCGGTCGTCCTGGGGCTCTGGATCAGGGGTGTTCATCGCCGTCCGGGTGTGGTTGGTGTGATCTCGCATCTCAGCGAGAGGTTACCCGGGTGGACCGACATCGATAGCACCCTTTTTCCGGGGTGCGGTCGACCGCCGGATCACCGCCGGATCACCGCCGGAGTAGCCGCGGGATTCGCCGCGGGAACTCCCGGGACCCGCCCCGGGATCGGTCGCGGACCGGTCGCGGGACCGTCACGGGATCAGTTCTCTCTCAGATCCATAGTTGCAAATGTCTTCAAGTGATCAAAAGTGAGCCGAATTCGGGCGACTTCGATCATCGCCGGTGAACCGTCGTCCGATCTCCTTACCTTCGAGGTCACAGCCACCAATCACGGGAGGACAGCCACGATGGCGAACCTGGAGACGTCCCTCAAGGACGCCATGTCGATCGAAGGCGCGATCGGCGTCGCGCTGGTCGACTACGGCAGCGGCATGGCGCTCGGCAGCCTCGGCGACGGCGGCGAACTGGACCTCAACGTCGCCGCGGCCGGGAACACCGACGTGGTCCGCGCGAAGATGCGGGCGATGGAGATGCTCAACCTGCACGACAACGACATCGAGGACATCCTGATCAGCCTGACGAACCAGTACCACATGGTCCGGCCGATCACGACGCCCAGCGGGCGGGGCCTGTTCCTCTTCCTGGCCCTCAACCGCAACCGCTCCAACCTCGCGATGGCCCGCCACCAGCTCAAGCGGATCGAACTCTCGCTGGAGATCTGAACCCGGGACGGACACCAGGAAGGGGGGCATCGTGACGGTCGCGCTCTACCAGGCCAAGGCCGAGTTCTTCCGGATGCTCGGCCATCCCGTCCGGATCCGGGTGCTGGAACTGCTCCAGGCCGGACCGACGCCCGTCCGCTGCCTGCTCGCCGAGCTGGAGATCGAGCCCTCCAGCCTGTCCCAGCAACTCGCGGTGCTGCGCCGGTCCGGCATCGTGACCGCCACCCGGGAGGGCAGCACGGTGGTCTACGCACTGGCCGGCGTCGAAGTCGCCGACCTGCTGCGGGCGGCCCGGCGGATCCTCACCGGGCTGCTCGCGGACCGGAACCTGCTGCTCGCGGAACTGCGGGCGGACCCGGACCCGGATCCGGACCCCGATGCGGGGCCGGACCCGGGGACCGAGCCGGGTCCGATTCCGGATCCGGGGCCCGGGAGTCCGATTTCCGGTCCGGGGACCGAGCCGGATCCGGGTCCGGACCCGCCCCCCGAGCGGTACCGGCCAGGTCCGGGCTAGGCCTTGAGCACGCCGGCCAGCCCGTCCGCCAGCCGCTCGTACTCCTGCGGCCGGTTGTACAGCTGCGCACTGATCCGCAGCACCCCGCCGCCGTCCCAGGGGCGGACCGCGATCCGGGTGCGCAGCCGCCGCCAGGTCTCGGCCATCAGCGCCCGCACCTGCTCCTCGGTCTCGCCGTGGCCGGCCGGCAGCCGGACGGTGCGCATCCACACCCCGGGCGTCGCGGGCAGCGGCGCCAGCCCCGCCCGCTCGGCGAGCGCCCGCTGGCCGTACGCGGCGAGCGCGGTGTTGTGCGCGGCCACCGCCGCCGGGCCGAGCGCCCGCATCAGCTCGAAGCTGGCCGGGGCGGCCAGCCACGGCGTGTAGTCGCAGGTGCCGCGCCACTCGACGTTGCCCGGGAAGCCCTTGTCGTGCTCCCAGGACAGCGCCAACGGACGCACCCGGCCGGTCCACTCGGGTCGGACGGCGAGCACGCCGGTGGCGCGCGGGGCGAAGGCCCACTTGTGCAGGTTGCCGAACCAGAAGTCCGCGTCCGGCTCGGCCGGGGCGGGCAGCATGCCGGGCGCGTGGGCGCCGTCGACGACGGTGGTCACGCCGCGCCGGCGCAGTTCGGCGAGCAGGGCCGGGCCGGCCACCAGGCGGGCGGTGGGCGAGGTGAGCTGGTCCAGGACGGCGACGGTGGTGCGCGCGTCCACGGCGGCGAGCACGGCCTCCCGGGCGGCGTCCTCGTCCGGGGCGTCCAGCGGGATCCGGGCCGTGACCACCTCGGCCCCGGTCTCGGCGGCCTTGCGCTCGACGGCCCGGGTCACGGCGCCGTAGCCGTGGTCGGTGACCAGGATCCGGTCGCCGGTGGCGAGCGGGAGGCTGTCCAGGGCGATCGCGACCGCCTCGGTGACGTTGGCGACGAGGGCGAGCCGCTCCGGGGCGGTGCCCAGCCCGGCGGCGATCAGGGTCCGGGCGGCGGCGATCCGGGCCGGGAGGTCGGCGAAGAAGCCGTCGGGGTCGAGTTCGTGCTCGGTCCGCAGCCGTTCCTGCGCCCGCTGCACCGGGACGGGCACGGCGCCGTACGAGCCGTGGTTCAGGTGCGCCGCGTCCGCCGACACGCTGAACAGGCCTTCGGCGGCGGGCAGCGGGGCCGGGGGTCCGGCGGCCGGCAGGTCCTCGATCACGTTTCCTCCGCTCGATGGCACACCTCTACGTGGTGTGTGACATTTCACATGACAGACTACTGGTCGGGGCACGCACCGCGCGACCACGATCGGGCCGTGACCATCACCGACGCCTTCCTTGCCCTCAGCGCCCGCACCGGCCGGTTCACCTACGGCGCGCCGCGCGCGTACACCCTCGCCGAGGACGGTACCCGGCTGCTGCTGCTCCGCTCGACCGGTCCCGAGGACCCGGTCGACCGCCTCCACCTCCTCGACACCGCCACCGGCGAGGAACGACCGGTCGCCGACCCGGCCGCGCTGCTGCCCGGCCGCACCGGCCGCCGCGACGACCTGCCCGCCGTCGAGCGCCGCCTGCGCGAGCGCACCCGGCTGGTCGCCGCCGGGATCGGCGGCTACGCGGCCACCGCCGACCTCGCGATCGTCGCCTTCACCCTCGACGGCCGGCTGTTCCGCACCGACACCGCCGCCGGCACCAGCGACGAACTCCCGGTCGCCGGGCCCGCGTTCGACCCCCGCCCGGACACCACCGGCCAGCGCGTCGCCTACGTCGCCGACGACGCCCTGTACGTCACCCCCGGCCTCGAACCGCTCTCCCCCTCCGACGGCGCCCGCTGGGGCGTCGCCGAGTTCGCCGCCGCCGAGGAACTCGGCCGCGCCCGCGGCCACTGGTGGCGCCCGGACGGCGGCGCGCTGCTGGCCGCCCGGGTGGACGAATCCGCCCTCCCCCGCCGCCACTTCGCCGACCCGGCCCGCCCCGCCGAGGCGCCCGAGGACTTCGCCTACCCACAGGCCGGCGGCCCCAACGCGGACGTCCAGCTCTGGGTCCTCGGCCTCGACGGCGGCCGGACCCGGTTGCACTGGGACGCCGACGGCTTCCCGTACCTCTGCGCCGCCTCCTGGGCCTCCGACCACGAGGTGCTGCTCACCGTCGCCGACCGGCTGCAACAGAACGTCCTGCTGCTCAGCGCCGACCCCGCCACCGGCGAGACCCGCGAACTCTCCCGCACCACCGACGAGTTCTGGGTGGACGAGCTGCCCGGAACCCCCGACCGGCTGCCCGACGGCCGGCTGCTCACCGTCCACGACACCCCGCAGGCCCGCGGCCTCGCCCTGGACGGCAAGCCGCTGGACACCACCGGGCTGCAGATCCGCCGGGTGGTCGGCCGACTGCACGGCCGGCTGCTCTGCGAGACCGGCCAGGGCGACCCCGCCGACCAGTACGTCCACCTGGTCGACCCGGACGGCGGCGCACCGGAACTCCTCACCACCGGCCCCGGCGTGCACTCCGCCCTGGCCGCCGCCGACACTCTGCTGCTCACCTCGGCCTCCGCCGACGGGACCCACCGCCGCGTCCTGCGCGACGGCCGCGAGACGGCGCTCACCGACCACTCCGCCGCGCTGCCGTACCGGGTCCGCCCGCTGCTCGCCCGGGTCACCGAACGCGACCTGCCGACTGCTCTGGTGTACCCGCGCGACCACGTCCCCGGCCGTCGGCTGCCCGTCCTGCTGGACGTCTACGGCGGGCCGGGACACCAGGCCGTGGCCGCCGAACCGCGCCGCTGGCAGCTCCGCCAGTGGTGGGCCGACCAGGGCTTCGCCGTGGTCACCACCGACAACCGCGGCACCCCGTTCGTGTCCCCGGACTTCACCCGGGCGATCTTCCGCCGGTTCTCCCAGGCCGCCCTGGACGACCAGGTCGACGCCCTGCACGCGCTCGCCGCGCGCCACCCGGACCTCGACCTCGGCCGGGTCGGCGTGCGCGGCTGGTCCTACGGCGGCTACTTCGCCGCGCTCGCCGTGCTGCGCCGCCCGGACGTCTTCCACGCCGCCTGCGCGGGCGCCCCGCCCACCGACTTCCGGCAGTACGACACCGCGTACACCGAGCGCTACCTCGGCCTGCCGCAGGACAACCCCGCGGGCTACGCCGGCGACTGCCTGCTCACCGACGCGCCCGGCCTGACCAGGCCGCTGCTGCTGATCCACGGCCTGGCCGACGACAACGTCCACCCCTCGCACACCCTGCTGCTCTCCCAGGCCCTCACCACGGCCGGCCGTCCGCACGCGGTACTGCCGCTGCCGGGCGTCACCCACATGACCCCGGACGGGACCAACGAGCGGCTGAGCCTGGCCGAACGCGCCTTCCTGAAGGCCTCCCTGGGCTGATCCGTTGCGCCGCCCGGGCCGGACTGCGACACTCCGCGTGACCGCCGTCCGGTCCGGGCGGGGCAGTCGAACGGGGAGAGCACGGATGAGGATCGACAGACCGGGCCCGGTCGGACAGCGGCAGTGGACCCCGCTGACCGCCGGCAACGCCGGCCTCGCCTTCGGGCTGGAGCTCGCCATGCTGGCGGCGCTCTGCTATTGGGGCTTCAGGACCGGTTCCACCCTGGGCACCCGGCTGCTGCTGGGGCTCGGCGCACCGGCCCTGGCGGCCACCGTCTGGGGCCTGTTCCTGGCCGCGGGCGGGCCGACGTTCCGGCTGCCGGTCGCCGCGGAGATCGTGCTCAAGCTGCTGACCCTGGGCACGGCCGCGCTCGCCCTGTATGCCGCCGGGCGGAGCACGCTCGCGGTGGTCTACGCCGTGCTGGTGGTGGTCAGCGTGGCCGTCGAGTACACCACCCGCTGACGGCAGGACCGCTGACGAACCGGCAGGTCGGAGGCATCGACCGGCAGCCGCAGGAAGATCCGTTGAGTTCGCCCTGCCGGGCTGCGACACTCCGCTTGACGGCCTGCCGGCCCGGGCGGCCCGGCGGGCGGGGACCGAGGCGGGGAGAGCGCACGGATGACGATCGACAGACCCGGCCCGACGGAGCGGCGACTGCGCAAGTCACTGGCCAAGGCCGGCACCGAACTCGGCTTCGGGGTGCAGCTCGCGAGCCTGGCGGCGCTCTGCTACTGGGGCTTCCGGACCGGTGACGGCCTGGCCCTGCGGCTGCTGCTGGGGCTCGGCGTCCCGGCCGCGGCCCGCGCGGTCTGGGACGTGTTCCTGGCCGAGCGCCGGGCGAAGGTCGAACTGCCGCTCGCCGCACGGCTGGCGCTCAAGCTGGTGCTGCTGGGCGCGGCCGCGGTCGCGCTGTACGCCACCGGGCCGGCCACCCTGGCGGCGGTGTTCGCGGCACTGGTGGTGTTCAGCCTGGTGCTGGACTTCGCCAACGGCTGACGGGTCCGGCCGCCCGCACGCCTGACGAAGCGGCACGAGGCCGCGCCGCAAGGGGCGTCGCACCTTTCGGGTGCGGCGCCCCTTCCGCTTGCGCCGGACCCCTTCCACGTGACCGGTGACATGTGAAATATTACCTGCGCTTCACCGACCGACGACCCGAAGCACCCCATCCTCCGGAAAGGACCGGTCAGTTGCGCAGACTGTCCGCGGCCCTCGCAGCCGCGCTCACCACGAGCGCGATAGCGGCCACCCTGCTGGGCACGCCCGCCCAGGCCGCACCCCCCGCACCCCTCGCCGTCACCGCCGCGGCCTCCGAGGCCGCCCAGCAGGGCGCCGAGGGCCCGCCCGCACCGCTCGTCCCGCAGGAACGCGAGCGCCAGGCGCTCCGCAGCAAGGCCCTGGAGCAGCTCAACAAGGGCGCCGTCGCCAAGAGCGCCGACAAACGGGCCCCGGCGAAGGTGAAGATCGGCAACGACTACGTCCAACTCGCCCACCAGCGCACGGACAAGGTCTTCGTGATCCTCGCCCAGTTCGGCGACGAGGTCGACGACTCCACGCAGTGGAACGGCCAGGCCCGCTACGGCGGCACCCCCGGCCCGCGCCACAACCAGATCCCGAAGCCGGGCAAGGACGACAACCACACACTGTGGTCACCGGACTTCGACCGGACGTACTACCAGAAGATGTTCTTCGACGACTCGCCCGGCGCCGTGTCGATGCGCAACTACTACCGCACCCAGTCCTCCGGCCGGTACGACGTCGAGGGCACCGTCAGCGACTGGGTCACCGTCCCGTACAACGAGGCCCGCTACGGCAGCAACAAGGGCCCGCAGGGCTCCGGCGCCTGGACCCAGGCCCAGGAGTTCGTCCGGGACGCCGTCAAGGCCTGGTACGACGGCGAGGTCGCCAAGGGCCGCTCCACCGCCGACATCAAGGCACAGCTCGCCCAGTACGACGTCTACGACCGCTACGACCACGACAAGGACGGCGAGTTCGCCCAGCCCGACGGCTACCTGGACAACGTCATCGTGGTCCACGCCGGCGTGGACGAGACCTGGGGCGGCGGCGCCCAGGGCGCTGACGCGCTGTGGGCGCACCGCAGTTGGGCCTTCCCCGACGCGACCGGCCAGACCGGCCCGGCCGGCGACAAGATCGGCGGCGCCCCCGTCGGCGACACCGGCCTGTACGTCTACGACTACGTCCAGGCGGGCGAGAACAGCGGCGTCGGCCTGTTCGCCCACGAGTACGGCCACAATCTCGGCCTGCCCGACCTCTACCCGACCAACGGCGGCGACAACAGCGTCAACTTCTGGTCGCTGATGTCCTCCGGCTCGTACCTGGGCAAGGGCCCCAACACCACCGGCGGCTACCCGGGCGACCTCGACGCCTGGAGCAAACTGCAGTTCGGCTGGCTCAACTACGACGAGGCGCAGGCCGCGACCCGCTCCAGCCACGCCCTCGGCGTCAGCAGCTACAACACCGACCAGGCGCAGGCGGTCCTCGTGCACCTGCCGGACGGCACCACCAGCACCGACCTCGCCGACCCCTACGAGGGCGGCAGACAGTGGTGGAGCGACACCGGCGACAACCTCGACAACTCCCTCGCCCGGGACGTCGACCTGCGCACCGCCGCCGGACCGGCCGCACTGGACGCCGCGGCCTGGTACGACGTCGAGCAGGACTACGACTTCCTGACCGTCGAGGCCTCCACCGACCAGGGCAAGCACTGGACCGCCCTCGGCGGCACCGTCGACGGCGCGCCGATCGGCAACACCAGCGCCAACACCCCAGGGCTGAGCGGCACTTCCGGCACCTACCGGAAGCTCCACATCCCGCTCGACGGCTACCTCGGACAGCAGGTCCGGCTGCGCTTCCACGTCACCTCGGACAGCAACACCCACGGCAAGGGCGTCCTGGTGGACGCCGTGCGCGCCACCGCCGCGGGTACGGAGCTGTTCGCCGACGGCGCGGAGAACGGAGCCGGCGGCTGGACG
This sequence comes from Kitasatospora sp. NPDC048545, assembly GCF_040651155.1. NCBI lineage: Bacteria > Bacillati > Actinomycetota > Actinomycetes > Kitasatosporales > Streptomycetaceae > Kitasatospora > Kitasatospora sp. NPDC048545. The sequence continues at coordinate 21,304 of NZ_JBEZIQ010000033.1, forward strand.
GCCAACGGCTTCACGGTGATCACCGGCCGCACCGCCGTCAAGCAGCACCCGCGGGCCTACATCGCCGAGAACCGCCGCTACACCGGCTACGGGGCGTTCCTGAGGACCGGGCCGTACAACTTCGGCTTCACCGGCGTCACCGGCAAGGCCAACGTGGTCGACCCCTACCCGTACCAGGAGGGCGTCCTGCTCTGGCTGTGGGACACCTCGTACGGCGACAACAACACCAAGGACCACCCCGGCGGCGGGCTGATCCTGCCGATCGACGCCCACCCCGCGCCGATCCGCTTCGCCGACGGCACCCTGGTCAACGCGCGGGCGCAGACCTTCGACGCCACCTTCTCGCTCAAGCCGACCACGCCGTTCACCCTGCACAAGGGCGGGGTCGCGGTGCGGATCCCGGCCGAGCCGGCCGTCCCGGTGTTCAACGACCACAGCGGGGTGTACGCCGACCCGGCCACGCCGCAGCTGACGGTGAAGGTCCCGGACACCAACACCAGGATCGAGGTCGTCCGGGAGTCCCAGGGCGGGCGGATCACCACCGTCCGGGTGGGCCCGGCCTCCTGAGCCGCCCGCGGCCGGCCCGCATGTGGGCCGGCCGCGCACGAGTGGGCCCCGGATCCCCCCGACGACGGGGATCCGGGGCTCTTCCGCGGCGGCGGTGTACCGGCGGGAGAAGAGTTCGCGCCATCCGCCGGAGGCCTCCCCGGGCGACGGCTCCGCTGGGTGACTGTCCAGCTCCGCAACGGTCGTGTCGCTCTTCACGGCAGCTGATCCGGTCATGTCGAGTACCGTAGAACTTCAAGAGAGCTTGACGTCCAGGAGCCGTCATGAGCACCGCACCGGTCGACCTGCTGAGCGTCGGCGACGTGGCCCGGCGGGCCGGGATAGCCACCTCGGCGGTGCGCTTCTACGAGGACCAGGGGCTGATCACCTCGGAACGGTCGGCCGGCAACCAGCGCCGCTACCGCCGGCACGTGCTGCGCCGGATCTCGCTCATCCTGGTCGCCAAGCGGCTCGGCATCCCGCTCAGCGAGGTCGCCGAGGTCTTCGCCGGCCTCCCGGAGGACCGGATGCCCGGCAAGCACGACTGGGAGCGCATCTCCCTGCGCTGGGCCGAACAACTGCGCGCCCGCCGGCTGGAACTGGAGCGGCTGGAGGGCGAGCTCACCGGCTGCATCGGCTGCGGCTGCGTGTCGCTGCGCCGCTGCCGGGTGCTCAACCCCGGCGACGAACTGGCCGCCGAGGGGCCCGGCCCGCGCCTGCTGCTGCCGGAGGACTGAACACCCCGGCGCCGTGCGCACCCGGCCCGGCGAACACCCGGTGGCACGGCGAACACCAGGCGGCACGGGTGGAACCCGGTCGGACGCGGCCCTCGAAGGGTTCCCCGCCGCGCCCGACCGGGGGTCTCGGCGCCCGGATCACACCTCCGGGCGGTCCCGGATCACACGTCCGGGAAGTGACAGGCCGCCTGCCGACTGCCCGGGCCGGCGATCCGCAGCAGCGGCCGTTCCGTCCGGCACAGCTCCTGCGCCTTCGGGCAGCGCGGGTGGAAGCTGCACCCGGGTGGCGGGTCGGCCGGGCTCGGCGGGTCGCCGAGCAGCACGATCCGCTCCCGGGTCCGCTCCGCCTCCGGGTCCGGCAGCGGCACCGCGGACAGCAGCGCCCGGGTGTACGGGTGCGCGGGGCTGCGGTACACCTCGGCCTTGTCGCCGATCTCCACGATCCGGCCCAGGTACATCACCGCGACCCGGTCGCAGACCCGCTTGACCACCGAGAGGTCGTGCGCGATGAACACGTACGCCAGTCCCAGCTCCTGCTGGAGCCGCTCCATCAGGTTGACCACCTGGGCCTGGATGGACACGTCCAGCGCGGAGACCGGCTCGTCGGCGATCACCAGCCGCGGCGAGGTGGCCAGCGAGCGGGCGATGCCGATCCGCTGCGCCTGGCCGCCGGAGAACTCGTGCGGGTAGCGGTCCAGGTGTTCGGGGATCAGCCCGACCAGTTCCATCAGCTCGGCCGCCCGCTTGCGCGCGGCCGTCGCGCTCTCGCCCTGGACCAGCAGCGGCTCGGAGATGATCCGGGACACCGTCTGCCGGGGGTTGAGCGAGGAGTACGGGTCCTGGAAGACCATCTGCAGGTCCCGCCGGTGCGGGCGCAGCCGGGCCTGGGAGAGCCCGCCGATCTCGGTGCCGTCGAAGGTGACGGTGCCCGAGGTCGGGTCCAGCAGCCGGACGATCATCCGGCCGGTGGTGGACTTGCCGCAGCCGGACTCGCCGACCAGGCCGAGCGTCTCCCCCGCGCCGACGTCGAAGCTGACGCCGTCCACGGCCCGGACCGGTGCGCCCGGCCGCCCGGTGCGGCCGCGCCGGCCGGGGAAGGTCTTCACCAGGTCCCGTACGGACAGCAGCGGTTCGCTCATGCGCCCACCTCGCTTCGCTCGGCAGGGGCGTCCGCCCGCTCGCGCCTGTTGGTCGTGTGTTCGCTTCGTTCGCTCACGGGAGCACCCCTTCCGGCACCAGCGGCAGGTGGCAGGCGGCCTGGTGGCCGGGGGCGAGCGCGCCGAGCAGGGGGCGTTCGGCCAGGCAACGGGCGTGCTCCTCGGCGGACGCGCCAGTGGTGCGGGCGCAGCGCGGGGCGAAGGAGCAGCCGGGGGCGGGGGCGATCAGCGACGGCGGGCTGCCGGGGATGGCCCGCAGCGGGGCGTCGTCGGCGTCGTCCAGGCGCGGCAGCGAGTCCAGCAGGCCGCGCGTGTACGGGTGCGCTGGCCGTGCGAACAGCGCTGTCACCGGGGCCTGTTCGGCCGCCCGGCCGCCGTACATGACCAGCACCTCGTGGGCGACCCGGGCGACCACGCCGAGGTCGTGGGTGATCATCACGACGCCGAGGCCGCGCTCCTGCTGGATCCGGGCGATCAGGTCGAGGATCTGGGCCTGGACGGTGACGTCGAGCGCCGTGGTGGGCTCGTCGGCGATCAGCAGGTCGGGCTCGCAGGCCAGCGCCATGGCGATCATGACGCGCTGGCGCATGCCGCCGGAGAACTGGTGCGGGTACTCGTCGACCCGGCGGGCCGGTTCGGGGATGCCGACCTCGGCCAGCATCTCCACCGCGCGGGCCCGGCCCGCCTTGCGGTTGGCCTTGAAGTGCACCCGGTAGTGCTCGGCGATCTGCTCGCCGACGGTGTAGAAGGGGTGCAGGCTGGACAGCGGGTCCTGGAAGATCATCGCGACCCGGCGGCCCCGGACCGCGCCCAGCTCCTTCTCCCCGAGCCCGTTCAGCTCCTGCCCGTGCAGCCGGATCGAGCCGGTGACGGCGGCGCCGCGGTGCAGGCCCATGACGGCGAGCGAGGTGACGGACTTGCCGCTGCCGGACTCGCCGACCAGGCCGAGGGTGCGTCCGGCCTCGACGGCGAAGGAGATGCCGTCCACGGCCCGGACCGTGCCGCGCGGGGTGTCGAAGGCGACCCTGAGGTCCTCGACCTCCAACAAGCTCGTCATCAGTACCTCACTCTCGGGTCGACGAACGCGTAGAGCAGGTCGACCAGCAGGTTCGCCGCGACGATGAAGAAGGCCGCGAGCAGGGTGACGCCGAGGATGACGGGCTGGTCGGAGCGGCCCAGGCCGTCGTAGAACAGCCGGCCGACACCGGGCAGTCCGAAGATGGACTCGGTGATGACGGCTCCGGCGAGCAGCCCGCCGAGGTCCATGCCGAAGATGGTGAGGATCGGCGTCATCCCGGCGCGCAGCCCGTGCTTGACCGTGACCGTCCGCGCCGGCAGGCCCTTGGCCCGGGCGGTGCGGATGTACGGCTCGGCCATCGCCTCGATCATCGCGTTGCGGCTCTGCCGGGCGTACATGGCCGCGTACAGCAGGGCCAGGGCGATCCACGGCAGCAGCAGGTTGGAGGCCCACGCGAAGGGGTTCTCGGTGAACTGGTGGTAGGCCGGGTAGGGCAGCAGCCCGGCCGTCCTGACGACGCCCCAGATCAGCATGATCGAGGTGAAGTAGACCGGCAGCGAGGCGGTGCCGACCGAGAGCACCATCAGCGTCCGGTCGACCGGCCGGCCCTTGCGCAGCGCCGAGGTGACGCCCGCGCCGAGGCCGAGGATCAGCCAGAGCACGGCCGCGCCGAGGGCCAGCGAGACGGAGACCGGCAGCCGGTCGGTCAGCAGGTCCCACACCGGCAGCCCGTACTCGTAGGAGTAGCCGAGGCACGGGAAGCCGCAGTGCACGGCGCTGGGGCCGGTGCCGTAGTCGCGGCCGGCGAAGATGCCGCCGAGGTAGGCGAGGAACTGGTCCCAGACCGGCTTGTCCAGGCCCATCGCCGCCTTGACGTCGGCGAGCCGCTCGGGGCTGCAGGTCTTGCCGCAGGCCGCCGCGGCCGGGTCGTTGGGCAGCAGGTAGAAGATGGTGAAGGTGATGGCGCAGATGGCGAGCAGGATGCCCGCCACGCCGAGCAGTCGGCGGCCGAGGTAGAGGATCACGACCGGCCTCCCCGGGGGTCGAGGATGTCGCGCAGCGCGTCCCCGAGCAGGGTGAACGCGAGCACGGCGAGGAACAGGAAGGCCGTCGGGATCAGGAAGTACGTCGGGTCGGTCTCGTAGTGCACGATGCTCTCGGCGATCATCTGCCCCCAGGACGGGGTCGGCGGGCGCACGCCCACGCCGAGGTAGCTGAGCGCGGCCTCGGTGGCGATCATGCCGGGGATGAGCAGCGTGGTGTACGCGATGATCGGGCCGGAGACGTTCGGCAGGATCTCCCTGGTGAGGATCCGCCAGGACCGGGCGCCGCCGACCTTGGCGGCCTCGACGTACTCGCGGTGCTTGAGCGACAGCGTCTGTCCGCGGACCACGCGGGCGATGCCGGGCCAGGTGAACAGGCCGATCACCAGGGTGATCAGCAGGATCCGGTTGACGTCCTTGGCGACCGACATCATCGCGATCATGAAGATCAGCGACGGGAAGGACATCGTGAGGTCCATCAGCCGGGACAGCAGCGTGTCGGTGCGGCCGCCGAAGTAGCCGGCCGCGATGCCCGCCAGGGTGCCGGCGACCACGACGACCGCGGTCGCGGTGAACGCGATCAGCAGGGACACCTGCCCGCCGTGCAGCACCCGGGCGAACAGGTCGCGCCCGGTGATCGGCTCGACGCCCAGCCAGTGCCGGGTGCTGATGCCGCCGAAGTCGCCCCGGGGCAGGCCGCCCAGGTACGGGTCCACGGCGCGCTTGTCGAACTCCTCGGGGGTCCAGCCGCCGAGCGAGCTCAGCGGTCCGGCCAGCGCGGCGGCCAGGAGCAGCACGCCGACGGTGATCAGCCCGAACCGGGCCGGGCCCTTGGCCCACAGCTGGTCCCAGACCAGCCGCCACGGCCCCCGCCCGGCCCCGTTCTCGGCGCCCGCCGCCGTGGCGCCGGCCACAGCGGCGGGCTCAGTGGTGGTACTCATCGGTGTCGGCCCCTCAGCCCTTGCCCTTGGCGGGGTCCTTGAGGCCGACCACGGCGAGGTCGATCATGCCGGCGTACCCGGAGTTGCCGAACGCGCCGGCGACGTTGGTGCCCACCAGCAGGGGGCGGCGCTGCCACATCAGCGGGACGGCCGGGGCCTTCTTCATCAGGTCCTGGTCCAGCTGCTGCCAGGCCTTGTTGGCCTCGTTGACGTCCGTCATGGCCGCGATCTGGTCCATCCGGTCCATCGTGGCCTGGTCCCGGAACTGGCTGTAGTTGCCCTGGTTGCCCTTCTCCTTGATGGTGCGGCCGTCGAAGAGGAACGGCAGGAAGGTGGCACCGGACGGGTAGTCGGGGCACCAGCCGTTGATGGTCAGCTCGGGGGCGTTCTTGATGTCGCCGATGGTGTCGGCGAACGCCGACGGGTCCGTGGTGTTGACGGTGACCTGGACGCCGGCCTTCGCCAGCGACTGCTGGATCGCCTCGGCGCGGGTCTTGTCGCCGAGCGAGACGGTGAGCGCGACCTTGAGGTCGGCCCTGCCCGCCTCCTTGAGCAGCGTCTTCGCCTTCTCCGGGTCGCCGGCCGCCGGGATCTTCAGCGGGTCGGAGGTGACGCCGCCGGTCAGGGACGGGGGCAGGTAGGAGGTCGCCACGTCGGTCACCGCCGGGCCGCCGAACGCCGTCACCTGCGCCTCGCGGTCGACCGCCCACATCATCGCCTCGCGCACCTTCGGGTCGTCGAAGGGGGCCTTGGCGGTGTTCATGTAGAGCATGTCGGTGCAGCCGGTCCGCTCGGCCACCATGCGGGACTTGACGTCCGCCTTGGGCAGTACCTTGGCGACGGTCTCGTGCTGCATCCAGGGCATGTTGACGGCGTTGGCGTCGGCGCCGTCACTGGCGATGATCCGGTCGTCGGCCTGGCCGCCCTTGATGCCCTGGGTGACCACGACCTTGTCCGGGTAGGCCTTGCGGACGGTGTCGGTGGCCGGGTCCCAGTTGGTGTTGCGGACCAGCACCAGCTGCTTGCCGCGGTCGTAGGTCTCGATCTTGTACGGGCCGGAGGAGAACGGCCGGGAGTCGTACTGGGTGCCCTTCTCCTGGGACTGCGGCACCGGGGAGAAGGTCGGCAGGGTGACGGTGTCCGAGAACTCGGCGACCGGGCGCTTCAGGTGGAAGGCGATCGTCCTGTCGTCCGGCGTCTCGATGCTCGCCAGGTGCTCGCCGGTCAGCGGGCCCTTGTAGTTCTCGCCGCCGGCCAGGTACTGCGCCGCGTAGTCGGGGCCGCCGGTGAGGTCCGGGGAGAAGGACCGCTCGACGTTGTACTTGATGTCGGCGGACTTGATCGGGCTGCCGTCCTCGTACTTCAGGCCCTCCTTGAGGGTGAAGGTCCACACCTTGCCGCCCTCGGAGGACGTGCCCAGGTCGGTGGCGAGGTCCGGGACGATCTCGCTGCCGGCGGCGCCCGGTTCGGACTTGAAAGTGGTCAGGGTGCGGTAGAGCAGCCGGGTCCCGAAGTCCATGTGCGGCACCACCCAGTTGCGGGCCGGGTCGAGGTGGGCGAAGTCCTGGTTGGTCAGGACGGTGAGCGTGCCGCCCTTGGCCGGGGTCCCGCCGACGATCGAGCCGCTCTCCGCGCCCGGGCCCTTGGTGCTGGAGGGGGCCGCGTCACCGCCACTGTCGCTCTTGTCGTTCTTGCAGGCCCCGAGGCCGAGGGTGAGGGTCGCCGCGAGGGCCGCCGCGAGGGCGGCGTGGGTGCGCCTGGTCATGTGCAACTCCGCTGTGGGGGGCCTGATCCGGCCGCTCCGCTGTGTGACCCGTAACATAGTAATGTGAAATTGCACTGCACAAGAGGTGACGCCGCCCGTTACCGAGCTGTGTCCGTGCCCGCACCCCCGCCACGCATCTCCCCAGCCCCGCCTAGGAGTTCACCGGTGACCCTCCCCCAGACCGGCCTCAGCACCGGGAGCCACGACCTCCCGGTCACCCCCGCCCTCGCCGCCTTCATGGGCACCCGCTGGGCCGCCACCCCGCTCCCCACCGACCTGCGCGTCCCCGGGTACGACCGCTTCCCCGGCCGCCGGGCCCGCCTCTCCGCCGCCTTCCCCGGCGAACGGCTGATCGTCCCGGCCGGCCGGCTCAAGGTCCGCTGCAACGACCTCGACCACCGCTTCCGCCCGCACAGCGCGTACGTCTGGCTCACCGGACTCACCGGCGAGGACCAGGCCGACCACGTCCTCGTCCTCGAACCGGCCGGCCCCGAAGGCCACGAACCCGTCCTCCACCTGCGCCCCCGGTCCCCGCGCGACGGCGGCGAGTTCTACCGCGACCGCCGCTACGGCGAGTTCTGGGTCGGCCCCCGGCCCGACCTCGCCGAAGCCGCCCTGCTCACCGGCATCCGCACCCGACACCTCGACGACCTGGGCGCACTGCTCTCCGGCCCCCAGCCGCCCACCCGCGTCCTCACCGGCACCGACGCCCTCGTCGACGAGGCCGCCGGACGGCGCACCGCCACCGCCGAGGACGGTGAACTGGCCGCCTTGCTCTCCGAGTTGCGCCTGGTCAAGGACGAGTGGGAGATCGGCCAGCTGCAACTCGCCGTCGACCACACCACCACCGGCTTCCAGGACGTCGTCCGCGCCCTGCCCGCCGCCCTGCGCCACCACCGCGGCGAACGCTGGATCGAAGGCGTCTTCGACCTGCGCGCCCGCGCCGAGGGCAACGGCACCGCCTACACCACCATCGCCGCCTCCGGCGCCCACGCCTGCGTCCTGCACTGGATCCGCAACGACGGCGCCCTCGACCCGGACTCCCTGCTCCTGCTGGACGCCGGCGTCGAAACGGACACCCTCTACGCCGCCGACATCACCCGCACCCTCCCTCTCGGCGGCACCTTCACCCCCGTCCAACGCCAGGCCTACGAACTGGTCCTGGCCGCCCAGAGCGCCGGCATCGCCGCCCTGCGCCCAGGCGCCCGCTTCCGCGACTTCCACCGCGCCGCCATGCAGGTCATCGCCGAAGGCCTCGCCGACTGGGGCGTCCTGCGCGTCCCCGCCGAACAGGCCCTCGCCGAGGACAACGGCCTGTACCGCCGCTACACCCTCTGCGGCAGCGGCCACATGCTCGGCCTCGACTACCACGACTGCGCCAAGTCCCGCGCCGACCGCTACCTCGACGGCGTCCTGGAGGAGGGCATGGTCCTCACCGTCGAACCCGGCCTCTACCTCCAGCCCGACGACGAGACCCTCCCCGTCGAGCTGCGCGGCCTCGGCATCCGCATCGAGGACGACCTGGTGATCACGGCGGAGGGCGCCCACCTGATGTCGGGCGCCCTCCCGAGGACGGTCAAGGACGTCGAGTCCTGGATGTCCGACCTGCTGGCGTGACCGCTCCGGGCCGAGCGGACGGTCAGGCCACCTTGATCGTCCGCTCGCCCTGCCGGACGGTCACCTCGACCTCGCCACCGATCGCGGCGGCGTAGGCGCGGAGGTTGTCCAGCTCGATCCTCTCCCGCGAGGGACAACACGCCGCCGTGCCCGGCGCGCGCCGGGCGCACTACCCCCGGGCGGCGCGCCACAGGTCGGCGACGATGGCCTCCGCCGGACCGGGCTCGGCCAGGTGGTGGGCGGTGCCGGCCCAGAGGTGCATGGCCGTGGTGTCGCCGCGGCGGGTGGCGGCGGCCCGGAGCGGGGCGGTGAGGTGGTGGACCTCGGGGTAGGCGGGCGGGGCGTACGGGCCGTGGCGGTCGATGAAGGCGTTGCGCAGCCCGCGCGCGGGGCGGCCGGTGAAGGCGCGGGTGACGGTCGTCTCCGGGAGTCCGGTGAGCGCCGCCCGGTGCGCCGCCGAGGCGCCGGACTCGTCGGCGCGCAGCAGCGCCGTGCCCAGCTGCACCGCGACCGCCCCCGCCCGCAGCGCCGCCGCGATCGCCGCGCCGTCGCCGATCCCGCCGGCGGCGATCAGCGGCAGCGCCGTCACCTCCCGCACGGCGGGGAGCAGTTCGAGCAGCGGCAGCCCGCCCGGCGGGTCCGCGACCCGGTGGGTGCCCCGGTGCCCGCCTGCCTCCGGGCCCTGCACGCACAGCGCGTCCATCCCCACCGCCTGCGCTGCCTGCGCCTCCTCCGGCGTGGTGACGGTGCCGATCTGCAGCGTTCCGACGGCTCGCAGCGCCGCGGCCTCCTCGGCCGTGGGCAGGCCGAAGGTGTAGGAGACCACCGGTACCGGGTCGGCGAGCAGCGCGGCGAGCTTGGCCTCCCAGTCGTCCCGGTCCGGCCCGATGTCGTCCGGCAGCGTAACCCCCCACTGCTCGGCCTCGGGCCGCAGCCGCTCCCGGTAGGCGGCGACGGCGGCCCGGTCCCCGGGCGGTGCCGGGACGAAGAGGTTCACCCCGAACGGCCGGTCGCCGGACTTCCGTACCAGTGCGACCTGTTCGGTCATCGCGGTGGCGCTCCGGTACCCGGCCGCGAGGAAGCCCAGTCCGCCGGCCCGGTTCACCGCGGCGACCAGTTCCGGGGTCGAGGCCCCGCCCGCCATCGGTGCGGCGATCACCGGTACGGCGAGTTCGTCGAGACGCACGGCCATCGGGGTTCCTCCACTCCACCGGAAGGTTCGGACCCCGCCCACCCTACGCCCGGCGGATCAGCCCCCGCCCGCGCGCCTCCCGCACCGCCGCGGTGCGCGAGTCCACCCCCAACTTGGTGTAGATGTGCACCAGGTGGGACTTCACGGTGGCCTGGCTCAGGTGCAGCCGCTGGCTGACCTGCTGGTTGGTCAGCCCGTCGGCGACCAGCCCCAGCACCTCGGTCTCCCGCGCGCTGAGCGCGGCCGCGGGCGTGCGCATCCGTTCCAGCAGCCGGTCCGCGACGCTGGACGCGAGCGCCGAGCGGCCGGCCGCGGCGGCCCGCACGGCCTGGGCGAGTTCCTCCGGCGGCGCGTCCTTGAGCAGGTACCCGGTGGCGCCGGCCTCTAGGGCGGGCAGGGTGTCGGCGTCGGTGTCGTACGTGGTGACGACCAGGACCCGCGGCGCGCCCGGCCGGGCGGTGATCGCCGCGGTGGCCTGCGCGCCGTTCATCGCCGAGCCGGGCCCGAACTGGAGGTCCATCAGCACCACGTCGACGCCCTCGCCGGCCGCCAGTTCGACGGCCCGCTCGGCGGTCGCCGCCTCCGCGACGATCGCGAAGTCCGGTTCGCCCTCCAGCACGGCCCGCAGCCCGGCCCGGACCACGGGGTGGTCGTCCGCGATCAGCAGCCGGATCACGACCCGGCCTCCGGGGTGACCGGCAGCTGCACCGCCACCGCGGTGCCCTCCCCGGGCGCGGCCTCCACCGTGAAGGTGCCGCCGAGCGCCCGGGCCCGGGCCCGCATCGAGGGCAGCCCGAACCCGCCGTCCCCGCCGGTGCGGTCCGCGACCGCCGCCGGGTCGAACCCGGCCCCGTCATCGAACACGTCGAGCGCCACCTCGCCCTCCATGTAGCTGAGTGTCACCTCGGCCCGCGAGGCCTTCGCGTGCCGGACGGTGTTGCCGAGCGCCGACTGCGCGATCCGCAGCAGCGCGATCTCCTGCGCGACCGGCAGCCGTACCGGGTCGCCGGAGACGTGCAGGTGGACGGGCAGTGCGCCGTGCGCCGTCGTGGTCGCGCACAGCCGCTCCAGGGCGACCGGCAGCGGGTCGCTCTCCAGCGCGGGCGGGGTGAGCGCGCGGACGAAGCGCCGGGCCTCGTCCAGGTTGTCCTGGGCGGCCTGCCGCGCCTGCTCGACGTACCCGGCGGCGGCCTCGGTGCGCTCGGGCAGGGCCCGCTGGGCCGCCCGCAGCAGCAGCTGGATGGAGCTGAGGCTCTGCGCGAGGGTGTCGTGGATCTCCCGGGCGAGGCGTTCGCGTTCGGCCAGCACCCCGGCGGTGTGGTGGGCGGCGGCGAGGTCGGCGCGGGCCGCGGTGAGTTCGTCGATCAGCCGGCGGCGTTCCTCGCTCTCGCGGTAGAGCGCCTGGTAGCCGAGCACGGTGGCGGTGGCGACGGCGGCGCCGAGGGCGGGCCCGATCGAGGCGGCGATGCTGAAGCTGTGCTGGTGCCAGGACCACGCGGCGATCGCCGCGACGGCGGTCAGCCCGACGGCGACCAGCCCCCCGCGTCGCCCGAGCAGGTGCAGTTCCAGGAAGTACAGCGGGAACGCCAGCCAGACCCCGTCCTGGGTGGCGAGCAGCACGCCCGCCCAGGTGACGCCGAGCAGGGCCAGCCAGAGCGCGGCCGCCCGGCGCGAGCGGCGGACGGCGGCCAGCCGCGGCCCGACGGCGTAGACCGCGCCCATCGCGGTGGCCGCGGCGGCGACGGCCGCCGGGTCGCCGCCGTGGTCGCCGAGGACGGCCCTGGCGACGGCGAGGACGAGCAGGCCCGCCACGAGCAGGTGCAGGCAGACCTGGAGTACGCGGGCGACGGGGATGGTTCTGGATCGTTCGGTCGCCATCCGTCCAGCCTAAGTTCCTTCCCCGGGCCCGGCATCAATCAAAAGGTTGAACTCCGCTTCTGTCCTTTGATGCCCAGGATGCAATCCCCGGCGCGATGCCCCGGGGCCCTGCGGTCCACGACGGTGGGAACGTCGGAAATCACCTGTGCAGAGGAAGGCCACCGTGTTCGTCGCCTGGAGGGACCTGAGGTTCGCCAAGGGGCGGTTCGCCCTGATGGGAACCGTCATCGTGCTGATCACCGTGCTGGTCGGGATGTTGTCCGGACTGACCGCCGGACTCGGCCGGCAGAACATCTCCGCGATCACCGGCCTGCCCGCCGACCACCTGGTCTTCGGCAAACCCGCCGACGGGCAGGAGCTCTCCTTCACCGACTCCCAGGTCACCCCCGAGCAGTGGCAGGCCTGGGCCCGCGAGCCCGGCGTCACCTCCGCCCAGCCGCTCGGCATCACCACCACCAAGGCCGCCGCCGGGAGCCGCACCGCCGCGCTCTCCGCCTTCGGCGTCCCCGACGGCTCCGGGCTGGCCCCGCAGGGCACCCGGATCGCCCCCGGCCAGGCGGTGCTGTCCAGGACCGCCGCCGAGAACCTGGGCGGCCTCGCCCCCGGCGCCGACTTCACCCTGGCCGGGCACCCGCTGCGGGTCGCGGCCGTCGACGGCGACGTCGCGTACAGCCACACCCCGGTGATCTGGACCAGCCTCACCGACTGGCAGCAGTTCGCCCCCGGCGGCACCGGCCACGCCACCGTCATCGCCCTCACCACGGCGAAGGGCGCCGACCTCGCCGCCGCCGACGCCCGCCACGGCACGCAGAGCCGCACCCGCGACGACGCCCTCGCCGCGATCGGCTCCTACACCTCCGAGAACGGCTCCCTGCAGCTGATGCGCGGCTTCCTGTTCGCCATCTCGGCGCTGGTGATCGGCGCGTTCTTCACCGTCTGGACGATCCAGCGCAGCGGCGACATCGCCGTCCTCAAGGCCCTCGGCGCGTCCACCCGCTACCTGCTGCGCGACGCGCTCGGCCAGGCCGTCCTGCTGCTGGTGCTCGGCACGGCCGCCGGCACCGCGATCGCGCTCGGCGCGGGCTCGCTCATCGGCTCCGCGGTGCCGTTCGTCCTGGACGCCCCGACCCTGCTGCTGCCCGCCGCCGTCATGATCGCCCTCGGCGCGGTCGGCGCGGCCCTGTCCATCCGCCGGATCACCTCCGTCGACCCGCTGACCGCCCTGGGGAGCGCCCGATGACCCTGACCCTCGACCGCGTCACCCTGACCTACCCGGACGGCGACGGCCGGCTCACCGCCCTCGACGACGTCTCGCTGACCGTCCCCGAGGGCTCGATCACCGCCGTCGTCGGCCCGTCCGGCTCAGGCAAGTCCAGCCTGCTGGCGGTGGCCGCCACCCTGATCGCCCCGGACTCCGGGCGGGTCGTCGTCGACGGCACCGACACCGCCGGCCTCGGCCGGGCGGACCTCACCGCCCTGCGCCGCACCCGGATCGGCATCGTCTTCCAGCAGGCCAACCTGCTGCCCTCGCTCAGCGCCGCCGAACAGCTCCAGGTGATGGCGCACCTCGACGGCCGCTCCCCCCGCGAGGCGCTCCCCCGCGCCCTGGAGCTGCTGGACGCCGTCGGCCTGCGCGACCAGGCCGGCCGCCGCCCGCACCAGCTCTCCGGCGGCCAGCGCCAGCGCGTCAACATCGCCCGCGCCCTGATGAACGACCCCACGGTCCTCCTGGTGGACGAGCCGACCAGCGCCCTCGACCACGAACGGGGCGCCGCCGTCCTGGACCTGATCACCGAACTCACCCACCGCCGGGCCACGGCGACGGTCCTGGTCACCCACGACCGCACCCACCTGACGGCCGTCGACCAGGTCGCCGAGGTCCACGACGGGCGGCTGACCCTGCCCGCGGCGGTCGGCTAGGCGAACGGGTCGTCCACCTCCAGGACCACCGTGTCCCGGGCAGCACGAAGGACTGCCCGGGACCGCACACCACCCGCTTCCGGTACTCCCCGTCCCGGGGCTCCGTCAGCACCAGCACCCGCCGGCCGATCCGGTCGACGACCACGTAGGCGGCACCCCGGCCATCGCGTTCGCGGCGGATTTCCTGGTGAGGTCACTGCACAGCGCCGCCGAGGTCACCTCCAGCACGAGCCGGAAGATCGCGGGGTCGTAGGCCCCGTAGTCCAGGACCCGGTCGTCGCAATCCGCGTCGGTGATCGCCAGATCCGGCTGCGCGTAGTCGAACGGTCCGTCAGGCAGCCAGATGCCGATGTTCTGCCACACCTCGGTCTCGCCGCCGTCGAGCCCAGCCCGGTTGAACGCACGGTCGAAGCGCCTCACCGATCGGTCATGTGACATGTCCGGGGTGGGCGTCACGGTGATCTCGCTCCCGATGATCTCGACCCGGTGGCCGGGGAGCTGCTTCGAGATCAGCTCCGCGCTTTCGAGCAGCGTCATCTGCTCGAAAGGCTCTTCCACTGCCGCGGCGGACATGGAGTTCCTCCTGGCTGCCGATGTCGAGAGCATCATCGTAGGACCCGGGCGTCCCCCGACGCCCGATCCCCAGTCTTCACCCGAACGAGCGGTTTGGCCCCTACCGGGCCCGCAGCCGCAGCGCCGGCCGCTCCGGCTCGGCCGCCTCGCCCTGCCCGGCCCAGAGCGACCGCACGTGGCTGAGGTGCCGCGTCATGCAGGCCTCGGCCGCCTCCGCGTCGCCGGAGATCATCAGGTCGAGCAGTTCCAGGTGTTCCTCCGCCGACGACACCAGCTCGCCGCGCTCGTCGAGCCGGTTGAGCCCGTAGAGCCGCGAGCGCTTGCGCAGGTCGCCGACGACGTCGACCAGCCGGGCGTTGCCGGCGAGGCCGAGCAGGTCGAGGTGGAACTGCCGGTCGGCCTCCAGGTAGCCGATCAGGTCGTGCTTGCGTGCCGCGGCGACGATGGCAACCGCCTGCGGGCGCAGCTGCTCCAGCTGGTCCTTGGTGGCGCTGCGGGTGACCCGGCCCACGGTCGGGACCTCGATCAGGGCGCGGATCTCGGTGTAGTCGTCGAGGTCGCGTTCGGTGAGTTCGGTGACCCGGAATCCCTTGTTGCGGACGGCCTCGACCAGGCCCTCGCGGGCGAGGTCGAGCATGGCCTCGCGGACGGGGGTGGCGGAGACGCCGAAGTCGGCGGCGAGGGCGGGGGCGGAGTAGACGACGCCGGGGCGCAGTTCGCCGGAGATCAGGGCCGCGCGGAGCGCGTGGGCGACCTGGTCGCGAAGCCGCTCCTGGACGGAGATCAGGGTGCGGGGTTTGAGGTCGGCCATGGTGTTCCTCCGGGTGGGTGCAGAACACCAGTGTACAATGTCACGTTACGTTGCGTAGGCAACAGTCCGCGATTCAAGCACTCTGCCGGGCGTCGAAAGCCATGGTGGCAGCGGCCGTCGGCCGTGACAACGGCCGACGGCACACGATCTGCCACCGCGGGGCCCACCCCCGGCGCAACCGCCCCACCATCGCACTCGGGCTCGCCGCACCCGCGCCCGGCCGACGCCGCGCCGGGAACGCCCCGACTGTCGCTGCTCGACGGGCATGCGCCCACCCCTTCCCCGGAACGAACGCTCCATCCAGAGCGACGGGGCTGACGCTGACACAGCTCTGGAACGAACGCTCTATTCATGTCATCGGCTACGATCACGCCGTGAAGACGCCCGAGAGGACCACCGTCGGCACCCGCGAGCGGATCGTCCGGGCCACCTCCCGGCTGCTGCAGCGCCAGGGGTACGAGGGCACCGGGGTCAAGCAGATCTCCCGCGAGGCGGAGGCCACCCTCGGCTCCGTCTACCACTTCTTCCCGGGCGGGAAGCAGGAGTTGGCCGCCGAGGCGATCCGGCACGGGGACGAGGAGTTCGCCGTCCTGCTGCGCGCCGGACTGGGCTCCTCGCCCGACCCCGGCGAGGCGGTGCTCGTCTGCACCCGGATGCTCGCGCGCGAGCTGCGCGCCTCCGACTGGCAGGACGGCTGCCCGGTCAGCACCACCGCCCTGGAGACGGCCGGCCGCGCACCCGAGATCGAGCGGGCCGTGGCCGCGGCCTACGCCAACTGGCGGGCCATCGTGGTGGACCACCTGGTCGCGGCGGGCATCGGCACGCAGGACGCCGCCGAGCTGGCCGGCACCGTCATCTGCACCCTGGAGGGCGCCGAGCTCGCCGCCCGGATCGCCTGCAGCGAGGAGCCCCTGCTCGTCAGCGGCAAACACCTGGCCCGACTGCTCGGGACCTACACCGGCGCGCAGCGCTAGGACACCCGCAACCGGCCTCCGGACACCCGCGACCGGCGCCGGACCAGCGGGCGCCGGCACCGGAACGCGAAGGAGCCGGCCCGACGGGGGATCCCTTCCCACCGGGCCGGCTCCGGCCTCACCACTCCCGAACACCGTCAGGAGCCACGGATTTGGGCATCGACCTCGCCCTGTACGACGGCCGCCCCGGCAGCGGCCGGAGCAGCGGCATGCTGCACCTCTCGTACGACCACGGCGACGCGCTCGCCGACGCCCTGGCCGAGCACGCCCGCCCGCCCGACCACCGGCTCGGCCGGGTCGACCCGTACGGCGACACCTGGTTCAACGAGCAGGACGCGGCCGCCACCTTCGAGGAAGCCACCGCACTGCTCGCCCGCTGCACCACCGAGGCGCAGCGGGCGGCCGTCCGCGACCTGCGGAACCTGCTGGCGAACTGTGCCGCGATCCCGGGCAGTTGGATCTGCTTCATCGGCGACTGAGCCGCTACGGCGACGCGACGCGGCCCGCCCGGTACACCTCCGCCGCGACCGCCAGGTCCTCCCAGGCCATCCCGACGCTCTTGAAGAACCGCGGCCGCCCGGTCGGCACCGGCGCGTCGCCGCGCACCAGCTCGGCCAGGTTCCACAGCTGCCGCCCGGCGACGCCCGCCATCAGCAGGTCCCCGGCCTCGCGGCCCGCGACCGACCGGGCCTCGACGTACAGTTCGGCGCGCCCGACCAGCGTCCCGTCCACCTCCCGGGCGTCCGGTTCGTGCGAGCCGACGGCGGCCACCGCCGCGTGCGCGGGCACCAGCGCGCCGTCGAACAGCGGCGTGCGGGCGGTGGTGCAGCAGACCACCAGGTCCGCGTCCGCGACGGCCTCCGGCCCGGCGACGGCGGCGGCCAGCCCGAGCCGCTGCCCGTACCCGGCGAGCGCCGCGGCGCGCCCGGCGTGGCGCGCCACCACGGTGAGCCGGGTCAGCGGCCGGACGGCCAGCAGGGCGTCCAGGTGCCCGTACGCCTGCGGCCCGGAGCCGAACAGGACGAGGTGTGCCGCCTCCGGCACGGCCAGTCGCCGCAGCGCCGCAGCGGTGACGGCGGGTGTGCGCAGCGCGGTGAGCGCGGCGCCGTCCAGCAGGGCGATCGGCTGCAGGGTGGGCCCGTCGAGCAGCAGGTAGCTGCCGGTGATCCGGGGCAGCCCGTGCCCGGGGTTGGCGGGCGCAACCCCGGCGATCTTGACTCCGGCGTACGGCCCGGCGGCCGCGGGCATGAGCAGCAGTTCGCCGGCGGGCACCGGCACGGCCGATCGGGCGGGTGCCGCCTCCGGGTCGAACCCGTCCAGCAGCACCCGCTCGATCGCCCCCACCGCACCGGCGGGCCCGACTCCGCCGGTGCCCGGTACGGCGTACTGGAGCGGCACAACAGCCGTTCCGGGCGGTGCGGTCGGTCTCACAGGAGGAACCCCGTCCCCAGCTCGTCGCCCGGCTCCAGGACGAAGCCGTGCTCGCCGGTGCGGTGGGCGGTTCCGCCGACCTCGGTGACGACGCCCCCACCGAGCGGATCCCCGCCGGGGAGCGCCCGGCCGGTGAACACCGTGCCGATGATCGACTCGTGCCGCAGCGGCTCCCCCGGGGCCAGCCGGCCCTCGGCGGTGAGCACCGCGAGCCGGGCGGAGGTGCCGGAGCCGCAGGGCGAGCGGTCGATCTGCCCGTCCGCGAACACGGTGACGTTCCGCTGGTTCAACACGTCGTGGTCGGAGGGGAGTTCGTCGTGCAGGATCACCCCGTACACGCCGGACAGCCGGGGGTCGGTGGGGTGCTCGACCGCGTCCTCGCCGGCCAGCGCCGCCCGGATCTCCCGCCCGACGGCGGTGAGTTCGGGCAGCTGCGCCGGTTCCACCGCCAGCCCCAACGAAGCGGCCGGCACCGAGGCGTAGCAGGCGCCGGAGTGCGCGACCGCGACCTCGACCGTTCCGCGCGAGGTCCGCACCGGCAGCTTCAGCGCGCTCACCCGGCTGGGCACGTTGCGGAAGGTGACGCCGGTGGTGCGCCCGCCGGCCCGGTGGACCAGCGCGGTGACCCGGCCCGAGGGCACGTCGATCCGCACCCGGGCCACGCCGTCCGCGGGGGCGGCGACGAGTCCGGACTCGACCGCCCAGGCGCCGAGCGCGATGGTGCCGTGCCCGCAGGCCGTCGAGTAGCCGTCCTTGTGCCAGAACAGCACGCCCAGGTGGGCCTCGTCGTCGTCCGGCGGCACCAGGAAGCCGCCGTACATCCCGGCGTGTCCGCGCGGCTCGCGGGTGAGCAGCCGCCGGACGTCGTCCAGTGCGCTGGGCCGGGGAGCGGTGGCGCTGCCGCCCGCGCCGAGCGCGATGGCCCGGCGTTCCGCGACGGTGTCGCCGGGGATGGCCGGCGTGCCGTCCAGCACGATCCGGAACGGCTCGCCGGCGGTGTGGTAGTCGACGGTGCGGACGAACATCAGGCACCTCCGCCCGGCAGCACGCTGACCGTCCGGCTGACGGTGTAGAAGTCCAGGGCGGCCTGGCCCTGTTCGCGGTCGCCGTGGCTCGCGCCCTTGGCGCCGCCGAAGGGCAGGTGGAAGTCGACGCCGCTGGAGGGGGCGTTGATCCGGATCATGCCCGCGTCCAGCCGGTCGGCGGCGGCCAGGGCCACGTCCAGGCTGCGGGTGTGGACCGAGGTGGCGAGGCTGTGCGGGGTGTCATTGGCGAGCGCGATCGCCTCGTCGAGGTCGGCGACGGCGTGCAGCACGGCGATCGGGCCGAAGAACTCCTCGCGGGCCAGCGGGTGTTCGGCCGGCACCTCGGCGAGCAGGGTCGGCTCGACGTACCAGCCGGCCCGCTCGGGCACCGCGCCGCCGGTGAGCACGCTCGCCCCGGCCTCGACGGCCGAGGCGACCGCGAGCGTCAGCCGGTCCCGGGCGCCGGAGTCGACCACCGGCCCGCACACCGCGTCGTCGACCGCCGCCAGCGCCTTGACCAGGGCGTCACGCAGCGGCTCGTACGCGGCGCCGACCGCGATCACCCGGCTGGTGGCGGTGCACTTCTGCCCGGCGTACCCCGCGATGGCGGCCGCGAGGTGGCCGGCGGCCTGGTCGATGTCGGCGTCCGGGAGCACCAGCGCGGCGTTCAGCCCGCCGAGTTCGGCCTGCACCGGCACTCCGCGCCCGGTCGCGGCGCGCACCACGGCCCGGCCGACGCCGGTCGAGCCGGTGAAGGAGACCACGTCGGCCGCGTCGACCAGTGCCGCGCCCTCCTCGGCCCCGCCGGGCAGCACCGTGAACACGTCCTCGGGCAGTCCGGCCGCACGGGTCAGCTCCGCCAGCCGCAGCGCGCACGCCGTCGCCTCGGGTGCCGGCTTGAGCACCGCCGTGTTGCCCACCGCCAGCGCCGGCGCGGCCTTCCAGCTGGGGATCGCCAGCGGGAAGTTCCACGGCGCGATCAGCCCGGCCACCCCGTACGGGCGGCGCCGGGTGAGCAGCAGCCCGGGCCCGGCGGCGGGCTCGTGCACCGCCCCCGAGGCCGCGTACGGCGCCTGCGCGTAGTAGCGCCAGATCGCCGCGGTCCGGGCGACCTCGCCGCGCGCCTCGGCGAGCGGCTTGCCGACCTCGCGCACGATCAGCGCGGTCAGTTCCTCCGCGTGCGCCTCGACGGCGTCGGCGATCCGGCCGAGCGCCGCCGCGCGGGCGCCCGCGCCGGCCGCGAGCCAGCCGGCCTGGGCGCTCCGGGCCCGCCCGACGGCGGCCCGGACGGCGTCGGCGCCGGGTTCCTCGACGGCGGTCACGAGGTCGTCCGGGTCGGCGGGGTTGTACGAGGTGATGGTCACGACTGGCAGCCCTTCAGGGGAGGTTCGGAGCAGGCTCGGGGCCCGGCCTACAGCAGGAAGCCCGCCGGGAACGGGTCGCTCGGGTCGAGGAAGTACTGGGCGGTGCCGGTGACCCAGGCCCGCCCGGTGACGGTCGGCACGACGGCGGGCCGCCCGGCCACCTCGGTCCCCTCGACCAGCCGCCCGGTGAAGGTGGTGCCGATGAAGGAGTCGTTGCGGAAGTCCTGGCCGAGCGGGAGTTCGCCACGCGCGTGCAGCTGGGCCATCCGCGCCGAGGTGCCGGTGCCGCAGGGCGAGCGGTCGAACCAGCCGGGGTGGATGGCCATCGCGTGCCGGGAGTGCTCGGCGGTGGAGCCGGGGGCGAGCAGCTGGACGTGGTGGCAGCTGTGGATGGACGGGTCCTCCGGGTGCACCGGCCGGTCGGGGCCCGCGTTGATCGCGTCCATCATCGCGAGGCCGGCGTCCAGGATCTCCTGCTTGCGCTCGCGTTCGAAGGGCAGCCCGAACTCGGCGAGCGGCAGGATGGCGTAGAAGTTGCCGCCGTACGCGAGGTCGTAGGTCACCGTGCCGTAGCCGGGCACCTCGATCTTGCGGTCCAGTGCGACGGAGTAGGAGGCCACGTTGCGGATGGTGACCGCCTTGGCGGCGCCGTCCTCGACGTGCACCTCGGCGACCACCAGTCCGGCCGGGGTGTCCAGCCGCACGGTGGTGACCGGCTCGACGACCGGCACCATCCCGGTCTCGACCAGGACGGTGGCGACGCCGATGGTGCCGTGCCCGCACATCGGCAGCAGTCCGGAGACCTCGATGTAGAGCACGCCGAAGTCGGCGTCCGGCCGGGTGGGCGGCTGCAGGATGGCGCCGCTCATCGCCGCGTGGCCGCGCGGCTCGTACATCAGCAGGGTGCGGAAGTGGTCCAGGTGCTGCTGGAAGTGCACCCGGCGCTCGGCCATGGTGGCGCCGGGGATGACGCCGAAGCCGCCGGTGATCACCCGGGTCGGCATGCCCTCGGTGTGCGAGTCGACGGCGTGGAACACGTGACGGCTGCGCATGGGTCACAACTCCCGTACAGGTTCGGATGGTCGGTGGGTTCAGGGGGCCGGGCCGGCTGCTCCCGCAGCCGGCCGGGAGGGGTACTGGCCGACAAGCCCTAAGCGAGGCCCTCGGCCAGCGCCTTCTCGGTCGCGGCGCGGACGGCCGCCTCGACCTCCGGGGTGAGCGGCTGGCGCGGGGCCCGGACCGGACCGCCGGGGCGCCCGGCGATGTCCATGGAGAGCTTGATGGCCTGGACGAACTCGGTCTTGGAGTCCCAGCGCAGCAGCGAGTGCAGCGACGTGTACAGCGGCAGCGCGGTCTCCAGGTCGTGTCCCACCGCGGCGTCGTAGAGCGCGACCGAGGCCTCCGGCAGCGCGTTCGGGTAGCCGGCGATCCAGCCGACCGCGCCGGCCAGCGCCAGTTCCAGCAGCACGTCGTCGGCGCCGATCAGCAGGTCCAGCCCGGGGGCCAGTTCGGCGATCTCGTACGCCCGGCGGACGTCCCCGCTGAACTCCTTGACGGCGACGATCGAGCCCTCGCCGTGCAGTTGGGCGAGCAGCGCGGGGACGAGGTCCACCTTGGTGTCGATCGGGTTGTTGTACGCGACGATCGGCAGGCCCGCCTGGGCGACCTCGGCGTAGTGCGCGCGCACCGAGGCGTGGTCGGCCCGGTAGGCGTTCGGCGGGAGCAGCAGGACGGAGCCGGCGCCGGCCTCGGCGGCCTGTTCGGCCCAGCGGCGGGACTCGGCGCTGCCGTACGCGGCCACCCCGGGCATGACCCGGGAGCCGTCGCCGGCCGCCTCGACGGCCACCTCGACGACCCGGGCGCGCTCCTCGGCGGTGAGCGTCTGGTACTCGCCCAGCGAGCCGTTGGGGACGACGCCCTCGCAGCCGGAGTCGATCAGCCAGCGGACGTGCTCGGCGTACGCGTCGTAGTCGACGGAGTGGTCCGGGCGCAGCGGGATCGTGGTGGCGACCATGATGCCGCGCCAGGGACGGGTGGTGTCGTGCGGGGTGATGGACACGGTGTACTCCTTGGTGAGGTGTGACATTTTATAGGTGGGGGCAGGCCGGAGACAAGGTCCCCGGCCCACCGGTTCGAGGACGGGCCGTCACGACTCCGGGGAGGGCCCCGCCGCCAGCTGCGAGAGCGGCACCGGGCAGCCCAGCGGCCGCCGGTCGGGCCCCGGACCGCCCGACGCCGACCCCGGAGCCGGACCGGCCAGGCAGGCCACGGCCGGACCGCACATCCGCCCCTGGCACCAGCCCATCCCGGCCCGGGTCAGCAGCTTCACGGTGCGCGGGTCCCCCGCGCCCAGTTCGTCCACGGCCTCCCGGATCGCCGCGACCGGCACCTCCTCGCACCGGCAGACGTCGGTGTCCGGACGCAGCCACCCGGTCCAGCCCGGCCCGGGCCGGTGGGCGGCGGCCATCAGCTCGGCGAAGGCCCGCAGCCGCGAGCGGCGGCGCAGCAGCGCGGCCTCCGGCAGCGCCCCGGCCACCGCGTGCGCGGCCAGTTCACCCTCGGCGAGCGCGAGGTCGGCGCCGCCGACGCCGTTGGTCTCCCCGGCCGACCACAGGCCGGGCACGCTGGTGCGCAACCGGGCGTCGACCTCCAGCGAGACCGCGCCGTCCGGCCCGGTCCGGGTGCGCGCGCCCAGCTCGGTGGCCAGGTCGATCTGTGGCAGCAGACCGTGGCCGACGGCGAGCGCGTCGCAGTCGATCCGCCGCCCGGTGCCGGGCACCGGGCGCCAGTCGGCGTCCAGCCGGGCCACCGTGACGCCGGTGACCCGGTCCGTCCCGTGTGCCTCGACCACCGCGCTGCGCGGGCGCAGCCGCACGCCGTGCCGCAGCAGCGCCCCGCCGTGCCCGGCGCCCTCGACCAGCTTGCCGGGGACGCCCGCCAGCACACCGGGCCCCCGCGCGTACCCGAGGTAGGCGGTGGCCTCGACCACGGCGGGCACCTCGGCCCCGGCGGTGACCAGCGAGGACGCCGCGGCGAGCAGCAACGGCCCGCTCCCGGCGACCACGATCCGCCGTCCGGGCAGCACCAGTCCGGCCTTGAGCATGGCCTGCGCGCCGCCCGCGGTCACCACCCCGGGCAGGGTCCAGCCGGGGAACGGCAGCTGCCGCTCGTACGCACCGGTGGCGAGCAGCACCGACCGGGCCCGGACGGTGGCCCGGTCGGTGCTCCCGGGCCCGCGGGTGACGTGCACCGCGAAGCCGCCGTCGGAGCGCTCCAGCGCCCAGACCTGGTGTCCGCCCCGGAAGACGGCCCGCCCGGCCCGCTCGTGGGCGGCGAGCCGGTCGGCGAGGCCGGTGTAGGCGGACCAGTGGTGGTGCAGCCGGTCCGGCCGGGCCGCGCCAAGGCCGGGCGCGGGGTGGCGGTAGTACTGCCCGCCGGTCTGCTGTCCGCCGTCCAGCAGGACGCAGCGCAGCCCGAGGTCGGCGGCGGTGACGGCGGCGGCGAGCCCGGCCGGGCCGGCCCCGACCACGGCGAGGTCGAACGGCGCGCGGTCGATCGGCGCGGGGTCAGACGGCGAGGTCGGCACGGCCGTGGCCCTCCTGGGTGGTGACGGTGGTGCCCGGCTCGGCGGGGAGCAGGCAGGTGCGCTGGTTGGGACGGCCGTCCACGGTGGCCAGGCAGTCGAAGCAGCTGCCGATGCCACAGAACGCCCCGCGCGGCGTCCCGCCGACCCGGGTGGTGCGCCAGGCCAGCACGCCGTCGGCCCACAGGGCGGCGGCGATGGACTGCCCGGGCAGCGCGGGGACGGGCCGGCCGTCGAACTCGATGTGGTGGGCGGGCCCGGGCTCGGCCTCGACCAGCCCGGCGGGGGTGCGGCGGCGGCGCATCGGCGGCGTCTCCAATCCAGGACGGAATCTCATGGGGAACGGAACCCGGGCGGGAGCCCCGGGCGGACGGCCTCGCCCGGCGGGCCGGGCGGGCTCAGGCGGCGGGGAACCGGTCCGCGCGGAACGGCGTGAGGTCCTGTTCCGGCTGCTTTCCGGTGAGCTGTTCGCTGATCAGCAGCCCGGTCGCCGGGGCCAGCCCGATCCCGGCTCCCTCGTGGCCGCAGGCGTGGTACAGCCCGGGCACCCGGGGGTCCGCCCCGATGGCCGGCAGGTGGTCCGGCAGGTACGGGCGGAAGCCCCGGTAGGCGCGCAGCACGGTGACGTCCGCGAGCACCGGGAAGAGGTCGGCAGCCTGGCCGGCGAGCCGCCGCAGCACCTCCTGGGAGAGCGTGCGGTCGTAGCCGACCCGTTCCCGGCTGGCGCCGATCAGCACCGGCCCGCCCGGGGTGCCCTCGACCACGGCGGAGGTCTCCAGTCCGGCCGAGCCGCTGGCCACGTTGGCCACGTAGTCGGCGGCGTAGACCTTGTGCCGGACGACCCTCGGCAGCGGCTCGGTGACCAGGACGAAGCCACGCCGGGGCATCACCGGCAGGTGCACCCCGGCCAGGGCCGCCAGCTCGCCGCCCCAGGTGCCGCCCGCGTTGACCACGGCGGGCGCGGCCAGCCGGCGGCGGTCGGTCCGCACGCCGCACACGGCGCCGTCGGGCCCCCGGTCGACGGCCGTCACGGTCTCCCCCGTGATCAGCTCGGCGCCCCCGCGCCGGGCCGCGCGCAGCAGGTGGGCGGCGGCCAGGGCGGGCTGGACCTGGGCGTCCTGCGGGTAGTGGAAGCCGCCGGCCAGGCCGGGGGCCAGGTGCGGTTCCAGTTCCCGCAGCCGCTCGCCGGGCACCTCCTCGGCGACCACCCCGACGGCGCGCTGCGCGGCCGCGAAGGCCCGCAGGGCCTCCTGCCCGGCTGCGGTGGAGGCGACCACCACACCGCCCTTGGCCTCGTACTCGACGGCCGCGCCGAGGTCCTCGGCGAGTTCGCGCCAGAGCCGGGTGCTGAGCAGGGCGAGGTCGAGTTCGGGTCCGGGCTCCTTGTCGGAGACCAGCAGGTTGCCCTCGCCCGCGCCGGTGGTACCACCGGCCACCGGCCCGCGGTCCACGACGGCGACGGTGAGCCCGGCACGGGCGGCGTAGTAGGCGCAGGCGGCGCCGACCACACCGGCGCCGACCACGACGACATCCAGGGGAGGTCTCTCGGTCTTCAGCACGTCAGTAATATGTCACATGCCATCCACCCTGCCAAGGGCACCCCACCGAAACCCCAGGAAGCCCCCGACCAGCGAAAAGCCCCGGCCCGCCGCTCGCAGCGACGGACCGGGGCTCCCTCAGGACCCACCGGCTCAGGTGATGTCGTCCATCTGCTCGTGGCGCGCGGCCGGCACCGGGGCGCTGGAGGCCGCCGGGGCCGCCGAGGCCCGGACGGACTCCGCCCCGGCCACCGGCTGCACGGACAGGTCGAGGTGCGAGGCCTCCTCGTCGTCCAGCAGGGCGTCCGGGTTGCGGCGCGCCTTGCGCTTGTCGAAGGCCAGCGCGATGATCACCGCGATGAAGTACAGGCCCCAGATCGGCGCGGCCAGCGCGAGCATGGTCAGCGGGTCGGCGCTCGGCGTGGCGAAGGCCGCGAACACCGTGATCGCCATGATCATCCCGCGCCACCAGCCGAGCAGCCGCTTGCCGCTGACCATGCCGACCAGGTTCATCATCACGAGCAGCAGCGGGAACTCGAAGGCGAGGCCGAAGACCAGCACCATCCGGGTGGCGATGTCGAAGTAGTCGTCCGGCGGCAGGATCGGCGTGGTGGTGTCCGGCGTGAACGAGATCAACACCTCGATCGTGGCGGGCAGCACCAGGAACGCGACGCCCACACCGGCCAGGAACAGCGGCGCCCCGCACAGCATGAAGATCACGGTGTACTTCTTCTCGTGCCGGTGCAGACCGGGCGCCACGAACGCCCACACCTGCCACAGCCAGATCGGCACCGAACCGACCACGCCGGCCGTCAGCGCGACCTTGAGCATCCAGGTGAAACCCGAGGTCAGACCGATGGTCGAGACCTGGGCGCACTTGCCGTGGTACTGGCCCGCGGTCTCCTTGGTGCACTGCGGAAGCGGCTTGAGGAGAAGGGTTTCGAGCTGCTTGTGGTAGATCAGGGCCACGATGGTGATCAGCACGATCGCCAGGACCGACTTGACCACGCGGTTGCGCAGTTCCCGCAGGTGGTCGGCGAGGGCCATCCGCCCCTCAGGATCCTTTGACGCCTTCGGCGCCTTGGAGAGCTTGCTCAACCCCGGTCCTCAACTCGTGCGTCGAGGCCCGCCGGGCGGCGGGCCTCCATGGTCGTGTACGCCGCGTGCGTCGCAGACGTCGCACGTCTCACGTGTGTCGCGTGCCTCACGTGCGCCGTGCTCAGTGCGGGCGGTCGCCGTCGGGCGCGGACGACCCGGCCGCGGGCTCGGTCACCGGACGGGCCGTGGCCGACGCCCCCGGAGCCGCCTGGACGGTCCTGGCCGAGGAGCCGTCCACCGGCGCCGGAGCGGGCCGCTCCGGCGGCTCGGACGCGCCGTCCGCGCGCATCGCCCTGGCTTCGCTCTTCAGGATCCGCAGCGACTTCCCCAGCGACCGCGCCACCTCCGGCAGCCGCTTGGCTCCGAACAGCACGATGGCGAGTACCACGATCACCACGATCGCGGTCATCGAGATGCGCATGCGCGACCACCTTCAGTCACGGCGGCCCGACGGGCCGTCCGCTGCGGATGGTAACCGCTGCGGATGACGCCACGACGACGGCCGCCCGAACAGGACAACGGCCCCCGGCACTCGGATCCAGGAGCCGACTGAGAGCGTAACCCGCCCCTGCCCGCACACAGCAGCCCCCGTACGGCGGGGGCTGCGGGGAGGGGCGTCAGGCCCGGCTCGGCACCGCGTCGGCCAGCTCCTCCGCCGCCGCGGCCAGCGCCCGCGAGGCCGTGTCCACGCCCTTGGCGAGCGCCCGCACGTCGAGCCAGAGCCGGATCGCGAGGACCCCGAGGACCAGCAGGCCCGCGGTGGCGAGCAGGACGGCGGCGACGAGCATCCAGGACATGCGCCCCACCCTATACGGGCCCTACCCCTCGGCCGGGACGAGCCGCATGGTGCGCACTCCGGCCGCGGTGAGCGCCTCGACGATCTTCTCCCCGGCCGGTTTGCGCACCGCCGCCCCGCACAGCGGGCAACCGAAGCTGTAGTGCGCCTGGGCCGGGGTGCGACCGAGGGTCAGCCGGAACGCCTCAGCCGGGAGCTCCACCTTCTCCCGGCACTCCGAGCAGTACACCTTGAATCTCGTCCCGGGTTCCACCGCTCAGACCTGCCCCTCCCCGTAGGCGGCCAGCGCCTCCCGCGCGGCCGAGCGCGCCTGCTCGGCCAGTTCGCGCGGCGAGACGATCCGGCCGTCCCGGCCCAGCCGCAGCGCCAGCGGGCGCAGCTGGGAGGGGTCGGCGCTGCGCAGGGTGATCCGCAGTCCGCCGTCGGGCAGTTCCTCGGCCCGGTCGTGGGTGTAGTACTCGGCCACCCAGCGCCCGCCGGAGGAGACCTCGACGACCACCTCGGGGTCGTCGGCCGCCGGGTTGACCAGTCCACCGCTCAGGTCGCGCGGCTCGCGCCGGGGCGGGTCGGCCGGGACGTCCAGGACACGGATCTCGGCGACCCGGTCGAGCCGGAACATCCGGTGGTCCTCGGAGGTGCGGCACCAGGCCTCGAGGTAGGTGTGGCCCTCGGTGAGCAGCCGGATCGGGTCGACCTCGCGCTCGGTCATCCCGCCGCGCCCGTGCGAATAGTAGCGCAGCCAGAGCCGGCGGCCCTCGCTGAGCGCGCGGTCGATGTCCGCGAAGACGTGGCTCTCCGCCTCGAAGGTCACGCCGACCCGGGCGCTGCCCTCGGCGCTCTCGCCCGCCGCGTTCTCGATCTTGGCAACGGCCCGGGTGAGTGCCTCCCGGTCACCGGCCCGCAGCCCGGGCAGGCCGGCCACCGCGCGGGCGGCCACCAGCAGGGCGGTCGCCTCGTCGGCGGCCAGTCGCAGCGGCTGGGCCACGTCGTCGACGTTGTGCCACCAGATCCGCTCGCCGTCGGTGTCGATGTCGAGCAGGTCGCCGCCGCGGAAACTGGTGCCGCACATCGGCAGCACGTTGAGGTCCCCGATCAGCTCGCGCTCGCTGATCCCGAAGGCCCGGGCGACCTCGGCGACCTCGGCCCCGGGCCGCTCGCGCAGATAGGTGACCAGCGACAGCATCCGTCGCGTCTGGTCGATCGCATTGCTCATGCCCGCACGCCTTCCACATCCAGCCCCGCGACCGCCCGCAGCCGGTCGACCACATCCGCCCGCAGCTCCTCCGGCCCGAGCACCAGCACGTCCGGCCCGAACTCCGCCAGGTCGGCGCCCAGCCCGTTGCCGTAGGGGATCTCCAGCTCGTCCCAGGCCTCGTCGACCCGGCTGCTGGTCAGCGCCTTGGTGCGGAGCGGGAAGCCGGCGTCCCGGCGGACCCGGACGGTCGCGGTGGCGGTGGCGCCCTCCCCCGCGAACTTCGCCACGGTCGCCCGGACGTCCACGTGCTCGGGCACGGTGCCGAGGAAGGCCCCGCTCCTGGCCCGCACCTTGCCGGTGATCCGGCTGAGCCGGAACACCCGGGCGTCGCCCCGGTCACGGTCGTACCCGGCCAGGTACCAGTGCCCGCGCCAGCACTCCAGCGCCCACGGTTCGACGCTGCGCTGCTCGACGGCGGCGGCGCCGGCCTTGCGGTACTCGAAGCCGACCGGACGGCGGTCCCGGGCGGCGGTGAGCAGCGGCTCGAACGCGGCCTCCCGGGCGGGGATGCGCGGCTCCAGGGCGGTTCGGCCCTCGGCCTCGGCGAACGGCACACCGGCCGCGCGCAGCTTCTGGAGCGCGCCGCTGGCCGCTCCGGACATCTTGGCCTGCTGCCAGACCCGGGCGGCCAGGGTCAGCGCGGCCGCCTCCTCGGCGTCCAGCGCGATCTCCGGCAGCCGGTTGCGGTCGGCGCGGGCCAGGTAGCCGAGCTCGCCGTCCAGGGTGCTCTCGTCGACGTCGATCACCAGGCCGAGCTCGCGCAGGTCGTCCTTGTCCCGCTCGAACATCCGGTTGAAGGCGTCCTCGCTGCTGCCCTGCCAGGCCTCGCGGTACGCCTCGATGGATTCCCGCAGCTCCTTCTTGGAGAGCGGACGTCTGGTGTTCATCAGGCACAGGGCGAGATTCATCAGCCGCTCTGCCTTGGCGATCGCCATCGCTGACCCTTCCGGTGTGCCGCGCCGCGCGCGGGGTGCGCCAACCGGGCGATCACCACCCGGCGGGACCGACCGTACCGGTCGCGGTACGCACTGCAAAAGCGGCGTCCCGCACCCGGTCCCGCAGCCGTGCCGCACCCGGTCCCCGAGCCGGTCCGCGCCCGGCCGCCGGGCGGTGCCCGCCGGGCCCGGACACGCCCGTGGGCCGGGCCCCCGGAGGGGTCCGGCCCACGGCGCGATCGGGCTCAGACGGCCAGCAGGTCGACCACGAAGATCAGGGTCGAGCCCGGCGGGATGGCCGGGGTCGGCGACTGGTTGCCGTACGCCAGGCGGGCCGGGATGGTCAGCTCGCGGCGGCCGCCGACCTTCATGCCGACGACGCCCTGGTCCCAGCCCTTGATGACGCGGCCGCCACCGAGCGGGAAGCGGAACTCGTTCGGGCTCCGGTTCCAGCTGGCGTCGAACTCCTCGCCGGTCTCGAAGGTCACGCCGACGTAGCGGACGCTGACGTTCTGGCCCTTCTTGGCCTCCTCGCCGTCACCGACGACGATGTCGCGGATCTGCAGCTCCGCCGGGGCGTCGCCGATCGGGAAGTCGATCTCGGGCTTCTCGTTGAGGTTGACGCTCACAGTCCCTCTTCTCACGTTGCGCGTTGCATTCACGACCAAGCGGCGGACGCCCGCACCTCGGTCCACCCGGACGACAGTGCGGGCGGACCACGGTACCGGCGTCCGCCGCCCGTCCGGGTCCGGCCACGCGGCCGGACCCGAAGGTCACACGCACACCATTGTCACCCGAAAGTGGATCAGCCCTGACCCGCGTCGAGGATGTCCACGACGAAGACCAGCGTCGCGGCGGGCGGGATGTCGCCCTGGCCCTTGTCGCCGTAGCCCAGCGCGGCCGGGATCACCAGCTCGACCCGGCTGCCCACGGTCTGGCCCTCCAGGCCCTGGTCCCAGCCCGGGATGACCTGGCCACCGCCGACCGGGAAGGTGAACGCCTGGCCCTTGCTGAGCGAGGAGTCGAACACCTTGCCGTCCTTGAACAGCGCGCCGGTGTACTGGACGACGACCTTCTCGCCCTTCTCCACCTTCGGCCCGGTGCCCTTGATCAGGACGTGGGACTTCAGCTCCGTCGGGTCCTTGGCGCCGGCCACCGGGGTGATGTCGGCCGGCTTCTTGCCGTTGTCCTTGACCTGCGGGAAGTCCGCCGGCGGCGGGGTGACCGTGCCGCTGACCACCGAGTCGGGCGCGTTGGCGTTGCGGATGTCGATGACGAAGATCAGGTCGTCCTTCGCCCCGATCGACATGTCGGCCTTGCCCTGCGAGCCGAACGCGGCGGCCGGGGGGGCCACCACCAGCAGCCGGCTGCCGGCCTTCTTCCCGAGCACGGCCTGGTCCAGCGCCGGGATCAGCGAGTCCGTGCCGGCCTGGAAGATCTGCGGCTTGCCGTTGGCGTCGTACGAGCTCGGGATGTCCTTGCCGGTGTTCCAGTCCTTGGCGGTGTAGTCCACCGAGGCCCAGGAGTTCTTGTCCACCTTGGCGCCGGAGCCCTCGGAGAGCACCTTGACGACGAAGGAGCCGTCGGAGGCCTCGCCCGGCACCTGGATGTCGGCCTTCTTGCCGAAGTCACCGGTGACGGTCGGCAGCACCTTGGCACTGTCCTTGATCGGCGGCACCGGCTCGGCGCTCGGCGTGGGCGGCGCGGTCTTCGCCGCGTCCGGCTTGGCCGCGCTGGTGTCCTTGCCGCCGTCCTTGTTCACCAGGTACAGCGTCACGGCGCTGCCGGCCAGCAGCAGGGTCAGCACCGTGCCGAGGATCACACCGAGCCGGCCGACCCCGGGCGGGTTCTCGTCGTACCCGGCCTCGGAGGTGTCGGACCGCCGCACGGTGGAGGCGAAGATCTGCGGGGTGTCGTCGGTCTTCGTCCCGCCCGCGGCACGCGGCGCCTCACCGGGCTGGGCCCAGCCGGCCTGCTGCTTCAGGATCGACGGCGGGACGACGATCGACTCGCCGTCCCCCGGAAGCGGGCCGCCGGGACGGGAGGCGGCCGGGTCACCCGCAGGGCTGTCGTTCGCCGCGGTGCCGGCCCCGCCCGGGCTCGGCGTCTTCTCAGTCATGACTCCCCATCCATCTCGCCACAGGTCTTCCAGGTCTGCGCCCGGCGTGCTGAACGCCGGCCTGCCGTCGCACCGCCCGCCCCGGACCTTCGGCGCCGGACGGCACCTGCCACAGCGCGAGGGCATTATGACAGCTCAGGATGAGGGCGGACGCTTCGTTGTACGAGCGTCCGCCCAAGCGTACGGAATCCCCCGGGTCACTTCCTAGACCGCTTCCAGAATGTCGATCACGAAGACCAGCGTGGAGTTCGCCGGGACGGCGCCCTGCGCCTTGTCCTGGTAGCCGAGCGCGGGCGGCACCACGAGCATGACCCGGCTGCCGACGGTCTGCCCGACCAGGCCCTTGTCCCAGCCCTCGATCACGCTGCCGGTGCCGATCTGCACCGCCTGCGCGCCGCCGTGCGTCCAGGAGGAGTCGAACTGCTGGCCGTTGCTCCACAGCACCCCGGTGTACTGCACCACCAGGGTCTGCCCGCTCTTGACCGGCTTGCCCTCGCCCTTGATCAGCACCGCCTGCTGCAGGTCGGTGGGCGGGGCTTGCCCGGCCGGGATGGTGATCGTCACCGGCGCCTTGCCGTTGTCCTTGACCTGGGGCAGCGTCGCGGGCGGCTGGGTCATGTTCCCGCTCAGCGTGGAGTCCTGCGGCAGGCTCTCCATGATGTCCAGCACGAACACCACGGTGTCGTTCTTGTTGACGCCCAGCTGGCCGGAGCCCTGGTCGCCGAAGGCGGCCGCCGGCGGGGCCACCACCAGCAGCCGGCTGCCCACCTTCTTGCCGATCACGCTCTGGTCCAGCGCGGGCACCAGCTGCCCGCTGCCGGCCTGGTAGAGCTGCGGCTTGCCGTTGGGGTCGTACGAGCTGGGCAGTTCCTTGCCGGTGGTCCAGTCCTTCGCGCTGTAGTTGACCGTCACCCAGTCGCCCTTGTTGACGGTCGCCCGATCGCCCTCACTGACCGTGTTCACCACGAACTGCCCGCTGGGCTGGCCGTCGGGGATCGTGATGGTGGCCTTGCTGCCGAAACCGCCACCCGAAAGAGTGGGCATCGGCGACGCCTCGGACACCGGTGCCGGCACCGTCGGGGCGGCGCTCGCCGCGGACGGCGTCGCCGGACCGGCCGCCTTGGGGGAACTGCTGCAGGCCACCGCCAGCAGCAGCGGCAGGGTGAGAAGCAAACCGGCGGTGCGGCGCACGGTGGTCCTAACTGTCGGTCGAAGTCGGCTCTCCTGACTCGACGGACAGCGTATGCCCGGCACGCGTCCGGCCCCGGTAGGCACCACCGGGGCCGGACGCCGCCGTGATCACGACGGCTCGATCGCTGACCGGGCTACATCCCGGCGATGAGCTTCTCCACCCGCTCGTCCACCGAACGGAACGGGTCCTTGCACAGCACGGTGCGCTGCGCCTGGTCGTTCAGCTTCAGGTGCACCCAGTCCACCGTGAAGTCCCGGCGCTGCTCCTGCGCCCGGCGGATGAAGTCCCCGCGCAGCCGGGCCCGGGTGGTCTGCGGCGGGATCGACTTGGCCTCGAAGGTCTTGAGGTCGGTGGTCACCCGCTGCGCCTGGCCCTTGCCCTGGAGCAGGTAGAACAGGCCGCGGCGACGGTGGATGTCGTGGTACGCGAGGTCGATCTGGGCCACCCGCGGGTTGGACATGCTCATCTGGTGCTTCTCGCGGTACCGCTCGATGAGCTTGTACTTCATGATCCAGTCGATCTCGGTGGCCACCCCGTCCAGCCGCTCGGAGCGCACGGCCTCCAGGGTGCGGCCCCACAGGTCGAGGACCCGGGCGATGGTGCCGGTGTTGATGCCCTTGCGGTCGGCGAACTCCAGGGCCTTGGAGTAGTACTCCTCCTGGATGTCCAGCGCGCTGGCCTCGCGGCCGTTGGCGAGCCGCACCTGGTGGGTGCCGGTGAGGTCGTGGCTGACCTCGCGGATCGCCCGGATCGGGTTCTCCAGGGTCAGGTCGCGCATCACCACGCCGGCCTCGATCAGCCGCAGCACCAGGTCGGTGGCGCCGACCTTGAGCAGCGTGGTGGTCTCGGACATGTTGGAGTCGCCGACGATCACGTGCAGCCGACGGTAGCGCTCGGCGTCCGCGTGCGGCTCGTCCCGGGTGTTGATGATCGGCCGCGAACGGGTGGTGGCGGAGCTGACGCCCTCCCAGATGTGCTCGGCCCGCTGGCTGACGCAGTAGACCGCGCCACGCGGGGTCTGCAGCACCTTGCCCGCGCCGCAGATCAGCTGGCGGGTGACCAGGAAGGGGATCAGCACGTCCGCCAGCCGGGAGAACTCGCCGTGCCGGGCCACCAGGTAGTTCTCGTGGCAGCCGTAGGAGTTCCCGGCGGAGTCGGTGTTGTTCTTGAAGAGGTAGACGTCCCCCGCGATGCCCTCCTCGTGCAGGCGCCGCTCGGCGTCCACCAGGAGGCCTTCGAGGATGCGCTCGCCCGCCTTGTCGTGCGTCACCAGCTCGACCACGTCGTCGCACTCGGGCGTGGCGTACTCGGGGTGGGAGCCGACGTCGAGGTAGAGCCGGGCGCCGTTGCGCAGGAAGACGTTGCTGCTGCGGCCCCAGGAGACGACCCGGCGGAACAGGTACCGCGCGACCTCGTCCGGCGACAGCCGTCGCTGCCCGCGGAACGTGCAGGTCACGCCGTACTCGTTCTCCAGCCCGAAAATCCGGCGGTCCATGAGCACTCCATTCTGGTCGGAGCTGTCCGAAACCGCCTCCACGACGACTGGGCCGCCGCAGGGGCACCGGAGCCCCCGTACGACGGCGGTCCGGCCGCCGTACGGGACTCCGCAGGCACTGCTACTCCGGCGCGGTGTGCGCCGGGTCGTCCTCGTCGTCCGCCTCGGCGGACTGGTCCCCGTCGAGCAGCCGGCTGAGCTGGTTGCCCAGGATCCGCTTGAACTTGCGCTGCTGGAACCGCTGCCGGTCGAGGACCGCGACCTCCAGCTGCTCCGGGGTGAGGCTGCGCGGGCTGCCGCCGTTGGGGTCGCGGGCGAGCGAGTCGACCGCGACCTTCACCGCCTCGGTGAGGCTCAGCCCGACGCGGTGGCGCTGGCCCAGGTAGTTGCCGATCGAGTCGGCGTTGCCGCCGACCACCACGTAGTTCTTCTCGTCGACGACCGAGCCGTCCGGCGTGAGCCGGTAGATCTGGTCGTTGTCGCTGCCGCGGCCGACCTCGGCCACGATCAGCTCGACCTCGTACGGCTTCTCGCCGACCGAGGAGAAGATGGTGCCCAGGGTCTGGGCGTACACGTTGGCCAGGCCCCGGGCGGTGACGTCGGCCCGGTCGTAGGAGTAGCCGCGCAGGTCGGCGTAGCGGACGCCGCCGATGCGCAGGTTCTCGAACTCGTTGTAGCGGCCGACCGCCGCGAAGGCGATCTTGTCGTAGATCTCGGAGACCTTGTGCAGCGCCCTGGAGGTGTTCTCCGCGACGAAGACGATGCCGTCGGCGTAGGTGAGCACGACCACGCTGCGGCCGCGCGCGATGCCCTTGCGGGCGTACTCCGCGCGGTCCGCCATGGCCTGCTGGGGCGAGACGTAGAACGGTGTCGACACCGGCGGTCGTCCCTTTCCTGTGAGGTGCTGGCTAGAGCAGCGGGGCCTGCGGGCCGTTGGGGTGGGTCAGGCGCTCGTCGGTGATGGCCACGGTGGTCTCGGCGACCTCCGCTTCGGTGAGCCGGCGGAAGCCGTCCTCGGTGATCAGCGAGACGATCGGGAAGATCTTGCGGGCGAGGTCCGGGCCGCCGGTGGCGGAGTCGTCGTCCGCCGCGTCGTAGAGCGCCTGGACGACCAGGGTGACGGCCTGTTCGGCCGTCAGGCCGTCGCGGTAGAGCTTCTTCATCGAGCCGCGGGCGAAGACCGAGCCCGAGCCGGTGGCGGCGAAGCCGCGTTCCTCGGAACGCCCGCCGGTGACGTCGTAGTTGAAGATCCGGCCGCGGCCGAGGTCCAGGTCGTAGCCGGCGAACATCGGCACCACCGCCAGCCCCTGCATCGCCATGCCCAGGTTGCCCCGGATCATGGTGGTGAGGCGGTTCGCCTTGCCCTCCAGGGAGAGCACGGTGCCCTCGATCTTCTCGTAGTGCTCCAGCTCCAGTTGGAACAGCCGGACCATCTCGACCGCGAGGCCGGCGGTGCCGGCGATGCCGACCGCGCTGTACTCGTCGGCCGGGAAGACCTTCTCGATGTCGCGCTGGGCGATCACGTTGCCCATCGTCGCCCGGCGGTCACCGGCGATCACCACGCCGCCGTCGAAGACCGCGGCCACGATCGTGGTCCCGTGCGGGGCCTCGACCACCGAGCCCGCGGGGAGCCCGCGGTGGCCGGGGAGCAGCTCCGGCTTGTGGTCGGCGAGGAAGTCGAGGAACGAGGACGACCCCGGGGTCAGGAAGGCAGCCGGTAGACGCCCGGTGCCGCGAGTGTTGGCTTCCACACGATTCCTTCCAGGTAGCTTGAGGCGCGCGCTGCCCGCACCCTACCCGCCCGACGATCACTGTCGGAGCGTGGCCGGAGGCGCCGGGCGGCCGGGCGGCCGACGCCGCCCGACCGCCCTCGACGGTCGCGACCGTGAATTCCCGATGACCGGGGACGGGCTATTGCCCGCCCTTCTGCACGAATCCGCGGACGAAATCCTCGGCGTTGGATTCGAGGACCTCGTCGATTTCGTCCAGCACCGCGTCGACGTCGTCGCTCAGCTTTTCCTGGCGTTCCTTGAGGTCCTCGGAATTCTGCGTTTCCGCGGCCTGCTCCTCGACCTCCTCGGAGGAGCGGTTTGCCCGCTGCTGGCCGCCGCCGGTGTCCTTGCTCGCCATTTCCCTCACCCCGCTCGAATCGTCTGGCACGGTTTGGTCGGTCGGGTCGTTGCCGGTTGACACCGACCCTATACACAAGGTGCGACTGCCGCTCCCGGTTTGCCGGTGGCGCTTCCTGTCCAACACCCGCTGCCACCCCGGATGATTCCCATTCGGCGGACGTTCACCCGTGGTGATCGAAAAGTTACCCGCCGGACAGGACCCGTAGCAGGTCCTCGGCCGTGCGGCAGCGGTCCAGCAGCTCCTTGACGTGGTTGCGGGTGCCGCGCAGCGGCTCCAGCGTGGGCACCCGCTGCAGCGAGTCCCGGCCCGGCAGGTCGAAGATCACCGAGTCCCAGGAGGCCGCCGCGACGTGGTCCGCGTACTGCTCCAGGCAGCGCCCGCGGAAGTACGCCCTGGTGTCCTCCGGGGGCTTGGAGACGGCCCGCTCGACCTCGTCCTCGGTCAGCAGCCGATCGAAGCGCCCGCGGGCCACCAGGCGGTTGTAGAGGCCCTTCTCGGGCCGCACGTCGCTGTACTGGAGGTCGACCAGGTGCAGCCGCGGGTTGTCCCACTCCACGGCGTCCCGGCTGCGGTAGCCCTCCAGGATCTCCCGCTTGGCGATCCAGTCCAGCTGCCTCGACAGCGACATCGGGTCGCGCTCCAGCCGGCCGAGGACGTCCTCCCAGCGCGCCAGCACGTCCACCGTCTGCTCGTCCGCGTCGGTGCCGAAGCGGTCCTCGACGTACTTGCGGGCCAGCTCGAAGTACTCGAGCTGGAGCTGGACGGCGGTGAGCTTGCGCCCGTTGCGCAGGGTGATCAGGTGCTTGAGCGTCGGGTCGTGGGAGACCCGGTGCAGGGTGCGCACCGGCTGGTCGACGGCGAGGTCGGAGGCGATGAAGGAGTCCTCGATCATCGACAGGACCAGCGAGGTGGTGCCCAGCTTGAGGTACGTGGAGATCTCGGAGAGGTTCGCGTCCCCGATGATCACGTGCAGCCGGCGGTACTTCTCGGCGTCGGCGTGCGGTTCGTCCCGGGTGTTGATGATCGGCCGCTTGAGCGTGGTCTCCAGGCCGACCTCGACCTCGAAGTAGTCCGCCCGCTGGCTGATCTGGAAGCCGTGCGCCGAGCCGTCCTGGCCGATGCCGACCCGGCCCGCGCCGGTGACCACCTGGCGGGAGACGAAGAACGGGGTCAGGTGGCGCACGATGTCGGCGAACGGCGTCGCCCGCTTCATCAGGTAGTTCTCGTGGGTGCCGTAGGAGGCGCCCTTGTTGTCGGTGTTGTTCTTGTACAGGAGGATGTTCTGCCCGTTGGGCAGCTCCAGCGCGCGCTGCGCGGCGGCGGCCATGATCCGCTCCCCGGCCTTGTCCCACAGCACGGCGTCGCGCGGGTTGGTCACCTCGGGCGAGCTGTACTCGGGGTGCGCGTGGTCCACGTAGAACCGGGCCCCGTTGGTGAGGATGACGTTGGCGAGGCCGATGTCCTCGTCGGTCAGCTGGCTCGCGTCCGCCACCTCGCGCGCCAGGTCGAAGCCCCGCGCGTCGCGCAGCGGGTTCTCCTCCTCGAAGTCCCAGCGGGCCCGCCGGGCCCGGTGCATCGCCGCCGCGTAGGCGTTGACGATCTGGGACGAGGTGAGCATGGCGTTGGCGTTGGGGTGGCCGGGCACGGAGATCCCGTACTCGGTCTCGATGCCCATCACGCGCCGTACGGTCATGCGGCCCTCCTTGCCCGGTGTGCCGCCCCCGGCGGGCGGAACACGCTGACGTACCGCTGAACAACACCGGCGCCGGCCATCTGCCCGCGGACGGTGGGTCGAGCCTAGGACCCGGCGCCGACCGGCGGGCCCCGAGACGCGCCGTCCGGCTGCGGGGCCGCGAGGCGCCACAGCCGGACGGGGTGCGTACAGCTCCGGGGACCGCTGCCGGCCCGGGTCACCGCGTGCTTACAGGTACTGCCCCGTGTTGGCGACAGTGTCGATGGAGCGGCCGGACTCGGCGCCCTGCTTGCCGGTGACCAGCGTGCGGATGAAGACGATCCGCTCGCCCTTCTTGCCGGAGATGCGGGCCCAGTCGTCCGGGTTGGTGGTGTTCGGGAGGTCCTCGTTCTCCTTGAACTCGTCCACGCAGGCGGCGAGCAGGTGGGAGACGCGCAGACCGCGCTGACCGTGGTCGAGGAAGTCCTTGATGGCCATCTTCTTCGAGCGGTCGACGATGTTCTGGATCATCGCGCCGGAGTTGAAGTCCTTGAAGTACAGGACCTCCTTGTCACCGTTGGCGTAGGTGACCTCCAGGAAGCGGTTCTCCTCGGTCTCGGAGTACATCCGCTCGACCACCGACTGGATCATCGCGGCCACCGTGGCCCCGACGGAGCCGTCGTGCTCCTTGAGGTCGTCGGGGTGGAACGGCAGCGAGTCCTTGAGGTACTTGGAGAAGATGTCCTTCGCGGCCTCGGCGTCCGGGCGCTCGATCTTGATCTTGACGTCCAGGCGGCCGGGCCGCAGGATCGCCGGGTCGATCATGTCCTCGCGGTTCGAGGCGCCGATGACGATGACGTTCTCCAGGCCCTCCACGCCGTCGATCTCGGCCAGCAGCTGCGGGACGATGGTGTTCTCCACGTCCGAGCTGACACCGGAACCGCGGGTGCGGAACAGCGACTCCATCTCGTCGAAGAAGACGATGACGGGCGTGCCCTCGCTCGCCTTCTCCCGGGCCCGCTGGAAGACCAGGCGGATCTGCCGCTCGGTCTCGCCCACGTACTTGTTGAGCAGCTCGGGGCCCTTGATGTTGAGGAAGTAGCTCTTCCCCTGCGGGCGGCCGGTGACCTCGGCGACCTTCTTGGCCAGCGAGTTGGCGACCGCCTTGGCGATCAGCGTCTTGCCGCAGCCGGGCGGGCCGTAGAGCAGGACGCCCTTGGGCGGCCGCAGCTCGTACTCCTTGAAGAGGTCGGCGTGCAGGTACGGCAGCTCGACCGCGTCGCGGATCAGCTCGATCTGGTTGCTCAGGCCGCCGATCTGGCGGTAGTCGATGTCCGGGACCTCTTCGAGGACCAGCTCCTCGACCTCGGACTTCGGCACGACCTCGTACACGTAGCCGGAGCGGGGCTCCAGCAGCAGGGCGTCCCCCGCCCGGATGGTGAGCTCGCGCAGCGGTTCGGCGAGGCGCACCACGCGCTCCTCGTCGGTGTGGCCGAGTACCAGGGCGCGCTCGCCGTCCTCCAGGACCTCCTTGAGGGTGACGATCTCGCCGATGCGCTCGAAGGCCATCGCGTCCACGATGTTGAGGGCCTCGTTGAGCATCACCTCCT
The DNA here is from genome assembly GCF_040651155.1 of Kitasatospora sp. NPDC048545. Lineage (NCBI taxonomy): Bacteria > Bacillati > Actinomycetota > Actinomycetes > Kitasatosporales > Streptomycetaceae > Kitasatospora > Kitasatospora sp. NPDC048545. Next base: position 60,722 of record NZ_JBEZIQ010000033.1, read on the forward strand.
GGCCGCGCCGCAGCTCGTCGAGGGCGACGTTGGGGCTGACGTTCACGCGGAGCTTGCGCCCCCCGGTGAAGATGTCCGCGGTGCCGTCCTCGTTCGCGTCGAGGAAGGTGCCGAAGCCGGCCGGGGGCTGTGCCAGCCGGTCCACTTCCTCCTTGAGGGCCACGATCTGGTCGCGGGCCTCACGCAGGGTGGAGGCGAGCCGTTCGTTCTGGGCGGACACGCCGGCCAGGTTGGTCTGGAGCTCGACGATCCGCTCTTCGAGGATTCTCGAATTGCGCGGCGAGTCGGCGAGCTTGCGGCGCAGCACGGCGATTTCCTGCTCAAGGTACGAGACCTGAGCGGCCTCGTCGGAACCACGAGCGGGCCTGCCGGTGCTGCGGTTGTAGTCGTCATCGTGGGCTGCCACGGTCCTCACCTCCTCCGGGGAGCTGGACGCTTCCAGACCCTACCTGGGACCAGGGGTCCGTAAACCCCTAGATCAAGAAAGATGGAACGGGCGTGTCCGATCTTCGCCCCAGCGTGCTTCCCCTCTGCTAAGGGGATACCCACCGCGCACCGCCCAAAGCGGGCCGGATGTATCGTCGAGCGAAGTGATATCCGATCGCGACCGCGACGCGAGGTCCGATCGTTGTACGAATGGCGGGATTGCTCCCAGAAATGGGCGACCCGGGACAGAAACGGCAGGGGACATGTCGGTGACCGAGGAGACCGCGCGGGCGACCGAGGAGCTGGAGGTGTGGATCGACCAGGATCTGTGCACCGGCGACGGCATCTGCGTCCAGTACGCACCGGAGGTCTTCGAGCTCGACATCGACGGCCTCGCCTACGTGAAGGGGCCGGACGACGAGCTGCGCCAGCAGCCCGGGGAGACCGCCCCGGTGCCGCTGACGCTCCTTCAGGACGTGGTGGACTCGGCGAAGGAGTGCCCCGGCGACTGCATCCACGTGCGCCGGACCGCGGACCGGGTCGAGGTGTACGGGCCGGACGCGGAGTAGGGAGCCGGACCGGTCAGGTCTGGGCGAGCGGGGCGGTGGTCTGGGAGCGTTCCCAGCCGCCGCCCTTGTGCGTCCAGGTGAGGTCCAGTGAGATGTCGGGCCGGAAGCGCGGCACGTCCTCGCTCGAATACCCCTGCGCGTGACCGGTGATGGCGCCGTCGGAGCGGACCGCGAGCCGGCTCACGGTGAGGTTCTCGCGTTCGGTGAGCAGGGTGGCCAGCACGGCCGGGCGGCCGTCGGGGCCGAAGCCGAGCAGGAGGACCGCGTCGGGCGGGGTGCCGTTCTCGGCGGCGCAGTGCGCGGCGACCACCGTGCCGGGGCGGCCGTCGCCCAGTTCGACGGGCACGCTGAGCACCGTCTTGACCGGGAACGGACCGCAGTCGAGCGGGAGTTGGGCCGCAGCCGGGTCGGGGGCGGCACTCGCGGCGAGGGCCCTGGGGGTGCCGTGGACGGGCACCGGGGTGCCGGTCGCCGGGGAGGCGGCGAGGGCGGCGCCCACCACCGCGCCGCTGCCGGCCAGGGCGAGGGCCCAGTGCCAGGGGGCGGTGCGCACATGCCCGGGCCGGGTGCGGCCCCGCGGTGTCTGCTGTCCAGCCGTCGCCTTCGTCCCGACCGCGGTCTCCACCAGGCGTCCCCTCCAGAGCTCCAGGAGCTGGTCTGCGTGCGCGAGCATCGTCCCACACGGCGCGGGCGGGCCGGTGACCGGGGAGCGGGTCGCCGGGCGGGCCGGGGACGACGGGAGGGGTGGCACGAGATCACTCGTGCCACCCCTGTGTGGTGTGCGGGCTCAGCCCAGGTCGGGCTGGTCGCCCTCGACGGCCCGGGCGGCCTTGCGGGCGGCGGCGCGCTCCTGCAGGCTCGGCTCCGGCGACCCGTTGTCGTAGTCCTCGCCGTAGGCGCCCTTGGCCGGGCGGCGGCGGCGCAGCGGCGGCTCGACGCCGTCCGCCAGGCGGCGGGCGGTGAGCAGGAAGCCGGTGTGGCCGATCATCCGGTGGTCCGGGCGGACGGCCAGACCCTCCAGGTGCCAGGTGCGGACCATGGTCTCCCACGCCTGCGGCTCGGTGAAGGTGCCGTGCTCGCGCAGCGCCTCGACGGTCCGGGACATCTGCGTGGTGGTGGCCACGTAGCAGCAGATGAGGCCGCCGGGGACGAGCGCCTCGGAGGCGACGTCCAGGCACTCCCAGGGGGCCAGCATGTCGAGGATGACGCGGTCGACGTCGGTCTCGACCAGGTTGTCCTGGAGGTCGCCGACGGTGAGCTTCCACGCCGGGTGGGGCCCGCCGAAGTAGCGCTCGACGTTGCCCTGGGCGATGTCGGCGAAGTCCTGCCGGCGCTCGTAGGAGGCCAGCATGCCGTGCTCGCCGACGGCGCGCAGCAGGTACATGCTGAGCGCGCCGGAGCCGACGCCGGCCTCGATCACGCGGGCGCCCGCGAAGATGTCGGCCATCGCCAGGATCTGCCCCGCGTCCTTGGGGTAGATCACGGCGGCGCCTCGCGGCATGGACAGGACGTAGTCGGGGAGCAGGGGGCGCAGCGCGAGGTACGGGACGTTCCCCGTGGTGCGCACGACCGTGCCTTCGGGGGCGCCGATCAGCTCGTCGTGGGGGAACGCACCCTTGTGGGTGTGGAACTGGTTCCCGGCCTGGAGCGTGAACGTGTAGTGGCGACCCTTGGGGTCGGTCAGCTGGACCTGGTCCCCGACCTGGAAGGGCCCGCGTCGGCGGGCGGCACCGGTCGGTTCGGACATGCGGCCAATCCTAAGGGAAGCGGGACGCCCCGCCTCACCGGGCCCGGATCACGCCCGATCACGCCCGGCGTCGCACCGGCACCATCGGCACCATCGGCACCGCGGCTGCGTCGGTGACCGTCACCGGCCGGAGACGGCGGCGGTCAGGCGCTGCTCGATGTCGCTGAGCGCGGCGACGCCGTACACCCGGCCGTCCGCCTCGACCACCAGGTACTCCCCCGCCGGAGTCGCCTGGACGGCCCGCAGCAGGTCCTCGCCGCTCAGGTCGGCGTCCAGTCGCAGCCCGGGTTCGAGGTCGCGGGAGAGGGCGCCCACGGCCACCCAGGGGCGGCGGTGCTCGGGCACCGCCCTGACCGCCGACTCCCGCACGATGGCGATCGGCTCGCCCCGGCCGTCGACCACGACCACCGCGCCGGCCCGGGCCTCGCGGGCGCGGCGCATCGCCTCGCCGAGCGGGGTGTCGGAGGTGACCTCGACGGCCCGGCGGGCGAGTTCGCGCAGCCGCAGGCCGGGCAGCGCCTCCTTGAGCCGGGCGTTGCGCACGCTGCCGGTGGCGCCGTTCCAGATGATCGCGGCGAGCACGGCGGCCAGCACCGCGTCCACCAGGGTGTCGGTGGTGGTGCGTTCGACCCCGCGGGCGGCGCTGACCAGCGGCAGGCCGATCAGGACGGCGATCGCCAGCGCCCGGCCGACCCAGGAGGCGGCCACCGTGCCGGTCATCGGCTTGCCGGTGACGGCCCAGACGACGGCGCGCAACATCCGCCCGCCGTCCAGCGGCAGGCCCGGCAGCAGGTTGAAGGCCGCCACGACCAGGTTGGACACCATCAGGCCGGCGAGCAGCACCCCGGGCACGGAGGACAGCTCCACGAACCGCGTCGCGAGGTAGAACACGCCGCCGAGCACCAGCGAGAGCAGCGGGCCGACGAAGGCCAGCCAGAACTCGCGCCAGGGCGTGGTGGCCTCGTTCTCGATCTCGGAGACGCCGCCGAAGAACTGCAGTTGGATCCGCCGCACCCCGAGCCGGTAGCGCAGCGCGACCAGGGTGTGGGCGAGTTCGTGGACCAGGACGGAGGCGTAGAAGGCGACCGCGAAGGAGAACGCGACCAGGTAGCGGGCACCGCCGAGGTCCGGCAGCACGTCGTTCAGCTGCCCGCCGAACACCCAGGTGATCAGCGCGGCGATGACGAACCAGGAGGGGGTGACGTAGATCGGCACACCGAAGGGCCGGCCCATCAGGAGGCCGCCGCGGCGCTCCGGTGGCTGCCCGGCCGGGCGCCCGCGGTCGTCCTGCGGTGGCTGGTCGGAGGTCTGCTGCCCCCTGCTGTCGCTCACCGTGATCCCTTCGGTCGTCGCCCCCGTCGTACCCCGGTGCGCCCACGCTACGTGATCGTGGCGCTCCGAGGCCTCGCGCCCCTCCTGGTGCCTTCATACCCACTGTGCGCGTCCCGGTGGCAGCACGGTGGCAGCGGGATGACAGCAAAGGGCAATAGGGTCGTAGCCATGCAGCAGACCGACACCACCAGCGCCACCGGGGCCCCGGTGCGCCCGGCGACGCCGCCGACCGGCCTGTCCCCGTCCCGGGCGGGGGACTTCCTCACCTGTCCCCTGCTGTACCGGCTGCGGGTGATCGACCGGCTGCCCGAGCCGCCGAGCTCGGCGGCGACCAGGGGCACGCTGGTGCACGCCGTGCTGGAGCGGCTGTTCGACAGTCCGGCAGCCGAGCGCACGCCGGAACGGGCGCTGGGCCTGCTGCGCCCGCAGTGGGAGCGGCTGCTCGGTGAACGGCCGGAGCTGGGCTCGTTGTTCCCGGACGGCCCGGACGGCGCGGCGCTGACCCGCTGGCTGGCGGACGCCGAGAAGCTGGTCGGCCAGTGGTTCCGGCTGGAGGACCCGACCCGGCTGCACCCGGTCGAACGGGAGCTGTACGTGGAGACGGCCCTGGACTCGGGGCTGCTGCTGCGCGGCTACATCGACCGGGTCGACGTCGCCCCGACCGGCGAGGTCCGGCTGGTCGACTACAAGACCGGCCGGGCGCCCTCGCGGGACTTCGAGGGCAAGGCGATGTTCCAGATGAAGTTCTACGCGCTGGTGGTGTGGCGCTGGAAGGGCGTGATCCCCAAGCGCCTCCAGCTGGTCTACCTCGGCGGGGGCGGGGACGTGGTCAGCTACGACCCGGACCAGGCCGATCTGCTCGCGGTGGAGCGCAAGCTGCAGGCGCTGTGGGAGCGCATCGGGCTCGCGGTGGCCACCGGGGACTTCCCGGCCACCCGCAACCGCCTCTGCGACTGGTGCGACCACCAGGCCAGCTGCCCGGAGTTCGGCGGCACCCCGCCGCCGTACCCGCTTCCGCTGGCCCGTACGTCGGATGAAGACGATCCCACGGGGGATCCGATGAGCAAGGAGTCCTAGTGACGATCCGTGTGCTGCTGGTCGACGACCAGCCGTTGCTGCGCACCGGTTTCCGGATGATCCTGGAGGCCGAGTCCGACCTGGTGGTGGTCGGCGAGGCCGGGGACGGTCAGCAGGCGCTGGACCAGGTGCGGGCGCTGCAGCCCGACGTGGTGCTGATGGACATCCGGATGCCCAGGATGGACGGCGTCGAGGCGACCCGCCGGATCGCCGGCCCGGGGCGGGACGGCCCGGCCAAGGTGCTGGTGCTGACCACCTTCGACCTGGACGAGTACGTGGTGGAGGCGCTGCGCGCGGGCGCCAGCGGCTTCCTGCTGAAGGACGTGCCGGCCGAGGAGCTGGTGCAGGCGATCCGGGTGGTCGCGGACGGCGCGGCGATGCTGGCGCCGAGCATCACCCGCAGGCTGCTGGACATGTACGCCACCAAGCTGCCGTCGGGCGACGAAGCGCCGCCGCAGGCGCTGAGCGCGCTGACCGACCGTGAGCTGGAGGTGCTGAAGCTGGTGGCGCGCGGGCTGTCGAACGCGGAGATCGCGGCCGAGCTGTTCGTCAGCGAGACCACCGTGAAGACCCACGTCGGCCACGTGCTGACCAAGCTCCAGCTGCGCGACCGGGTGCAGGCGGCGGTGTACGCCTACGAGAGCGGCCTGGTGCGTCCGGGCACCCTGTGACGGCCTCCCGCGGCCGGTGACGGCCTGCGGGAACACGACGGCGGCCCGTCCGCTCCCCCGTGGCGACGGGGGGAGCGGACGGGCCGCCGTGGTGCGTGCGCTACTTGCCGCTGCGGCTGATCTCCCAGAAGCGGAAGAAGCCGGTGGTGTCGACGGTGGACTCGACGCCGGTGACGTACGAACGGGCCGCGTAGAAGGCCTTGTTCTGGTACAGCGGGATCAGCGGCACGCTCTCGGCCTCGATCTGCTGGATCTGCCCGTAGCCGGCCGCGGCCGCGCTGCGGTCGGCCTGCTTGAGGCCGTCCGGCACCAGCCTGCCGCTGATCCGCGGGTCGTCCCAACCGTGGTGGTAGGCACCGCCGTTGACCAGCAGCGGGGCGATGTAGTTGTCCGGGTCCGGGTAGTCGGCGAACCAGCCGATGACGTACGCCTGGTACTTGCCGTCGGCCCAGCCCTTCTTGTAGGCCTCCCAGTCCGCCTCCTGCTGGACGGTGACCTGGAAGAGGCCGCCGGCCTCCAGCTGCTTCTTCAGCGTGTCGGCCTCGTTGCTGCCGGCCCGCGAACGGGACCAGGTGAGCGTGAGCTTGACCGGGGTCTGGACCTTGGCGTCGGTGAGGATCTTCTTGGCCTTGGCCGCGTCCTGGTCGCCGTAGCGGTCGAAGAAGGCCGTGGTGTGGCCGGTGACGCCGGCCGGGACCATCGCGTACAGCGGCTGGACGGTCCGGGCGAAGACGTCGCGGGCGAGGGCCTTGCGGTCCATCAGCTGCGCGGCGGCCTGGCGGACGGCGGGGTTGCCGAAGACCGGGTCCTTGGTGTTGAAGACCAGCGAGCGGGTGTCGTTGCTGTCGCCCTCGGTCACCTGCAGGTCGGTCTTGCCGCCCTGCTGGTCGGACCGGATCTGGGCGGCGGTGTTCGGCTCCAGGCTGTTGTCGGTGAGGTCGACGTCGCCCTTGTCGAGTGCGGCCTTGAGGTCGTCGGCCTTGTCGAAGTACTTCACGGTGAACTTGCTGTTGCGCAGCTTGGCGTCGCCGCCGTACTTGTCGTTGGCCGACAGCGCGACCTTGGCGATCTGCTTGCCGCCGTTCACCGATTCGACCGAGTCCACGCGGTACGGGCCCGAGCCGACCAGCTTGTCGTTGGGCAGCGCCTTGTCCGCCGGGTAGACCTGGTGGTCCACGATGGCGCCGGCCGGGGTGGCCAGCTTGGCCGGCAGGGTGGCGTCGGGCGCGGTGAGGTGGAAGAGCACCTCGGCGTCGCCCTTGGCCTCGACGGACTTGATCGAGGAGAGCAGCGAGGCCGGACCGTTCTCGTCGTTGATCTTCTTGGTGCGCTCGATCGAGAAGACCACGTCCTCGGCGGTCAGCGGGTGACCGTTGGAGAACTTCAGCCCGGGCCGCAGGGTGCAGTGGTACTCGGTGGCCTCGCCACCGGTGAACTCGCACGACTGCGCGGCGTCCGGGGTGGGCGTGCTGGCGGCGGCGGGGAAGGTCAGCAGCGACTGGAAGGCGTTGCGCGTGACCAGCCAGGAACCGGAGTCGTACGAGGTCGCCGGGTCCAACCTGCCGGTCAGCTGGGCGGTGCCCATGGTGATGGACTTGCCGCTGTCCCCCTTGACGGCGTCGGTCACCGATCCGCAGCCGGCCACCGTCATGGCGACCAGACCGGCACAGCCGAGTACGGCGAGGCGTTCACCTGAAGTCTTCACGGGGCGCGTCCTTATCGGTGGCACGAAACCCGAGTAGCGTGCCATATCGAACACGCACGACCGATACCCGCGCAGGTGACGTTTGGGACACGGCGGTTCGGGGCATCCCGCCCGACCGACAAGATGTCAGCCAATGCCCTTTTTCTCCCCCCGCCTCCCGGGGTCGGAGCCCCGTCGAGCCGCTTACCGGCCGGTAGGCCCGAGCCGCAATGAGATGACAATCACATCCGAGCTGACGGACCTTCAGACCCGCGAGGCGACCAGCGAGCGCAGCAGGTCGAGGTCGACCTGCTCCAGCGAGGGCAGCACCAGGCGCCCGGGGGCCGGCTCGATCGCCGCGACCGAGGGCACCGCGATCACCGGGCAGCCGGCCGCCTCGCCCGCGCGCACCCCGGTCGGGGTGTCCTCGACCACCACGCAGCGGGCCGGCTCCGCACCCAGCCGGCGGGCCGCCTCCAGGTACGGGTCCGGGAACGGCTTGGTGCGCGGCACCTCGTCCCCGCCGATGGTGAAGGCGAAGTGGTGGGCACCCAGCGAACGCAGCACGATGTCGATCACGTGCCGGTGCGACGCGGACACCATGGCGGCCGGGATCCCGTGCGCGGCAAGGGTGTTGAGCAGGCGCTCGGCGCCCGGCATGAGCGGCACGCCATCGGCCAGCAGGTCCACGAAGCGCTGGTTGACCAGCACCCCCAGGTCGGCCGGGGCGATGTCCACCCCGGTCCTGGCGACCAGGTAGTCCATCACCCGGGTCATCGGGCCGCCGACCACGTGGGTGCGGTCCGCCTCGTCCAGCCGGTGGCCCAGCTCGGCGAAGAGCGAGACCTCGGCCTGCCACCAGAAGTCCTCGGTGTCCACCAGCGTCCCGTCCATGTCCAGCAGCACCGCCTGCAGGCCGCGGTCGTCCCCGTGGTCCAGGACACGGGTGGCGGTGGGGCTGGTGGTCATGGTGGGATCCTTCCGGCAGGCCCCGGCGGCGCCCGGGGATGGCACGGGCCGACCCGCTGGTGAGCGGACCGGCCCGTTCAGGATCATCCAGAATACGCCCGCTTCGTCCGGAAAGCGCGAACGGAGCAGAACGGAGGGGTTACCGCGCGTTGAAGTACTTCGCCTCCGGGTGGTGGATCACGATCGCGTCGGTGGACTGCTCGGGGTGCAGCTGGAACTCCTCCGAGAGCACCACGCCGATCCGCTCGGGCTTCAGCAGCTCGGCGATCTTGGCGCGGTCCTCCAGCTCGGGGCAGGCCCCGTAGCCGAGCGAGAAGCGGGCGCCCCGGTACTTGAGCGCGAACATGTCCCTGACGTCCTGCGGGTCCTCGCCGGAGAAGCCCAGCTCGTAGCGGACCCGGGCGTGCCAGAACTCGGCCAGTGCCTCGGCCAGCTGCACCGAGAGGCCGTGCAGCTCCAGGTAGTCCCGGTAGGAGTTCCCGGCGAACAGCTCGTTGGCCGCCTCCGAGATCCGGTTGCCCATGGTGACCACCTGCAGGCCGACCACGTCCCGCACGCCGGACTCCTCCGGGCGGAAGAAGTCGGCCAGGCAGAGCCGGCGGCCGCGGCGCTGGCGCGGGAAGGTGAAGCGGGTGCGCTCGGTGCCGTCCTCGTGAAAGACGATCAGGTCGTCGCCCTTGGAGTTGGCCGGGTAGTAGCCGTAGACCACGGCGGCCTCCAGCCAGCCCTCGGTCTGCAGCCGGTCGAGCCAGGCCCGCAGCCGCGGCCGGCCCTCGGTCTCCACCAGCTCCTCGTAGGACGGCCCGTCACCGGTGCGGGAGGCCTTCAGACCCCACTGCCCCTTGAACAGAGCGTCCTCGTCCAGCCAGGAGGCGTAGTCGGCGAACGGGATGCCCTTGACGATCCGGTCGCCCCAGAACGGCGGGGCGGGCACGGCGTTGTCGACGGCGACGTCGGAGCGGATCTGCCCGAGGTTGACCTCCGGCTCCGGCTCCTCCGCCTCGACCCGGGCGTGCCGGCGCTGCTTGAGCTCCGGCAGGGTCGCGCCGGGCACGCCGCGCTTGACCGCGATCAGCGCGTCCATCAGCCGCAGGCCCTCGAAGGCGTCCCGGGCGTAGCGGACCTCGCCCTCGTAGATCTCGTGCAGGTCCTGTTCGACGTAGGCCCGGGTGAGCGCCGCACCGCCGAGGATCACCGGGTAGCTGGAGGCCAGCTTGCGCTGGTTGAGCTCCTCCAGGTTCTCCTTCATGATCACGGTGGACTTCACCAGCAGACCGGACATCCCGATGACGTCCGCCCGGTGCTCCTGCGCGGCGTCCAGGATCGCCGAGACCGGCTGCTTGATGCCCAGGTTGACCACGTTGTAGCCGTTGTTGGACAGGATGATGTCGACCAGGTTCTTGCCGATGTCGTGGACGTCGCCCTTGACGGTGGCCAGCACGATCGTGCCCTTGCCCTCGCTGTCGGACTTCTCCATGTGCGGCTCCAGGTGGGCCACCGCGGTCTTCATGACCTCGGCGGACTGGAGCACGAACGGCAGCTGCATCTGGCCGGAGCCGAAGAGCTCGCCGACCACCTTCATGCCGGCCAGCAGGGTGTCGTTGATGATCTCCAGCGCGGGGCGCCCGGTCAGCGCCTCGTCCAGGTCGGCCTCCAGGCCGTTCCGCTCGCCGTCGATGATCCGGCGCTGCAGTCGCTCGTCCAGCGGGAGCGCGGCCAGCTCCTCGGCCTTGGAGGCCTTGACCGAGGCCGAGGAGACGCCCTCGAACAGCTCCAGCAGGCGCTGCAGCGGGTCGTAGCCGTCCCGGCGGCGGTCGTAGACCAGGTCGAGGGCGGCCTCGCGCTGGTCCTCGGGGATCCTGGAGATCGGCAGGATCTTGGAGGCGTGCACGATCGCCGAGTCCAGCCCGGCCTCCACGCACTCGTGCAGGAAGACCGAGTTGAGCACCACGCGGGCGGCCGGGTTGAGGCCGAAGGAGATGTTGGACAGGCCGAGCGTGGTCTGCACCTTCGGGTGGCGGCGCTTGAGCTCGCGGATCGCCCCGATGGTCTCGATGCCGTCCCGGCGGGACTCCTCCTGGCCGGTGGCCAGGGTGAAGGTGAGGCAGTCGACCAGGATCGAGCCCTCGTCGATGCCGTAGTCGGCGGTGAGCTCGGCGATCAGCCGCTCGGCGATCTCCACCTTGGTGTCGGCGGTCCGGGCCTGGCCCTGCTCGTCGATGGTCAGCGCGATCAGGCCGGCGCCGTGCTCGCGGGCCAGCGAGGCGATCCTGGCGAAGCGCGAGTCCGGGGCATTGCCGTCCTCGTAGTTGACCGAGTTGAGCACCGCGCGGCCGCCGAGGGCCTCCAGGCCGGCCCGCAGCACGGGCGGCTCGGTGGAGTCCAGCACGATCGGCAGGGTGGAGGCGGTGGCCAGGCGGCCGGCGATCTCCTTCATGTCGGCGACGCCGTCGCGGCCGACGTAGTCCACGCAGAGGTCCAGCAGGTGGGAGCCGTCCCGGATCTGGTCGCGGGCGATCTCCACGCAGGCCTGCCAGTCACCGGCCAGCATCGACTCGCGGAACTTCTTGGAGCCGTTGGCGTTGGTCCGCTCGCCGATCGCGAGGTAGGAGGTGTCCTGGCGGAACGGCACCGCCTGGTACAGCGAGGCCGCCGAGGGCTCGGGCTGCGGCTCGCGCGCGGTGACCGGCCGGCCCTGGACCCGCTCGACCACCTGGCGCAGGTGCTCGGGCGTGGTGCCGCAGCAGCCGCCGACCAGCGACAGGCCGTACTCGCGGGTGAACACGTCGTGCGCGTCGGCCAGTTCGGCCGGGGAGAGCGGGTAGTGGGCGCCGTCCTTGCCGAGCACCGGCAGGCCCGCGTTCGGCATGCAGGACAGGCCGATCCGGGCGTTCTTGGCCAGGTAGCGCAGGTGCTCGCTCATCTCGGCCGGGCCGGTGGCGCAGTTGAGGCCGATGTAGTCGACGCCGAGCGGCTCCAGCGCGGTGAGCGCGGCGCCGATCTCGGAGCCGAGCAGCATGGTGCCGGTGGTCTCCACCGTGACCTGCACCAGCACCGGCAGGTCCAGCCCGGCCTCGGCGAGCGCGCGCTTGGAGCCCAGGATGGCGGCCTTGGTCTGCAGCAGGTCCTGGCTGGTCTCGACCAGCAGCGCGTCGGCGCCGCCGGCGATCAGGCCGGCCGCGTTCTGCTGGAAGCCCTCGCGCAGCGCCTCGTACGGGGCGTGGCCGAGGGTCGGCAGCTTGGTGCCGGGGCCGATCGAGCCGAGCACCCAACGGGTGCGGCCGTCGGCGGCGGTGTGGGCGTCGGCCACCTCGCGGGCGATCCGGGCGCCGGCCTCGGAGAGCTCGAAGACCCGCTCGGGGATGTCGTACTCGCCGAGCGCGGCGAAGTTGGCGCCGAAGGTGTTGGTCTCCACGCAGTCCACGCCCACGCCGAAGTAGGCCTCGTGGACGGAGCGGACGATGTCGGGCCGCGTGATGTTGAGGACCTCGTTGCAGCCTTCGAGGTTCTGGAAGTCCTCCAGCGTCGGATCCTGCGCCTGGAGCATGGTGCCCATCGCACCATCGGCCACCACCACCCGGGTGGCGAGGGCTTCACGCAGAGCGTTCGCTCGACTCTGCTGGGTGACGGACGGATCGGCTGCAGTGGCCATGGGGCTTCTCCCTGGTGCGACGGCTGTCGGCTTTGCGTCCCCGCTTGCTCGGGGAAGCACGTGGCCAGCGTATCCGGACGGCGGGTCGGCTCGCCGACCCATTCCGTATCCTGAGCGCTCGACCGCAAGGGGGGAGCAACCGCGTGGCGAGTTTCAGGAGCCGCATACGGCAAACCGGCAAGGGCGTGACGGCCCCGCTACGGGCGCTGCGCGAGCGCTGGCGGCGGTGGTCCCGGTGGCGCCGGGCGCTGCTGGTCCTGGTGCTGGCGGCGGCCGTGCCAGTGACCGCGCTGGGCTCGGTGTTCGTCTCGATCCGACTGCACTACACGGGTGAACCGGCCGCCGAGGCCCGCACCCGGGGGCGGGACGCGGTCTGGCTCGGTCACGCCTGGGTGGACGGCCGCAAGACCGAGGCCGACGTCGAGGCCCTCACCCGGCAACTTTCCGGTACCGGCATTCGCGACCTCTACGTGCACACCGGCCCGCTGGAGCACGACGGCTCGCTGCCGCCGGCCGTCCACCCGCGCGCCCGCTGGTTCACCGACACCGTGCACCGGGCCCTGCCCGGCGTGCGGCTGCAGGGCTGGCTGGGCGACGAGGTCAAGCCGGAGAAGGACGCCCTGGACCTGGAGGACGCCCCGACCAGGGACCGGGTCACCGCCTCCGCCCGCCAGGTGCTGGACCAGGGCTTCGACGGCGTGCACTTCGACATGGAACCGATCCGCCCCGGCTCGGCCGGCTGGCTGACCCTGCTCGACCTGGTCCGGCCGGTCACCGCGGCCCGCGGCGCCGCCCTCTCGGTCGCGGCCCCGCAGATCGACCCCGTCCCGGGCCTGCACACGGCCGGCATCCTGCTCACCGGCCACGGCAAGTGGTGGGACCCGGCGTACTTCGCCGAGACCGCCCGCCGGGTCGACCAGATCGCCGTGATGACCTACGACACCTCGATGCCGACCGAGCCGCTGTACGGCGGCTACGTCGCCCAGCAGACCGAGCTCGCCCTGCGGGCCACCCCGGCCGACGTGGACCTGCTGATCGGCCTGCCGTTCTACTGGGACGACAAGTGGGGTCACTGGGGCGACGCGGAGACCGTCGACGCGGCCGTCCGCGGCGTCCGGCTGGGCCTGGGCCGGGAGGACCTGCGGCGGCCGAACTTCGGCGTCGCGCTGTACGTGGACTTCGCCTCGACGCCCGAGAACTGGGCGGCGTACCGGCGCGGCTGGGTGGACGTGCGGTAGCCGCCGTCAGCCGGCCAGCCGGTGCGCCAGGGCGCCCAGGTAGCGGTGGACCGTCGCGTCCTCGCCGGTCAGGTAGTGCGAGACGGCCCGGTACAGCGGCCGGCGGACCTCGCCGCGCTCGGTGACCGTCAGCGAGCAGCCCGGCCCGGCCGGGGTGAGCACGTACGTCCAGGTACCGCCGTACGGCAGGTCCGGGTCGGCCACGCCGGTGACCAGGCGGTGTGGGGCCTCGCTCGCCACCACCTCGAACGTGGTGTGGCCGTGCCGGTCGTACTCGCGCCAGCGCACCCGGCCGCCGGCCGCGGCGGGCAGCCGCTCGACGTGGGTGAGGCCGGGGCGCCAGGCCGGGTACAGGTCGATGTCGGTCAGCACGTCCCAGACCGCGCCGGGCGGCTGGGCCAGTTCGAGTCCGCCCTCGGTGACGTGCTCCACCGGGAGCCGGCGCCCGGCCCGGTCCGCCACGAGCAGCGCGGCGCCGGCGAGCGCGGCCGCACCCGCGCCCGCGCCGATCCACAGCCATCGGTTCATGGGTGTCGGCCCCTTCCGCCCGGTCCCCACCCGTTCATCATCGCGCCGCCGGGCCGACGCGGCACGCCCGTCGCGCTGCGCCACCGGTCCGCAGCGGTCCGCGCCCGGACGCTCCGCTGACGATCCGCCAGGCAAGGGGTCGCCGATATCCGCTGGATCGGGGCGGCCGGCTCCCCCAGACTGTCCCGGTGCCCGGCCGCTGTGCGCATCAAAGCCCGTAGGCTGGGCAGGTAGGGACCATGGGGCGAGGCGTTCCATGGGAGACGAGAGGTTCGACAGTCGGCAGCCGGCCCGTCGGCGCCCCGGCAACCCAGCCGGGGCGGCACCGGTCCTGTCGCCGACCGGAGGGAGACGCTGGGTGATCGAGCTGGAAGATGTTCCCGAGTTGATCGACCCGGTCATGGTCTGCGCCTTCGAGGGCTGGAACGACGCGGGCGACGCCGCCTCCTCCGCCCTGGCGCACCTGGACGAGACCTGGGGCGGCAAGGTGTTCGCCGCCCTGGACGCGGAGGACTACTACGACTTCCAGGTCAACCGGCCCACGGTCTGGATGGACGGCGGCATCCGCCGGATCACCTGGCCGACCACCCGGCTGTCGGTGATCCGGGTGACCGAGCCGACGACCCGGGACGTCGTGCTGGTGCGCGGCATCGAGCCGAGCATGCGCTGGCGCTCGTTCTGCAACGAGCTGCTGGGCTTCGCGCACGAGCTGGGCATCGAGCTGGTGGTGATCCTGGGCGCGCTGCTCGGCGACACCCCGCACAGCCGCCCGGTCCCGGTCAGCGGGGTCACCTCCGACCCGGACCTGGCCCGCCGGCTTGACCTGGAGGAGAGCCGCTACGAGGGCCCGACCGGCATCGTGGGCGTGCTCCAGGAGGCCTGCACGCATGCCGGGGTCCCGGCCGTGACGCTCTGGGCGGCAGTGCCGCACTACGTCTCGCAGCCACCGAACCCCAAGGCCACGCTGGCGCTGCTCAACAAGCTGGAGGACCTGCTGGACCTGCGCATCCCGCCGGGCGAGCTCGGCGAGGACGCCCGGGCCTGGCAGCTCGGCGTGGACCAGCTGGCCGCCGAGGACACCGAGGTCGCCGAGTACGTCCAGCAGTTGGAGGAGGCGCAGGACACCGCGGAGCTGCCGGAGGCCTCCGGGGACGCCATCGCCCGCGAGTTCGAGCGCTACCTGCGCCGCCGGGAGAACGTCGGGCCGACCGGCGAGAAGCCGGTGTCCGGGCACGCCACGGCGGAGCGTCCGGTCGAGCCGGAGGCGCCGGGCCCGGCCCGGGAGAGCCAGGACGGCTCCGAGGAGGAGTAGACGGGGAGCAGGCACCGCACCGCCGAAGGGGCGTCAGGACGACCGGTCCTGACGCCCCTTCGGCGTGTGGTGCTGTGGTGCGTGTGGTGCTGTGGTGCGGGTGGTGCTGTGGTGCGGGTGCTGCGGGTGGTGCCGTGGCGCGTGCGGCGCCGGGCTACAGCGCGACGCCGAGCAGGGCGTCCACGGTGCGGCTCACCAGGCCGGGCGCGCCGATGTCGGTGCCGCCCTCGGCCTCCTGCCGCTCGGCCCAGCGGTCGACGGCGGCCAGCGCGGCGGGCGCGTCCAGGTCGTCGGCGAGCGCGGTGCGGACCTCGGCGAGCAGCTGCTCGGCCGACGGGCCGTCGGGCCGGGAGACCGCGGCGCGCCAGCGGGCGAGGCGCTCGACGGCCTCGTCCAGGACGTCCTTGGTCCACTCCCAGTCCGCGCGGTAGTGGTGCGAGAGCAGCGCCAGGCGGATCGCCGCCGGGTCGACGCCCTCGCGGCGCAGCGCCGAGACGAAGACCAGGTTGCCGCGCGACTTGGACATCTTGTGGCCGTCCAGGGCGACCATGCCGGCGTGCACGTACGCCTTGGCGTACGGGTGGGTGCCGGTGGCGACCTGGGCGTGCGCGGCGCCCATCTCGTGGTGCGGGAAGGAGAGGTCGCTGCCGCCGCCCTGGATGTCGAAGGACATGCCGAGGTACTGCAGTGCGATGGCGACGCACTCGATGTGCCAGCCGGGGCGGCCGTGGCCGAGCTCGGTGTCCCAGGCGGGCTCACCCGGGCGGGCGGCCAGCCAGAGCAGGGCGTCCAGCGGGTTGCGCTTGCCGGGGCGGTCCGGGTCGCCGCCGCGCTCGGCGAAGACCGGGCGCATGGCCTCGCGGGTGAGGCCGGAGACCTCGCCGAAGTGCGGGTCGGCGTCGACCGAGAAGTAGATGTCGCCGTCCACCTCGTACGCCGCGCCGGCGGCCAGCAGCTTCTGGACGATCGGGACGATCCACGGGATCGACTCGACGGCACCGATGTAGTGGGCCGGCGGGAGCAGGCGCAGGGCGGTCATGTCCTCGCGGAACAGGGCCGTCTCGCGCTCGGCCAGGGCGGTCCAGTCCTGGCCGGTCTCGACCGCGCGCTGCAGCAGCGGGTCGTCCACGTCGGTCACGTTCTGGATGTACAGGACGTCGTGGCCGGCGTCCTTCCAGACGCGCTGGACCAGGTCGAACGCGTTGTAGGTGGCGGCGTGGCCCATGTGGGTCGCGTCGTAGGGGGTGATGCCGCAGACGTAGATCCGGGCGGTGCCGTCCTGCGGCACGACCTCGCGGACCGTACCCGCTGCGGTGTCGTGGATACGGAGGGGGAGACCCTGACCAGGCAGGGCGGGAACCTCGGAGGCGGGCCAGGCATGCATGGAAACAACTTTAACCTTGCGAACATTTGAAAGCCTAACCAGTGCGCAAGATCGACTGGATTCGCTTCCTGCCGTTGCCCGACCGCTTCCGGACTGGTATTGCACGGTTTCCCGACCACATGCGGAGTCGCACCCCCGTTCCGGACCCGGCCGCCCGGAGCCGGGCAGAGGTGAGCGCCCGGCCGGCCCTGCCGCCGACCGGGCGCCCGGCTCCCCGGGGAACGCGGCCGGAGCCGCTACGACCGCTGCCAGAGGGCCGGCACGTTCGGCGGCTCCCAGCCGGCCATGGCGGTGTGCGCCTGGAGGCAGACGTAGGAGACGCCGGAGTAGGTGACGCGGTCGCCCGCGCGGTAGGAGGTGCCCGGGGCCCAGGTGCCGCTCGGCGGCGTGGTGGGCGTCCCGGTGGGGGTGGTGGTGGGCGTCGGGCTCGGCGTGCCGGGGGTCTGCGGCACGTTCAGCACGAAGTCGTAGCTGCCCTCGCGGACGTTGCCGTTCTGCCGGACGTTCATCAGCAGCCGGGCGTCGTAGATGGTGTCGGTGCTGTTGCGGGGCTCGCCCGGGAAGTACAGCTGGGTGGTGACGACCTGGCGGCCGGGCGCCTGGAGCTTCACGTGGATGTGCCGGGTGCGGCCGGGGTAGAGCCCGGGCACGATGGTGTCCAGCTTGAACGCGCCGTTGGCGTCGCTGAACTGGTGGCCGCGGAAGGTGTAGCCGGAGTTGTCGTAGTTCCCGCTGTCGTCGGCCTGCCAGAAGTCCAGCAGCACGCCGGAGACCGGCCGGCAGGCGAGGCCGAAGACGTAGCCGCTGACGACCAGCCGGGTACCGGGGCCGTCGTTGACCATGGAGCTGCGCAGCGGGGAGTCGGGCTTGAAGTAGGGGCCCTCGGTCTGCTCGATCGTGGGGGCGTCGCCGTCGTGGCACTCGGGCGTGAGGTCCGGGGTCCGGCCGGCGCCGGCCTGCTCGCGGGCCAGCGCGACCCCGCCGCCGACCAGCAGCGGGGCGGCCCCGAGCGCGGCGGCGGCTTTCAGTACGGTCTTGCGGCTGATCATGCCGTCGGGCTCGGGCATGCGCCGTCTCCTTCTCGTGAGGCGGGGGGTGGGGGTGGCCCTTGCCATGGTGGGGGCATGACAAGGGCCGGACCGGCCGCCCGTCCGCGCGCGCCGGACCGGCCACCGGCGGCCAGCAGCAAAACTACGGGCCGTCCGGCGCGACCGCGATGGACATGATCCGGGGATCGTGGTGATTTCCGTCGACCCGGGCCCGGAACTCCCCCGGCGTCATCCCGGTCTCCCGCCGGAAGAAGCGACAGAAGTACGCCGGATCCACGAAGCCCGCCTCCTTCGCCACCTGACGGATCGTCAGATCCGTGCAGGCGAGCAGCCGTTTGGCCTCCAGGGTCTGCTGGCGGCGGATCAGCCCGCCCGGGGTGCGGCCGGTCGCCTGCTTGACCAGGGTCTGCAGGTGCCCCGGGGAGACGCCGAGCTCCTGGGCCGTGGAGGCCACCGAGTGCCGCACCCCGCCCGGCCTGGCGATCAGCCGGGTGAAGGCGGCGGCCACCTCGGCCGGCCGGCCGGGCACCGCGGGGGCGCCGTGCGGGGCGCAGGCGCGCAGCGCCCGGACGATCAGGATGTGCAGGCTCGCCCGCAGCACGCCCTGGTAGCCGGGCGCCCTGGTCAGGTACTCGTGCTCCATGTCGGCGAACAGGGCGGCGATCGCGTCGGCCTGCCCGCCGAGCGCGAGGGCCGGGCGGGTGGCCAGGGCCCGCAAGGCGGCCAGGTCCTGCGGGTGGCCGAGCAGGAAGTCCTCGTTGAACAGGACGACCCGGCCGGTGAGTTCCTCGGTCTCCGCCCAGTAGTGCACCTGACCGGGGGTGATCACGCACAACTGCGGCGGCGCCAGCGGCCGGTGGACGAGGTCCAGGACGTGGGCGCCGCGGCCGCCGGTGACGTGGACGATCTCGTGGAACGAGTGCCGGTGGGGGAAACCGGCCCGGGAGAGCGGGCCGATCGCGTCGAAACTGCCGATCGCGAAGGGCAGCAGCTGGGGCAGCGGGACCTGCAGGCGGTGCAACGGCAGGTCCGGTGCGGTTCGGGGGGTGGGGGTGGTCCGTCGCGCGTCCATCGGAGCAGTGTGCGACCGATTCCGGCGAAAGGTCCAGACCATCAGCGAGTGCGGTCTAGACCGGCGGCCAGGGAATCGCGGGCCAGTCCTCGGAGGGCAGCGGATGGCGGCCGGAGCCACGCAGTTCGGCCACCCGGGCTCTGGTCGCGTCCAGCTCCGCCTCCGTCAGGTGCGGGGCGAGGCGCTCGGCGAGCTCGCCGTCCAACTGCCCCGCGAGCCCGGCCAGCACCTCCAGCGCCTCGGCCGGCAGCGGATCCCCCGCCCAGCCCCAGAGCAGGGTGCGCAACTTGCCCTCGGTGTTGAAGGTGACGCCGTGGTCGATGCCGTACACCCGGCCGTCGGCGGCCGGGATCAGGTGACCGCCCTTGCGGTCGGCGTTGTTGAGCACCGCGTCCAGCACGGCGAGCCGGCGCAGCCGCCGGTCGTCGTGGTGCACCAGCAGCGCGGTGCGCCCGCCCTCGACCTCGGCCCGGACGATCGGCAGCCAGCCCTCCTCCGGGCCGCGCGGGTCCTGCAGCGCGAGCAGCGGATCGGCCCCCGGGTCGGGCTCGACCCACAGCTGCACCATGCCCGGCCCGTGCGGGCCGTCCCGCAGCACGGTGGGCGGGATCAGCGCCCAGCCGGTCGCCGCGGACAGCTCGTACGCGGCGACCTCGCGGCCGGCCAGCGTGCCGTCCGGGAAGTCCCAGAGCGGACGCTCCCCGGCCACCGGCTTGTAGACGCACTGCGCGCTCAGCGATCCGTGCGCGACCGTGCAGTACAGCGCGGCGTTGGAGGCCTCGGTCAGCCGGCCGTGCACGGTCAGTTCGCCCTGGCGCAGCAGCGCGAGGGCGGTGGGCACATCGGCGGCCAGCGCGGCGGCGGCCGCCGGATCGGCCTGCGGCGGCGTCTCGGTGTTCAGCGCCGGTAGCCGTTCGCGCGCGGGCACAGGTGGCCCTCCGGGTCGAGCGGCAGGTTGCAGAACGGGCAGGGCTTGCGGCCCGCCTCGACCAGGTCCAGCGCGCGCCGGGCGAACACCCGTGCCATCGCGCCGGACAGGCGCACCCGCAGCATGTCCGGGCCGGCGTCGTCGTCGGTGAAGACCGCGGCGGCGGCCTCCTCCTCTTCCTCCTCCTCGACCAGCGCCTGCGCCTCGACCACCAGGCAGCCGTCCACGCTGTCCCAGGCCAGGGCCATCGTGCCGACCCGGAACTCCTGCTCCAGCGGCAGGTCCAGCGGGGCGGTGTCGAGCAGGTCCTTCGGGGCGGCGGCCGGGATGGAGGCGTCGCCGCCGCTGCGCCGCAGCGCCTCGTCCAGGACCTCCTCGATGCGCTCGGCGAGCGCCGCGACCTGGGTCTTCTCCAGCAGCACGCTGGTGATCCGGCCCCGGGCACTGGCCTGCAGGTAGAACGCCCTGGCACCGGGCTGGCCGACGGTGCCGGCCACGAACCGCTCGGGCTGGTCGTAGAAGAAGACCTGACGGGTCACGCTCTCGCTCCGGATCGTGTCGGTCGGCGCGGATCCGCCGTGGGGGATCGCGGGTGTTCGGACTTGTTAGTCACCCTACGACCTTCGGGCTCCGGCCGGGGAGCCGAGCCGACGGCCGCGGGCGGGTGGCACACCGCGGCGCGGGCGGTGCCGCCCGGACGGGTGTCGCGGGCTTGCGCCGCAGCCGGCGCCACGGGCTCGCGCCTCGGGGGTCGCGGGCCGTACCGCTCGGACGGCGCCCCTCAGGCGGTGCCGCCGACCACCGCGTCACCGACCGGGGCGGCCGGGGCCGGGCCGCTCCTCGGCGCCAGCGAGGCGAGGTCACCGGTGTCGCCCATTCTCAGCACGAAGGGCCGCTGCGGGGTGTAGCGGATCGCGGTGACCGAGCAGGGCTCGACGCTGATCCGCTGGAAGTGGTCCAGGTGCAGGCCCAGCGCGTCGGCCACCACCGCCTTGATCACGTCACCGTGCGAGCAGGCGATCCAGACCGCGTCCTCGCCGTGCTCGGCGGCGATCTTCCCGTTCCACTCGCGCACCGCGCTCACCGTGCGGTGGCTCAGTTCGCGCAGTGACTCGCCGCCGGGGAACGCCGCCGCGGCGGCGTGGTCCTGGACGGTGCGCCAGAGCGGCTCCTTGGCCAGCTCGGCCAGCGGCCGGCCGGTCCACTCGCCGTAGTGGCACTCCCCCAGCCGGTCGTCCTCGGCCGGCCCACCCAGCTCGGGCCGGGCGGCCAGCAGCGGTTCCAGCGTCTGCCGACAACGCTCCAGCGGACTGCTGACGGCCCGCGCCAGCGGGACGCCGGCCAACCGGTCGGCCAGCGCGACGGCCTGCGCCCGCCCGGTGTCGTCGAGGTCGACGCCGGGGGTCCAACCGGCCAGGATCCCAGCAGTGTTCGCGGTGGAGCGGCCGTGACGGACGAGCAGCAGGGTGGGCATGGGGCCTAGCCTACGGCCTCCGGGCCCGGCCGTGGAGGCCGGTCGCCGTCCGGTCGCCGTCGGCTGACCGGGCGGTCCCGCGCCCGGCGCTCCGGGCGCTCCGGGCCCGCTCCGACCCGGAGTCGGCGCTCCTCCCGGCGAACCGTTCCACCCCGGGTCCGTTTCGCCCGGCCGCGGCCGGGTGACAATGGCACGCATGATCGTCCAATGCGCCGCCTACTGCGACGGCCGCCGGATCGAGGCCCCCGACGACCTGGCCGGCGCGCTCGCCGCCGCCCGCGCGGCCGGTCCGGACGGCTTCGTCTGGATAGGCCTCCTCGAGCCGACCGCCGAGGAACTCGACCACGTCGGCGAGGAGTTCGGGCTGCACCCGCTCGCCGTCGAGGACGCGGTCCGCGCCCACCAGCGCCCCAAGGTCGAGGCCTACCAGGGCTCGCTGTTCATCGCCCTCAAGACCCTCGGCTACGCCCCCGGCGCGCACGTCGCCACGGTCGGCGAGGTGATGGTCTTCCTCGGCCCCGACTTCGTGATGACCGTCCGGCACGGCCAGGACAGCCCGCTCGGCGGCCTGCGGGCCCTGCTGGAACAGGAACCCGAACTGCTGCGCTACGGCCCCAGCTCGGTGCTGCACTCGGTCGCCGACACCATCGTGGACGGCTACATGGAGGTCACCACCGCACTGCAGACCGACCTGGACGAGCTGGAGTCCGACATCTTCACCCCCGGCCGGGTCGGCCGCGACACCGCCGGGCGGATCTACGGTTACAAGCGTCAGGTGATGGCCGTGCGCCGCGCCACCGGCCCGCTGCTGGAACCGATGCTGACGCTGGAGCAGGGCACCCGCTTCGTCCGCCCCGAGACCGCGCCCTACCTGCGGGACGTCGCCGACCACCTGGCCCGGGTGAACGACCAGGTGGACGGCATGGACCGGCTGCTGTCCGACATCCTCAACGCGAACCTGGCGCAGGTCAGCGTGCAGCAGAACAACGACATGCGGAAGATCTCGGCCTGGGCGGCGCTGGCCGCCGTGCCGACGATGATCGCCGGCATCTACGGGATGAACTTCGACGACATGCCCGAACTCCACCAGCCCTGGGGGTACCCGGCGGTGCTGGTGCTGATGGCCGCGGTCTGCGCGGTCCTGCACCGGGTGTTCAAGCGGCACGACTGGCTGTAGTGCCGCCGACCCCCGGTCCGCGCCGCCGGTCCGGCGCTACGCCAGCCCGGCCCGCTCCAGCGCCTCGACACCCGTGCGCAGCGCCAGGATCCGCTCGTCCAGGGTGAACCCGGAGGGGGCCAGGGTGAGCGTGGTGACGCCCGCGTCGGCGTAGGCCTGCATCCGGTCGGCGATCCGGGCGGTGTCGCCGATCAGCGAGGTGGCGTCGATCAGGTCGTGCGGAACGGCGGCCGCGGCCCCCGCGTAGTCCCTGGCCAGGTACTTCTCCTGGATCTCGTCGGCGGCCTGCTCGTAGCCCATCCGCCGGGTCAGCTGGTTGTAGAAGTTCTTCTCCTTGCTGCCCATGCCGCCGATGTAGAGCGCGGCGTACGAGCGCAGGGCGTCGACCCCGGCCTTGATGTCCTCGCCGACCGCGAGGTTCACGGTCGGGCAGAGGTCGAAGCCGTCCAGCGTCCTCCCGGCCTTGGCGCGACCGGCGGTCAGCGGGTCGAGGGACATCGCGGCGTGCTCGGGCGAGAAGAAGATGCCGAGCCAGCCGTCGGCGATCTCTCCGGTCAGCTCCAGGTTCCTGGGGCCGATCGCGGCGATGTACAGCGGGATCTGCTCGCGCACCGGGTGCACGGTGAGCTTGATCGGCTTGCCCGGGCCGCCGGGCAGCGGCAGCGTCCAGTGCGCGCCCTCGTGGACCAGGCGCTCGCGGGACATCGCCTTGCGGATGATCTCCACGTACTCGCGGGTGCGGGCCAGCGGCTTGTCGAACTTCACGCCGTACCAGCCCTCGGACACCTGCGGGCCGGAGACTCCGAGGCCGAGCCGGAACCGGCCGCCCGACAGGGTGTCCAGGGTCGCGGCGGTCATCGCGGTCATCGCCGGCGTGCGGGCCGGGATCTGGAAGATGGCCGAGCCGACGTCGATCCGCTCCGTCTTCGCGGCGACGTAGCTGAGCACCGTCGCGGCGTCCGAGCCGTACGCCTCCGCCGCCCAGCAGACCGCGTAGCCGAGCCGGTCCGCCTCCTGGGCCACGGCGATGTTGTCGGCGTCCATGCCGAGTCCCCAGTAGCCGAGGTTGATACCGAGTCGCATCTGCCGCACCTTCCAGTGGGTTGGGTCGGGCCGAGGGTAACCGCGCCCGCACCCGCCATGCTACTGACGGGTAGTGGTGGGCCGGGTCACACGGTCGCCCCACCCCGCGGGCGGGCGGGCGAGCGGCACCCCCAGTGATGATCGTTCTGCGGGTCTCCGCACCTGTCCGCACACCGGCCGCTACGCTCGGCCGACGTGGGGAGCGCTCTGCCCCACCTGCGCGTTCACAGGGCTGCCGGGGCACCCGGGGCCACCGGCCAGTGGAGGGCCCGTCCGATGGAACAGCGTCACCTGGGCCGCACCGGCCTGCAGGTCTCCCGGCTCGGCCTCGGCACCATGACCTGGGGCCGCGACACCGACGAACACGAGGCCGCCGAGCAGCTCAAGGCGTTCGTGGACGCCGGCGGCAACCTGGTCGACACGGCCGACGTGTACGCCGACGGCGGCGCCGAGTACCTGCTGTCCCGACTCACCGACAACCTGATCCCCCGCTCCGAACTCGTCATCGCCACCAAGGCCGGCAGCGTCCCCGAGTCCGCCCGCCGCTTCGACTGCTCGCGCGGCCACCTGCTCTCCGCCCTGGACGCCTCGCTGCACCGCCTCGGCACCGACCACGTCGACCTCTGGCAGGTGCACTCCTTCGACCCGACGACCCCGGTCGAGGAGACGCTCAGCGCCCTCGACATCGCCGTGTCCTCCGGGCGCGCCCGCTACGTCGGGGTCTGCGACTTCAGCGGCTGGCAGCTCGCCAAGGCCGCCACCTGGCAGCGCGCCCACCATGGGCGGGTGCCGCCGGCCGGCGCGCAGCTGGAGTACTCGCTGCTCCAGCGCGGGATCGAGCGGGAGGCGCTGCCCGCCGCGCTGGACGCCGGGATCGGGGTGCTGGCCGGCTCTCCGCTCGGCCGCGGGGTGCTCACCGGGAAGTACCGGCACGGCGTCCCGCCGGACTCGCGCGGGGCCTCCCCGTACCTGGCCGGCTTCGTCCAGCCGTACCTCGGGGAGCGCTCGCGACGGATCGTGGACGCCCTCGCCACCGCCGCCGACGGCCTCGCCAGCAGCCCGCTGGCGGTCGCGCTGGCCTGGGTCCGGGACCGGCCCGGGGTGGCGAGCGCCCTGGTCGGCGCGCGGACGGTGGCACAGCTGCAGGCGGCGTTGTCGGTGGAGGAGCTTACGCTTCCGGGTGAGATCCGCGGCGCGCTGGACGACGTCTCGTCCCCGGTGCACCGCTACCCGGACCAGGGGTGGACCGAGCTGTGAGGCCCGGGCCGGATCGTCGAGCGGAACGTGCAGTGGAGTGACCTTTGGAGCGGACGACGATGAGTGACACGGGCAACGGCGCTCCGGAGGGGGCCGGCGGGGCTCAGCTGACTCCGGAGGAGAAGGCGGCCAGGGTCGCACAGCTGCGGAAGGACATGCTCAGCACCAGGCCGCAGGGGCTGGGAGGGGCCAGGCCCGAGGGCCTGGGTCCACGCGGCAGTGCTGCCGCTCCGGCGCAGCGAACGGCGGAACCGGCGGAACCGGGCGAGCAGGCCGAGCAGGCCGCGGCTCCGGCCGCCCCCTCGCCGGTCGCGCCTTCCGGGCCTTCCGGGCCTTCCGGGCCGACGGTTGCGGCGGCCGCGACCGCGGCGACCACCGGGGCGCCCGACGAGCAGCACGACGACGCGCTCCAGGCGACCGCCGCGGTGCTGACCGCCGGCGGCGCCCCGGCAGACCTGGCTCCGGCCGCCGTGGCCGAGTTCGGCGAGGGCGCGGCCGAGCGGCTGCGCACGGACCCGTGGGCGGTGCTGGGCCTGCCCGGCGTCCGCCCCGAGCAGGCGGACGGCTTCGCCCGCGGGCTGCTGGGCCCCGACGCCGGGCCCGGCGACGCGCGCCGCGCCAGGGCGCTGGTGCCGTGGCTGCTGGAACAGGCGGTGCTGCGCGGACACTCGGCCCTGGACCTGGCCGAGGTGGCCGCCGGGCTGGAACGGCTCCGGATGCCCGACCCGGCGGCCGCGATCCAGTCCGCCGTCGAGGACGGGCGGGTGCTGCCCTCCCAGGAGGAGCTGACCGGCCCCGAGGCGCACGCGGCCGGGGGCGAGGACGACGACGAGCCGCCGACCCGGACACTGCTCGCGCTGGAGCGGCTGGCGATGGCGGAGGACACCCTCGCCGAGGAACTCGTCAAGCTGATGGCCACCTTCGTCCCGGGCGAGGACGTCGGCGAGGCGGACGCCGAGGAGGCTGCCGCTGCCGGGCCCGAGCAGGAGACCGTCCCGTCCGACGCCGCCCCCGGGGCCGAGGAGCAGGAGGACGACAGCGCGGAGGCCGAAGGCCCGGGTGAGCCGGGTGAGGCCGTCGGCGCCCCCGCCGCCCCCGGGCCGACCGCCTGGGAGGCCGCCGCCGCGGCCGCGCCCTCCTCCTCGGCGACCGCCCTGATCCGCGCCGTCGCCGACGGCGCCCTGGTGCTGCACACCGGCGGCGAGGCGTCCCGCGCCGAACCCGCCGCACTGATCGCCGCCGCCCGCGGCCTCGGGCTGCGGGCCTGGGCCGCCGCCTGGACCGACCAGGGCCGGGACTCCTTCGCCGCGCTCCACGCGGCCGGGGCCGGGGCCGAGGCCCAGGCCGGGACTCCCGTTGTCACCACCCTCGCCGACCTGCTCTCCGGCGTCGGCGGCCCCGGTCGCGCCCCGGACGGCATGCTCGCCCTGGACCTGCTGGTCGTCCTGGACGCACCGCTGCTGGACCTGGAACTGGCCGCGACCGTCCTGGAGTCGCTCGCCGACGGCACCCGACTGGTGCTCAGCGGTGACCCGGGCCAGCTCTGGTCGGCCGGACCGGGCCGCATCTTCGCCGACCTGCTGGCTGCCAAGGTCTGCCCGGCGGTCGCCTCCCGCACCCCGGACTTCGGTCCGATCGGCGAGCTGGTCTCCGGCGTCGGCATCGGCGAGCTCCAGCCGGTCGACGCGCCGGACAAGGAGGTGGTCATCCTGACCGCCAAGGACGCGGGCGAGGCCGTCCACCGCGCCGTCCAGCTGCTCACCGACTCCATCCCGCGCGCCCTCGGCATCCCGGCCGAGCAGGTGGTGCTGCTCACCCCCGGCCACGGCGGTGCGGCCGGCACCCGGGTGCTCAACGCGGCCGCCAAGGCGCGGCTGAACCCCGGCCCCGGCCGGTTCGGCGGCTTCGACCCGGGCGACCGGGTGGTCGACTCCCCCGCGCCCGGCGTCACCCACCCGGCCCGGGTGCTGGACGCCGACGCCACCGGCCTGCACCTGGAGTACGTGGACGGCTCGCGCCGGACGGTCCCGCCCGCCGAGGCCGCCCGGCTGCGGCACGGCTGGGCACTGACGGCCCACCAGGCGCTGGGCCGCCGCTGGCCGGGCGCCGTGGTCGTGCTCCCCGAGGACGCCGCCCCGGCGCTCACCCGGCAGTGGGTCTACACCGCCTTCGGCCGGGCCGAGCGGCACCTGTCCGTGGTGCACGCGGCGGGTCCGGCGCTCGCCCAGGCCGTCGCCGAGCGCCCGGCGCAGTCGCGCACCACCCGGCTGCGGGCGGTCCTCGCCGAGAACGCCGCCTCGGTGTCCTGAGGCCCGGCGTCCTCGGGCCCGGCGTGACCGGGCCGCGGACGTGCACGACGGGCGGGCCCCGGGGTCATGGGGCCCGCCCGTCGTGCACGCCCCGGACGTCGTGCGTTTCGGGTGTCCGGCGCCCGGCCGACTGAGGGCGCCCGGGCGTCGCCCGTCCCGGACGGCCTCAGTCGTCCGGGTCCTCGTCGTCGTAGACCTCGCTCACGTCGAACCGGCAGATCAGCAGCTGCGGATCGGCGTGTTCGAAGGGCTCCGGCAGCCACTCCCCGGGCTCCGTCGACTCCGCCGCCGCGACCCAGAGCGTCGAGTCCGCCTCCTCCAGGCCGAACTCCTCGCTGCGGGCGGCGATCTCGTCCGGCTCGTATTCGCCGAACAGCACGCCGATCGCGGCGTTCACCCCGCCCGCGCCGGCGCCGCCCGGAGTCAGCGACTCGTCCAGCCGCTCGGCCTGGGCGCGCAACCGCTCGGAGTCGACGACGTGGTAGTCGCGGCGGATCAACACGCTGATCGCCTCGGGCTGTTCGGGGCCGTGGTACCCGCCGGGCCCCTCGTCCCCGGGGATCTCGAAGGGCGTGACCTCGTCGTAGGCCTCGTACAGGAGCTGGTCGTAGGCGATGGCCGCCGTCGCGAGCTGCTCGTAGGCGGCGGACACGGCGGGATCATCGGCTGCGTTGGGGGTTGACACCGCTTCCAGATGACGGTCGATGGCGGCCTTGACCGCCTCAGCGGCGGCGCGTACCTCGGCAATGGTGGGCTGCGCGGCATCAGACATGGTGCAGACGCTATCTCCCCGCGGTGTCGGTACGCACAGCGGTTGTCACCTACACCCGCGATTTCACCGCAACTTCCCCCCTGATGTCCGATCTGCACACGTACGTCCCCCTGCGGCACCGGCGCGGGACCGGCGCAGAGGGCGCGCGACGGGGCCGGCGGGGCCGTCCGGGGACCGCTTCGCGCTCCGGGATCGGGGTATCCCCTCCACAGCAGCAACAGGACTGATGCACTGTCAGTCGACCGCCCGGGCCGGGAGCCCCCGGGCCGCCGCTTCCACACGGGAGGACGGCCGGAAATTCCCGGGCCGACTGTCCGGGGCAGGCCGTAGGCTTGCCGGCAGGTGATCCCCAGGAGGAGCGTTTTGATCCCACGCAAGCCGGTCCGGCAGCCGGAGTACGAGTACCAGTCGCTGCGCATGCCGCGCGGCACCACGCGCAACGCGGCACGCCAACTGCTCACCGAGCACGCCGAGTACGGGCACTGGGAGCTCGACCGGCTGAGGCTGTTCCCCGACGGCAGCCGGACGGTCCGGCTCAAGCGGAGGATCATCCGCCAGGTCCGGAGCTGGTGACGGGCGGGTCGACCCGTCCGGAGCGGGGGTCCACCCGAGATCCTCGGACACCCGCGGCCGCCCGATCGTCGGGCAGCCGCGGGTGTGTCGTTCCCACCGCGGGTGTGTCGTTCCCGGCGCGGCTGCGCGCCGCCGCGGGTGAGGACGCGCGGGTCCGCGACCTACCGGGTCAGCGGGCCCCGGCGCGGGCGCGGCGGTAGAGGACGCCGCCGCCGAGCAGCAGGGCGAGCCCGGCCGCGCCGAGCAGCTCGACACCACCGGCACCGGTGGAGGCCAGCTGGGCCGTGGCGGGGGTGGCCGGCGCGGCCGGCGTGCGGTCGGCGACCGGGACGGCCTGGATGCTCGGAGCGCCGGCCGGGGTCGTGGTGGACGGGCCACCGGCGCGCGGGATGCCCGGGACGGTCTCGCCGCCGGTGCGCGGCGGGGTCGGGTGGCTGGCCTCCGGGCAGTCGTCGCTCGGCTTCGGGGCGGGCTTCGGGGCGGGCTGCGCGACATTGGCGCAGTCGTTGCCGAAGGCCGGGTTGGCGACGCCGACGACGTCCACGGAGTTGCCGCAGGCGTTGACCGGGACGTGGACCGGGGCCTGGATGCTGTTGCCGGAGGCGACGCCGGGCGAGCCCGCGGCGGTGCCGGAGGCGGAGGAACCCGCGGTGGTGGTGCCCCGGCTCCCGCCGGTGCCGGAACTCGCGGTACCGCCCTGGCCGCCGTGGCCGGACTGACCGGCCTGGCCGCCCTGGGGCGCCGCCTGCCGGCCGCCGCTGACGCTGGCGCAGTGGTTGCCGAACGCCGGGTTCAGCACACCGATCACGTCGACCGTGTTGCCGCAGGCGTTGATCGGCACCTCGACCGGCACCTGCACCGAGTTGCCCGAGGCGACGCCGGGTGATCCGACCGCACCTCCCTGCGCCTCGGCGCCCGCGTAGGCGTAGCCGGCGGTCGAGGCCAGCACACTGCCGGTGGCCACGGCCGTGAGGATCCCCTTCTTGGCTACATTCCTCATGTTTTCCCCTGACGTTTTCGAGACGACGTATTCGACCTTGGCATGAACCTTATGAAAGTCGGAATTTTGATATATCCGCAAATCACGCAAAGTCTTCGGCTGCACAGGAGTTAACGAGAGGCGAACGGGGAGGTTGGGCCGAACGCGGCTTCTTCACCCGATCGAGCGATCGCGTCGGCGGGCATGTATCCGGGCCCGCCGGGCATGCATCCGGGTTCGTCCTGCATGCACCCCGGGGTCACCCCGCACGCGCCCGGGGCCGCCGCACGCCCGCCCGGAGCCGCCGGCCGTGCGTCGGCCGGCCGACGCGCGCGAAGGCCCCCGGGCGGCGCGTCCGCCGCCCGGGGGCCGGGTCCGGTCCTCTCGACGGGCCTCGGCGGCCCGGAGGGTCGACTCAGACGTTGGCGCAGTGGTTGCCGAACGCCGGGTTCAGCACACCGATCACGCTGACGGTGTTGCCGCAGGCGTTCACCGGAACGTGCACCGGGATCTGGATCTGGTTGCCGGAGACGACACCCGGGGAACCGGCGGCCACACCCTCGGCACCCGCACCGCCGTGAGCGGACGCGACACCGGCGGCGGCGAGCACCAGGCCACCGGTGGCGGCGGCGACAGCGGCGATCTTCTTGACCTTCATCATTCCTCCTGTACGGACAACGCAACCCGTTCGGCGGGCTGCACAGGGATGAACGACGCTGCGGCGAACGGGGTACGGAACAGATTTCCCATTCACCCGCAACGGTGAGGTCTCGCACACATAGTCGGCCCAGATTTCAGGGAAGAATCGTTTCTGTCGATCTCCCTCGACCCATCCCACAATCATTCGCTCCGACAATGCGGTCGGCCCGCCCCCGACACCTCGGGAGCGGGCCGACCCAGTCGTCTGATCAGCAGGCGTCGATGAAGCGGTCCAGCACCCGGACGCCGAACGTCAGGCCGTCCACCGGCACCCGCTCGTCCACGCCGTGGAACATCCCGGCGAAGTCCAGCTCCGGCGGCAGCTGCAGCGGCGCGAAGCCGAAGCAGCGGATCCCCAGGTCCTGGAAGGACTTGGCGTCCGTCCCGCCCGACAGGCAGTACGGCACCGCCCGGGCGATCGGGTCCTCGGCCCGCAGTGCGGTCTGCATCGCCTCGACCAGCGCCCCGTCGAAACCGGTCTCGATCGCCTTGTCCGAGTGCAGGCTCTCGCGCTTCACGCGCGGACCGAGGACGCTGTCCAGCTCGGCCAGGAACTCCTCCTCGTAGCCGGGCAGGAAGCGCCCGTCCACGTGCGCGGTGGCCTGCCCGGGGATCACGTTCACCTTGTACCCGGCGCCGAGCATGGTCGGCTGGGCGGTGTTGCGCAGCGTGGTGCCGATCATCTTGGCGATGCCGCCGAGGACGCGCAGCGTCTCGTCCATGTTCTCCGGGTCCAGCTCGACCCCGAGCGCGTCCGACAGCTCGTCCAGGAAGGCCCGGACGGTCTTGGTGATCCGCAGCGGGAACTGGTGCCGGCCGAGCCGGGCGACCGCCTCGCACAGCTCGGTGATCGCGTTGTCGTCGTTCTCCATCGAGCCGTGGCCGGCCCGGCCCTCGACCGTCAGGCGCATCCAGTGCATGCCCTTCTCGGCCGTCTCCACCAGGTAGAGGCGGACCTGGTCGTTGACCGTGAAGGAGAAGCCGCCGACCTCTCCGATCGCCTCGGTCACGCCCTCGAACAGCCCCGGGTGCTTGTCCACCAGGTAGCGCGCCCCGTAGGTGCCGCCCGCCTCCTCGTCGGCGAGGAAGGCCAGCACGATGTCGCGCGGGGGCTTGCGACCCGTGCGCAGCCGGTCGCGGACGACCGCCAGGGTCATCGCGTCCATGTCCTTCATGTCGACCGCGCCGCGGCCCCAGACGCAGCCGTCGGCGATCTCGCCGCCGAACGGGTCGTACGTCCAGTCCGCGGCGTTGGCCGGCACCACGTCGGTGTGGCCGTGGATCAGCAGGCCCGGGCGGGAGCGGTCCTCGCCCTCGATCCGGACGACCGTCGAGGCGCGGCCCTTGGCCGACTCGAAGATCTGCGGCTCCAGCCCGAACTCGGCGAGTTGCTCGGCCACGTACTCGGCCGCCTTGCGCTCGCCCGGACCGGAGCCGTCCCCGTAGTTGCTGGTGTCGATCCGGATCAGATCGCGACAGATCCCGGCGACTTCCGACTCAGCCGTCACCTTCGGCGCCGCCGACTCGCTCCGCTCGCTCACGGTCACTCCTCGTCTCTGGCCCGCACCGACGCACCAGCGCGCCACCCCCGGGACCTGCACCCGGGCCGTACGAGCACGTCCGTCCATCCTCCCCCAGCCCCCGGGCCGGATCCACCCCCCGCACGTCCTCGAAACCCCCTGGTCACGCCCCCGCCACACGCCACCCCTTGCTCCCGCCACCCGCTCCGCACCCCGGCCGGGAACCGTTTTGGGAGCCCAAGCCGATCTTTGCTACAGTTACATCTGTCAGCGCGACGGACGAGAGATCGGAAGCCGCGAGGGCGACACCCGGTCCGGGTGGCGGAATGGCAGACGCGCTAGCTTGAGGTGCTAGTGCCCTTTATCGGGCGTGGGGGTTCAAGTCCCCCCTCGGACACCGGCAGGAACCCCAGATTCGTCTGGGGTTCTTTTCGTTTCAGGGCCCGGTCGGCCCGGCGGGCTCGGCGGGCTTGATGTTCTGGTTGACCCGGAAGACGTTGTTGGGGTCGTACTTCGCCTTCAGTTCCGACAGCCGCCGGTAGTGGCCCTCGCCGTAGGCGGAGAGGATGCGGCGCTCGCCCTCGTCGACCAGCTCGTTGACGTAGACGCCGCCCGAGGTGAACTCCTGCAAGGTGTCGTAGACCGAGCGGCACCAGTCGGTGTTGGCCCGGTCGTCCCGCTCCTCGGTCCAGCCGCCGAGCAGGGTGACCAGGAACCCGGGGGCGCGGTGCGGGTAGGCGGTGGCCTCCGGGGCGACCCGGGCGACCTGGCCGCCGAGCAGCATCAGGCCGATCTGGGACAGCTCCGACGTCCGGGACCGGTACCCCTCGGCCAGGGCGGCGAGGGCCTCCTCGGTCACCGTGTCGACCATGAACGACCGGGTGTAGTAGCGGCGGTGGTGGGCCATGTCGGCGTCGGCGAGCTGCTGCACCTCCGGGTACGGCAGGGTCTCGGCGGTCCGCAGCACCGGCTCGGGGCCGAACCCGGCCAGGGCGTCGACCAGCGCGTCCGTGTCCCCGGCCGGTGCGGTGTCGACGTAGCGGACGGCGATGCCCGTCGAACCGTCCTCCAGGTCGAAGAACCCGGCGGCCAGGCCCAGCCGGTCCGGCGCGGTGGCGGCGAACGCGGACAGGCCGCGGGCCACCGCCGCGTGGTCGGCGGCGCGGTAGGCCACGACGCCGGTGCGGCAGGCGCCCTGCGGGTGCAGCCGGTACTCGAAGGAGGTGACGATGCCGAAGTTGCCGCCGCCGCCGCGGATCGCCCAGAACAGGTCGGCGTCGTCCTCCGCGCTCGCCCGCCGCACCTCGCCGTCGGCCAGGACGACGTCCGCCGCGACCAGGTTGTCCACGGTGAGCCCCCGGGCGCGGCACAGCCAGCCGATCCCGCCGCCGAGCGTCAGCCCGGCGATGCCGGTGTGCGACACCTGGCCGCCGGTGACGGCGAGCCCGAACCGGTAGGTCTCGTCGTCGAGTTCGGCCAGCAGCAGGCCGGGCTCGCAGATCGCGACGCCGCGCTGCAGGTCGACCCGGATGCCCTTCAGCCGGCTCAGGTCGACGACCAGGCCGTCGTCGATGGTCGAGTGCCCGGGGTAGCTGTGCCCGCCACTGCGCACGGCGAGCAGCACGTCGTTCTCGGTGGCGAAGCGGACCGCGTCGACCACGTCGGCGGCGCCCGCGCAGCGCACGATCAGGCCCGGGCGGCGGTTGAAGTAGCCGTTCCACACCAGCCTCGCCCGGGCGTACCCCTCGTCGTCCTGGGCGAGCACCTCGCCGCGGACCGCGGCGCGGAGGGCGTCGATGCGGTCCTGCTCGACGGGCTGTCCCGAGCGGTTCTTCAGCGTCATCGGTGACTCCTGTGGGTCGGAGGGGTGGCGGTCGCGGGAAGGGGGGTGCGGCGGCGGGCGTCAGACCGCGGCGGTCCGGGCGGAGATCAGGGCGGCCAGGCCGGCCACGCTGCCCGCCTCGGCCATCTCGTCCTCCGGGATGCGGGCGCCGAACTCGCGCTCCAGGATCACCGACAGCTCCAGCAGCACGAGGGAGTCGAGGTCGAGGTCGGAGAAGGCGGTCGTGGCGGTGAGCTCGCCGTCGAGGGAGAACTTGTCCTGCAGGATGGTCAGGATGCGCTCGGTGATGCGGTCCATCGTCTGTCCTTTCACACGGGTTGCACGGGTCGCACGGGGTTGCACGGGTCGCACAGGTCGCTCCGGGTGCACGGGATGCCCGGGACGCCCCGGGCGGGGCACGGGGCGGACCGGGAACGAGAGGGGCGCCGGGATCAGGCGGTCTCGATGCCGGACACCTTGATGTCGGGCCAGCTGAGGGCCGTCGAACCCCAGCTCAGTCCGCCGCCGAAGGAGGTCAGCAGGACCTTCTGGCCCGGCGTGAGCCGGCCCTCGGCGGCGGCGTCGGTGAGCGCGAGGGGGATCGAGGCGGCCGAGGTGTTCCCGACCTTGTCGAGGTGCACCACCACCCGCTCCCGCGGCACCGTCATCACGTCGGCCACGGTGTGCAGGATGCGGACGTTCGCCTGGTGGCCGACGAACCGGTCGACGTCCGCGGCGGTCCAGCCGACCGAGTCCAGCAGCGCCTCCGAGGAGCCCGCCATCCGCTCGACCGCGTGCGTGAAGATCTCCTTGCCGCGCATGGCGAGGTAGTTGTCCGCGTCGCGCAGCGGGGCCCGCTCGGAGCGCTGCCGGGATCCGCCGGCGGGCAGGAACGCGAGGTCCCGGTTGGCACCGTCGCTGCCGAGGTCGAAGCCGAGCAGGGCGCCCGGCTCGGCGGCGTCCCCGGCGCGCAGGACGGCCGCACCGGCGCCGTCGCCGAAGATGATGGCGGTGGCGCGGTCCTCCGGGTCCAGCCGGGTCGACCAGATGTCCGCGCCGATCACCAGGACGCGTTCGGCGAATCCGGCCGCGATCGCGCCGGCGGCGGACTGGAGGCCGTAGACGAACCCGGCGCAGGCGGCGGACAGGTCGAAGCCGGGCACCCCGTCGAGACCCAGCGCGCTGGCGACCTCCGGGGCGGTGGCGGGCATCGGGCGGTTCGGCGTGCTGGTGGCCAGGATCACCTGGTCGACGGTGTCGACGCCGGCGGACTCCAGCGCCCGTCGGCCGGCGACCGCCGCGAGGTCGCCGGTGGCGGTGCCGGGGTCGGCCCAGTAGCGGCGGCCGATGCCCGTCCTGGTCCGGATCCACTCGTCGTCGGTGTCGACGATCCGGGAGATCTCCTCGTTGTCCACGGCCCGCTCGGGCACCATGGCGCCGAGGCCCGCGAGGACGGCGGCCCGGCTCATGACCGGCCTCCGGGGGTGGCGCGGCGGAGTCGATCGGTCATGGTCTGGGTCCTTTCCACGATGTCCTTTCCACGGTGTGCGTTCGCGGGGCGGGTGCCGGGGGCGGGGCGGTCACGGCAGCCGGTGGGCGGCCGAGCAGCGGACCGACATGTGCCGGAAGCCGCCGACGATGTCGACCAGCCGCCAGGTCTCGCCGTCGCGCGAGGTGAGCAGTTCGGTCCCGTCGAGGTGTACGGAGAGCCGTTCCGGTGTGGTCACCGGCCGGTGCGGGTCTGCGATGTCGAGCACGGTCTGCCGCATCCACAGGGTGTTGCTCTCCGAACGCGGTACGCCGTCGATCTCGTAGAGCAGGATCTGGCCGAGCTGGATGGCGGCGACGAAGACGTCCAGGATCGAGGTCGCCCGGTGGCTGTAGCTCTCCAGTCCCCGCACCGGGCGGTCCTCGTCCGTCCGGAACCGGGAACTGACCGTGGCTGCGGCCGAGTTCGCCGCGAAGTCGACCGAGAGGCCTTCGATCACCTGGTACTTGGACCGGTGGGCCGTCCCGTACGGGCGCAGCGCCGCGCTGCCGAGCAGCTCGTCGGGGTCGGTGTACGAGCCGGGTCCGGTGTGGGCGGTGCCGGCCGGGTGCTCGATCTCCAGGCGCACCCGCAGGGCGCCGACCCTGCAGTCGACGGCGGACACCCGCTGCCGGGGACCGCGGCCGACGCCGGGGAGTTCGGTGACGGTCGCCTCCACCGGGAACTCGTCGAGCTCCTCCTCTACGGGGCTGGTGCCGGCCTTCATCCGCACCCGGCGCAGCCGTGCGGTGCCGCGCTGCTCGGGGTCCAGGCCCAGGACGTGGGCGAGGTACAGCTCGGCGGCTTCGCCGGCGAGCAGCAGGACGTCGATGCTGCTGAGGTGCGGGCGCTGGTTGTGCCGGCCCTTCTTCGACCAGTCGTCCGGGTAGCTGACGGAGGCGAGCGCGCGAACGGAGGCGGTGCCGTCCCGGCCGACGCCGACCCGGATGTCGCTCAGCCGCTGGCGGGCGCGCTTGTACCCCTCGCCAAAGAAACGTTTCTCTCCCGGGCCCAGGTAGTCGTCGACGGTGACGCGACGGGGGCGGATCGGCGCTGCGGTGTCAGTCATGGCTTCCCTCGGAGAGTCGGCGGGACCCGGAAGTGGCGGGGCCCGATGCGGCTAGGCCCAGGTGAGCAGGCGCTTCGGGTGTTCCAGGACGGCTGCGGTGTCGGCCAGCACCCTCGACCCCAGCTCGCCGTCGACCAGCCGGTGGTCGAAGGAGAGCGCCAGGGTAGTCACCTGCCGGGGCACCACCTCGCCCTTGTGGACCCAGGGCCGCTCCCGGACGGCGCCGAAGGCGAGGATCGCCGACTCCCCCGGGTTGAGGATCGGCGTCCCGGTGTCCACGCCGAAGACGCCGATGTTGGTGAGGGTGACCGTGCCCCCCGCCAGCGCGGCCGGTGCGGTCCTGCCCGCGCGGGCGGTCGCGACCAGTTCCCCCAGCGCACGGGCGAGCCGGGGCAGGGTCAGGGCGCCCGCGTCCTTGATGTTGGGGACGATCAGACCGCGCTCGGTGGCGGCGGCGATGCCCAGGTTGACCCGCTCCTTGCGGACGATCTCCTGGTTCTCCTCGTCCCAGCGGGCGTTGACCTCCGGATGACGCCGGACCGCGAGCAGGAACGCCCTCGCCACCAGCAGCAGCGGATTCACCCGCAGACCGGCCAGCTCCGGGTCCTGCTTCAGGTCCCGGACCAGGGCCATGGTGCGGGTCACGTCGACGGTGACGAACTCGGTGACGTGCGGGGCGGTGAAGGCGCTGGCGACCATCGCCCGGGCGGTCGCCCGGCGCACCCCCTTCACCGGGACCCGGATCTCGCCCTCGGCCCCGGACGGGCCGGGGGCCACCGGGGGCGCGGCGGCCGGGGACGCGCCCGCAGGGGGTGCGGCGGCCGGGAGCGCGGCGGACCGAGCGCTCGGTGCCTGGTGGGCCGCGTGCACGTCCGACCTGGTCACCACGCCGCCGGCGCCCGTGGGGACGACCGCGGCCAGGTCCACCCCGAGGTCCTTGGCCAGCTTGCGGACGGGCGGCTTGGCGGCAGCCCGCTCAGCGGGCGCGGCCGGGACGGGCGCGGCCGATCCGTTCCGGCGGGGCCTGCGGCCGGAGCGCCCGGGGGCCACTCCGTAGCCGACCAGGACCGGCTGCCGGACGGTGGGCTGCGCGTCCGGCTCCTCGGCGGGCACGTCGACGCGCACTACGGACGCAGTGGCGGCGGAGGCGACGGGCACGGCCGGTTCGGGCGCCGGGGCCTCCGGACCCTGCGCACCGGTGTCGATCGAGATGATGACGGCACCCACCGCGACCGTCGTCCCGGCCTCGACGTGGACCCGGTGCACCACGCCGTCGTACGGGATCGGCAGCTCGACACTGGCCTTGGCGGTCTCCACCTCGCAGACGACCTGGCCGTCGGTCACCCGGTCGCCCTGCCGCACGTGCCAGGCGAGGATCTCCGCGTCCACGAGCCCCTCGCCCACGTCGGGCAGGGGGAAGTCGCGGACGCGTTGCGCGGTCGTGGTCACGGTTCCTCTCCTCAGTACGCCAAGGCGCGGTCGACGGTGTCCAGGACGCGGTCGACGTCCGGCAGGTACGAGTCCTCGAAGGAGGCGGGCGGGTACGGCATGTGGTAGCCGCCGACCCGCAGGACGGGGGCCTCCAGGTGGTGGAAGCAGCGCTCGGTGATCCGGCCCGCGATCTCGGCGCCGGCGCCGAAGAAGACCGGCGCCTCGTGCACGACGACCAGCCGCCCGGTGCGGCGCACCGAGGCCTCGATCGTGTCGAAGTCCATCGGCGACACCGAGCGCAGGTCGATCACCTCCAGACTGTCGCCCTCCTCCCCGGCGGCCGCGGCCGCCTCCAGGCAGGTCGCGACCGTCGGCCCGTAGCCGAGGAGCGTCAGGTCCCGCCCCGGCCGGACCACCCGGGCCGCGTGCAGGGGCAGTTCGGCGGCGGGGGGCACCGGACCGCGGTCGTAGTAGCGGCGCTTGGGCTCGAAGAAGACGACCGGGTCGTTCCCGGCGATGGCCTGCCGGAGCATCCAGTGCGCGTCGGCCGGGTTCGAGGGCGAGACCACCTTCACTCCCCCGACGTGCGCGAACAGTGCCTCGGGGGACTCGCTGTGGTGCTCGACCGCGCCGATGCCGCCGCCGTACGGGATCCGGATGACCACCGGCAGGGTGAGCCTGCCGTTCGAGCGGGCGTGCAGCTTCGCCAGCTGCGTGACGATCTGGTCGAAGGCGGGGAACACGAAGCCGTCGAACTGGATCTCCACCACCGGGCGGTAGCCGCGCAGCGCCAGGCCGATCGCCGTGCCGACGATGCCGGACTCGGCCAGCGGGGTGTCGATCACCCGGCCGTCGCCGAAGTCCTTCTGCAGGCCGTCGGTCACCCGGAAGACACCGCCGAGCCGGCCGACGTCCTCGCCCGTCACCAGGACCCGGGGGTCCTCCTCCAGGGCGGCGCGCAGGGCCGAGTTGATCGCCTGCGCGACCGTGCGGGCCGGCCCCTCGGCCGGATTCCGGTGCGCTGCCATCTCAGGCCCCTTCCGTGGAGGCGGAACCGGCCACGTGGGCGGAACCGGCGGTATGGGCCGAACCGGCGGCGAGGGCGGCGAACTGCGCGGCCTCCTCCGCCACCAGGGTGTGGCCGTCCGCGTAGACGTGCGCGAACATGGCCTCCGCCGGGGGCGCGGCCATCGAGCGCACGGCCGCGCGTACGGAGCGGGCCGCTTCGTCGCACGCCCGGTCGATCCGTGCGAGGGACTCCTCGTCCGCCCAGCCGTTGGCCAGCAGGTGCGTCCGCAGCCGGGTGATCGGGTCCTTCAGCTCCCAGGCGCGCACCTCCTCGGCGTCGCGGTAGCGGGTGGGGTCGTCGGAGGTGGTGTGCGCGCCCATCCGGTAGGTGAAGGCCTCGATCAGCGTCGGCCCCTCGCCGCTGCGGGCCCGCCGCAGGGCCTCCCGGGTGACGGCGAGGCAGGCCAGCACGTCGTTGCCGTCCACCAGGATCCCGGGGAAACCGAAACCGGCGGCCCGCCGGTGGATCGGCACCCGGCTCTGCCTGTCGGCGGGTTCGGAGATGGCCCACTGGTTGTTCTGGCAGAAGAAGACGACGGGGGCGTCGTTCAGGGCCGCGAAGTTGAAGGCCTCGCTGACGTCGCCCTGGCTGGTCGCGCCGTCGCCGAAGTAGACGATGACGGCGGACTCCGCGCCGTCCTTGGCGACGCCCATCGCGTAGCCGGTGGCATGCAACGTCTGGGCGCCGATGACGAGGGTGTAGAGGTGGACGTTGTGCTCCCGCGGGTCCCAGCCGCCGTTGGTGGTGCCCCGGAACAGTGCGAAGAGGTCGAGGGGGTCGACGTTCCGGGCGAGCGCCACGCCGTGGTCGCGGTAGCTGGGGAAGACGTGGTCCTCGTCGTCGAGCGCCCGGGCGGAGCCGATCTGGGCTGCCTCCTGCCCCAACAGCGAGGGCCAGAGGGCGAGTTCGCCCTGGCGCTGGAGCAGCACCCCCTCGGCGTCGATCCGGCGGGCGCGGACCATGTCCTCGTAGAGGCCGAGGAGTCGGTCCGGCGTCGGATCGAACCGGTAGTCGGGGTGGTGCTTCCGTTCGCCGTCCGGGGTCAGCAGTTGTACGGCCTCGGCCGGCGTGTGCGCGTGCGGCATGGCGACCTCCTTCCTCTGGGCGGGGTGTCGGCGAGCGGGTGTCGCCGGTGCGATCGACGGTGCTGCGGGAGCGGATGCGGGAGCGGGAGCGGGGAGCACGGCCGACTCGGATCGGTGTCGGCCGGCGGCGCGGCTCGGGGCGCCCGGCGGGCGTCTCGCCCCGCCTTTCCCTGACATTCGAACTCCCTTTTCCTAAAGGCGAGTTCGGGCCCGGCACGGAGAACTCTGCCTGCCGCCCACGCCGTCACGCAAGCGGCGCGGGCATCCGATCGGAACGTGCCGCCGGACCGTAAGGTCCGCGCCGGGGCACCGGGCCGGAAACCGGTACGGATTCCGGGCGGAACCGGCTCGGAACCGGCTCGGAAGCCCCGCGCGAGAGCCGGCCCCGAGTTCCGGCGCACGGCCCCGAACCACTGTGCACGGCCCCGGATTCCGGCCGGGCAGGCGCCGTCAGACGGCCGCCAGCGGTGCGACCAGGTCGCCGAGGCGGCGAAAGAAGGCGTCCTTCGATTCCCGGGGGAAGAAATGCCCCCCGGGGAGGCGGTGCAATGCGAAACCCCCGCCGGCGTGTTCGGACCAGGCGGCCACGGACGCCGCCGAAACCAGCGGATCGTCCTCCCCGGAGAACACCTCGACCGGGCACGGCAGCGTCCGGTGGGTGAATCCCTCGGAATTCCCGGCACAGAGGCCGATCTCCGCCCGCACCAGGGAGATCCGTTCGCGCAGCCAGCCGGTGTCGGCGCGCAGCGCGGCCGGGAGCGACCCGAAGTCGACCAGCCAGGAGACGAGTTCGGCGTCCGTGAGACGGGCCGCCCGCTGCAGCGGATGCGGCAGGTGGGGTGCCGGGTAGGCGCCGACCAGCAGCCGCTCGGGCAGCCGTCGCCCGTGCTCGGCCCTGCGGCGGGCGAGCCGGTAGGCGAGCAGCGCACCCATGCTGTGCCCGTAGAGGAGGTGGGGCCGTTCCAGGAGCGGGCCGAGGTCGCGTTCCAGTGCGGCGACGAGACCGGGCAGCCCCTGGCGACAGTGGCCCCCGGCGGGGTCCCGGCCGGGGATCCGGACCGGGACCACCTCCACCCGCTCGCCCAGGGCCCGTTGCCAGCCGGAGAAGAAGGCCGTACTGCCGCCGGCCGGGTGCAGCCCGAGCAGGCTGACCGGGCCGACGCGCGGGTCGATCGGCTGTGCGACTGAGGCCCGGGCCCGGTTGCAC
This sequence comes from Kitasatospora sp. NPDC048545, assembly GCF_040651155.1. Classification (NCBI taxonomy): domain Bacteria; kingdom Bacillati; phylum Actinomycetota; class Actinomycetes; order Kitasatosporales; family Streptomycetaceae; genus Kitasatospora; species Kitasatospora sp. NPDC048545. The sequence continues at coordinate 101,414 of NZ_JBEZIQ010000033.1, forward strand.
ACCACGGCCGCGGGCGGCGCGCCGCCGACCGGCCGGCGGCGCGCCGGGTCAGACGGCTGCCGGAACACCGGCCCTCCCCGTCACGGGCTGGGGGGACGACGGCTGCTCGGCACCGCGGCCGGGATCCTGCCCCGGCCGGGCGGTCTCCACCTGGTGCGCGAACTCCCGCCAGGCGGCGGCGCATTCGAGCGCGAGCCGGGAGACCCGATCGGCACAGTGCGGCGGGATGCTGCGGGCCAGCTGGTCACGCTGGTCGGGCGGCAGGAGGCTGCTGGTGAGCATCCGCAGCAGGTGGCGGCCGCTCTCCGTCAGCCGGAGCGCGGGGTCGCTCATCAGCCGTTCCATGACGCGGGCCAGGTCCTGGGCGGGTTGCTGCGGGCCGGGGCCGGCCTGCCGGGCGCCGGGGGCCGGGCCCACCGCCGGCGGCGCGGGGCGGGTCCGGTCCGGGCGGGCCCGGTCCGCGGGCCGGGTCGTGCGGCGCCCGGCGGGCACCGGATCCTCGCCGCGCCGCAGCCGGTCCCGGACGTCGCGGACGGTCCCCGGGGAGATGCCCGCCTCGTCGGCGACCGCGCGGAGCGAGGCGAGGGGGTTGGCGGTGATCAGCTCGCCCGCGCGCAGTCGGCCGAGTGCGCTGTCCAGCGGCCGGACCCGGCCGTCCCGGCCGACCCGGGCCGCGGCGTGCGGGATGGTCCCGCTCTCGCTGCGCCGCAGCTCGCGGACCGCCTTGGTGGACAGCCCGGTGACGGAGGCGACCATCCGGTCCGACCACTCGGCGTGCGAGGTGAGGATCCGCCGGGCGGCGCCCACCCGGTCCGCCCGGGACAGGGGGAGGCCGTGGCGGGTGTTGCTCTGGACGGAGAGCACGAAGGCGTCGCGTTCGGAACCTTCGAAGAAGCGGGCGGGGATGACGGGTCTGCCCTGGGCGGCGGCGACCCGCAGCCGGTGCATGCCGTCGATCACCCGCATGCTGGGGCGGTGGACGATGATCGGCGGGAGGTCCTGGTCGAGTCCGGCCAGGGTCCTCAGGTGTTCGGGGTCCTCGCCGCCGGTGCGCGGCGAGTCGGCCGGCAGCAGTGCGACGACCGGGACCGGCACCACCTCGGACAGGGCCGGCGACCACTCCTGGGGCGGGCGGCCGGGTTCCGGGGCCGAGCCTCCGGCTTCCGGGGGTGTCCGGCTGGTCCGGGGTGTGGGGGAGGGTCGACCGGGCCGGGGCGTGAGGGGCGGTTCGGCGCGGTCGCTGACGGTCTCTTGCTTCACGGCGGGTCCTCTGGCGTGCGTCGCGGGAGGGCGGCCGGCCGGGCGGTGCGTGGTGCCGTCACCGCCCGGCTCGGGGAAGTACCGCCCCGTTCCCTGGGTCTGCTGGGTCGTCTCCTCGTCGAGACAGGCCAAAGGGGCACCGGCCCGCGCTGCCGCGGGACCCGGCCGGCCGACGGCGCCCGCAGGGGCGGGGTCCGTCGGCGCGGACTCCGGGTGGCTCCACGACGCAGCTGCCGAATGCTCCGCCGCGATCGTGGCACACGAACATACCTTTGGGAAGGTATTTTAACGAGGGTGTAACGTGCCGCAGCAATACCGTCACATGGCGACCGCCGCCCGGGTGCCCGTCAGTCGGCTGCCGCCACCCCGTCGACCAGCAACAACCGTGCGCCCGGGAGCAGTTCGGCCAGCCCCGGGTCACCGACCACCACCGGGTGCCCGACCTCGGTGAGCATCGGCAGGTCGGAGGCGTGGTCGCCGTAGCCGTGGCAGTCCGCCGGATCGACGTGCGGATGGGCGTCGAACAGGGCACGCACCGCCCGGCGCTTCTCCTCCCCGATGACCGGCTCGCCGACCAGTTCGCCGGTGAGCACTCCCCCGCGCACCTCGGGTCGGCTGCACACCAGGTGCGCCGCCCCGACCCGTTCCGCGATCGGGTCGAGGATCGCCGGGAACGCTCCGGAGACCAGCACGACCGCGCCGCCCGCCGCCCGGTGGCGCGCCAGGGCGTCCCGGACGGGGGCGATCCAGAAGCCGGCCTGCGCGCTGCGCTCCGCGAACCACGCGCGGCCGGCCGCGGCGACGTCCCCGGCCGGCTCCCCGGCCCACTCCCGGTAGTACGTCCGGCTGTTCCGCTCGCGCGGGCTCCCGGCGGCGGCCAGCGCGGTGATCTCCTCCCGGAGCCGGCGGCCGCGCCGGACGCCCGGCGGGCCGTACCGGGCGCCGAGGTAGTGGTCGAGGAAGTCGAACATGCTCTTGCAGTCGATCAGTGTCTCGTCGACGTCGCTGAACGCCAGACGGTCGGGCAGGGCCACGGGGGCTCCTCGGGGGGCTCGGGTCACCTCGGGGTGACGCTTCGGGCGGGTCGGGTGCTCGCGGCGCGGGCACCGCCGGCGGCACGCGTCCCGGTCGCGGACCGCGGCCGGGCGCGCAGCGCCGGGAACAGCGTGTCGCGCACCTCGCGCCAGCGTTCCGCGAAGTCGGCGCGTGCGTAAAGGTTGTCGGAGATGTGCTGGGCGCCGAAGAAGGCCGCGACCGCGACCCGGGCGGCCACGTCGGGGTCGACGTGGTCCGCCAGCTGCCCCTGCTCCCCGGCCTCGCGCAGCAGCATCGAGATCAGGTTCGTCCAGTCCACGTACGGCAGCGGCAGTTCGACGTCGATGGCGGCGCGCTCGTTCTGCAGCCGGGTGCCGGCCTGCATGATCGGGTCCTCCAGGAACGCGGTGGTGGCCGCGTTGAACATCTCGATCACCGTGTCCAGCGGCGAGAGGCCCTTGGCCCGCACCGCCTCCAGCGTCACCGGCCAGCGGGAGTACAGCTCCTCGACGACAGCGACGGCCAGCGCCTGCTTGTTGGGGAAGTGGAAGTAGACCGCGCCCTTGGTCATGGCCACCTCGTCGGCCACGTCCTTGATGCCGGTGCGCTCGTAGCCGCGCTCGGCGAAGATCCGCGCGGCGCAGTGCAGGATCTGCTCCCTGGTGCGCTCGGCGCGCTCCTGGCGCAGACACGGCCCGGTCGCGCCGGTGCGCAGCGCCGGCCACAGCGGCTCGGTGGCGGCGCTCTTGCTCTGGCTCACTGTTCTCTGTTCCTCTCTCGCGTCCCGTCGATCCTGGCTATATACCTTCTCCCAGGTATATTTTCGGGCCGTGATCAACGGCCACCTGGGGGGTGACCCGCGTCCGCAGCGGGGTGGCACCACCTTAGGGAACGGCTCACCAACGGGGGACGTGCTCGTATGTCCAGCATCACCGCATCGCCAAGGTACCTGCCACCGGCCGCCCGGGCCTCGCCCCGGCGCGGACTCTCGTTCCGGCACCGCCTGCCGGCCGCCGCCGTCCACAAGGCCGCCCCCGGCGAGGTCCTCCTCACCGACGCCGCCCGCACGGGCGACGACCGGTTCCGCGTCGCCGCCCGCTGGGACCGCCACCGCTTCCTGCACCACGGCGGGACGGGCCTGCCGACCGACCCGCTGCTGGTGGTCGAGACGGTCCGCCAGGCCCTGATCCACCTGTCCCACCGGTTCCACGGCGTCCCGCAGGGCCACCCGTTCGTCCTCGACACCCTCGACCTCCGGCTGACCCGGGCCGGTTCGACGCACCGGCCCGCCGGCCCGCAGCACGCCGTGCTCGACGCCGTCTGCACGAGGACGACGACCACGCCGCACCGCACCGGCCTGGCGCTGGACGCCGTGGTGTCGGTCGACGGCGTGACCGCCGGCCGGGCCGGGATCCACTGGGAGGTCCGGGACCCCGAGTTCTACGCCCTGGTCCGCGACCGCGCCCGGCGGAAGGCGGCGGCCCCTTCCGGGCCGCCCGCCGGGGAGTCCCGGCGGCTCGCCCCCCGGGAGGCCGGGTACGCGGACGGCCGGCACGTGCTGCTCGCCCGCACTCCGGGGAGCGCGCCCGGCGCGTTCCTGCTCGACCCCGACCCCGGCCACCCGGTGCTCTTCGACCACCCGTCCGACCACGTGCCGGGCATGGTGCTGCTGGAAGCGTTCCGGCAGGCCGCCCGCGCGATCGGCGCACCGCCCGACCCCACCCGCGTCCGCGCGGCCTTCACCGCGTTCGGGGAGCCGGACGCGCCGGTGCGCGTCGCCGCGCGGCCCGGACCGGAGCCGGGGACGACGGAGGTCGCCGCCGTCCAGAGCGGGGCGACCCTCGCCTCGGCCCTGCTCGGGTACGCACCGCTCGACGACGTGACGGCCCGCGGGGACGCCCCGTGAGCGGGGCCGCCGACGCCGCGGAGCGCCCCGCCGAAACCTCGGAGCTTCCCGCCGATGCCGCGGAGCTCCCCGCCGAGGCCGTCGGACGGGTGGTCCGGGCGGCGGAGCGGGATCTGCCCGCGCTGGAGGACCGGCGCCGGCTCGGCGCGGAGACGGTGGCCGCGATCACCGCCGCCGGGTTCCCCCGGCACTTCGTGGCGCGCGGGTTCGGCGGCACGGCCGGGACGTTCTCCGCGCTCCTCGCCGCCTCGACGAGCGTCGCGCGGACCTGCCCGTCCACCGCCTGGTGCGCCGCCCTGTTCGCGGCGCACGGGCGGCTTGCCTCCTACCTGCCCGAGGAAGGCCGGACGGCGCTGTGGCGCGACTCCCCCGACGTGCTGGTCGCCACCGCCATCATGCCGCCGCGCGGCCGGGCCGTACGGGTGCCGGGCGGCTGGCTGCTCAGCGGCCGGTGGGACACGGCGAGCGGGGTCGACCACGCGGACTGGCTGCTGCTGGCGAGCCGCACCGGCACGCCGGACCGCCCCGAGCACCGGATCCTCGCCGTCCCCAGGGCGGACTGGACCGCGCTGGACACCTGGCGCAGTCTGGGCATGCGCGGGACGGGCAGCCACGCGGTCGAGGTGGCGGAGGCGTTCGTCCCCGACCGGCTCTCCTTCACCATGGCGGACCTGCGGCACCCCGTCTCGCAGGACGCGGCCCGCTGCCACCGGGTCCCGGTGCAGCTGGTCGGCGCGCTGATGTTCGCGGCGCCGGTGGCCGGCGCGGCCCGGGGCGCCCTGGATGCCTGGAGCGCCGCCGCGACCGCCCGGCGGACGGAGTCGGACCGGGCGCTGAGCGAGGGCTCGGCGCAGATCGCGGCGGCCCGGCTGCTCCTGGAGCGGGCGGCCCGGCGCGCCGACGAGGACCCGGTGACGCCGCTGCTGGTGGCGGAGAACCGGCGGGACGCCGTCACGGCCGTGCGCTGGTGCGCGGCCGCCGTGGACCGCCTCTTCCACACCTCGGGCTCGCACGTCCACCGGGACGGCTCCCCGTTCCAGCGGTACTGGCGCGACATCACCACCGCGGCCACGCACGGCGCGCTGGGGCCCTCGGCGGCCGCCGCCGAGTACGCCGACGCCCTGCTCGGTCCGGCGGCCCCGACCGACTCCTGACGGTACGTCAGCGAACGGCCGGCCATCGGCGGGTGGCCGGCCCGGGCATCGGCTACCCTCGACAACAAACCTTCGCATAGGTAGGTTTCCAGCGATGAACAGAGTGACGAGGGTGCCACGGTGGTGAAACAGGCCAGGGCGTGGCTGACCCGTGAACGCGTACTGGACGCCGCAGCCGAGGAGTTCGCCGTCCACGGCTTCGCCGCCACCAAGGTCGAGGCCGTGGTGGCCCGGACGGGCATGACGAAGGGCGCGCTGTACGCGCACTTCGGTTCCAAACACCAACTCGCCTCCGCACTGGTCGACGAGAGCGCCGAACACTGGAAACGCCTCCGGGACGCGCCCGCCGACACGCTCCCCCGGCCGACGGCGGGCGCGGCGCTCACCGAACTCCTCGGCCGGATGCGCGGACAGTTCGAAACCAACGTCCGCTTCCGGGCCGCCCTCCGGCTCGCCGCGGACTGCGAACGCTACGAGGGCGATTCGGACGGTTTCTTCGGCGACATCCGCCGGGAAATGGTCACGAGTGTGCGCAGAGCCCAGCAGGAACGGGAGATCACGCCGTCCTACCCGGCAGAATCCCTCGCCTACCTGATCCTGGCCGTCCTGTACGGCTTCTCCTACATGCCGACCTGGGACGCCTCGCACGGCGTCCCGGTCGAACCCGACGACGCCTGGCACGTACTGCGCACGGCCCTCCGCCTCGGCTGACCTGCGGTCGGCTCCCCCGCGCCGGGCCCCGGCCGGACCGGACGCCGGCCGTGTGCAACTGCGGACCCGGCGCCAGTCGCACAGCCCGTTCCGCTCCGCACCGCCCTCCCCTTTTCGCTCCGCGAAGCCGTCCCCTTTTCGCTCCGCACAGCCCTCCCCTTTCGCCCCGCGAAGCCGTTCCCTTTCGCCCGGAGGAAAAGAGCGCAGCTGTGCAAACGGGAAACCTGGCACCACGAGTTCGACGGCCGCTAGCCTTTCTCACGCACCGCTTCCCGCCGGACCGGAAAGACTCACCGGACCGCCGGTGACGCCCCCCGGGCCGGGAGCCGCGTCCTCAGCGCTTTTCGTGGATCCCGTTTCCCCGTGCTCCCCGTTCCACCGCCCTCCAGCGCTCCCCGCGCTTCTCCTTTCCCGGGCAATCCGTTCCCCCGCGCCCTCCGCTCTCCCCACGCCGTCCGGCCGCCCTTGCGAGCGCTCCGGTTTCCGCGTGCGTCCGCCCAGCGCGTCCCGCCCGGCCGGCCCGGAACGAACACCCCGACCGCACCGCCCGCACCGCCCATACCGCCGCACTGACAGCCCTGACAGCCGTCCGTTCTTCGAGAGGCACACGATGAAGCTCGCGATCTCCGGCACCTACTCCTCCGGCAAGACCCTCACCACCATGGCGCTGGCCCACCTGACCGGGGTCCCGCGCACCCACGCCAAGACCATGCGGGAGATCCTGCCGCACGCCGTCCCGGGCAAGACCCTGGAGGAGTGCAACGCGGCCGAGCTGATCCAGCTGGTGATGCGCCGCTACGTCGAGCGGGCGGTGCACGAGAGCCACCTGCCCGGCGGCTACATCTCGGACGGCTCCTCTCTGCACGAGTGGACCTACGCCACCGTGCGCGTCACCGTCGGGATCAACCCCAACGAGTCCATCGGTCTGGAGTCGGTGGAGAAGACCGACGAGATCCGCTTCTACGAGCAGGTCGTCGCCCAGCTCGGCGTCGCGCTCAAGCAGTACGCCAAGGAGACCTACGACGCCTTCGTCCACCTGCCGATCGAGTTCCCGCTGGACCCGAACGGCCACCGCCCGGTCAACGAGCGCTTCCGCGTCCTCTCCGACGAGCACCTGCTGAACGTGCTGGACGAGTTGAAGATCCCCACCCACATCATCGGCGGCACCATCCCCGAGCGGCTGGAGGGCATCACCGAGGTCTTCGGCCTGCCCCGGGTCCTGTCGATCGAGGACGCCATCGAGGCGGCGAAGAAGGACTACGAGCAGCTCGACGTCCGCACCGAGGCCGAGCGCAACGCCGCGGCCGAGTCCCTCGCGGCCTGAGCCCGCACCTCCTCGCACCGCCCACGCACCGCCCACGCACCGCCCACGCACCGCCCCGCCCGCCCCGCCCGCCCCGGGCCGCCCCTCCCGCCCCGTTCCGCCCCGTCGAAGGAACCCACTGCCATGACCAATCCCACGACGCCGCTGAAGCTCGGCGTCCTCGGCACCGGCAACATCGGCCGGCCGGTCGGCCGCCACTGGCTGGCCGCCGGCCATTCGGTGACGTTCGGCTCCCGCACCCCGGAGCACCTGGCCTCCTTCGTCGAGCCGCTGGGCGCCGGGGCCCGGGCGGCAACGCTCGCCGAGACGGCCCGGACGGCCGACGTCCTGCTGCTGTCCGTCCCGTACGAGGCGGCGGAGGGGGTGCTCGGCGAGGTCGGCGAGCACCTGGCCGGGAAGATCGTCATCGACGCCACCAACCCGGTGTCGCTCACCGAGGACGGCCGGGTGGTCTCGACCCTCACCCCGGGGGTGACCCAGGGCCGGCACGCCTCGAAGCAGCTGCCGGCCGCCACCGTGGTCCGGGCGTTCACCCACGTCATGGACGAGCTGCTCTGGTCCCGCGGGACGAGGCAGCGGCACTTCTGGGCCATCGCGATCGCGGGCGACGACGCCCCGGCCAAGGCCGTGGTGGCGCGGCTGGTCCACGACGCCGGCTTCACCCCGGTGGACCTCGGCGGCCTGGACGGCTCGGCCCCGCTCGACCCGGGCGGCGTGCTCTTCCCGCACATGTTCACCCCCGGCGAGATGCGGGCGCTGACCGGCCTCTCCGGCTGACCGCAGGACCGTCTGGAAGGAAGGCAGTCACGTGAGCACGACACCGCCGCGACCGGCGGCCGCGGCACCGCTGTTCGAGCCGTTCAAGGCCGGTGGACTGGCCCTGGACAACCGGATCGTCATGGCCCCGATGTCCCGCGACCTGTCCCCCGGCGGGGTGCCCGGCGCGGACGTCGCCGAGTACTACGCCCGCCGGGCCCGGCACGGCGTGGGGTTGATCATCACCGAGGGCACCTTCGTGGGCCACCCCGCGGCCGGGAACCGGCCGTCGGTGCCGCGCTTCCACGGCGTGGACGCCCTGGCCGGCTGGGCCGGCGTGGTCCGCGCGGTCCACGACGCCGGCGGGCGGATCGTCCCCCAGCTGTGGCACGTCGGCCAGGACCCGCTGCTGTGGGGCAAGTCCCTGACGGAGGCGCGCCGTACGGCGCCGAAGGGCGTCGAGCTGTTCGAGCCGCCGGGCGGCCTGATCAGCCCCTCCGGCCGGGAGCCGGGCAGCCCGGCCGGGCGCGCCATGTCCGAGTCCGACATCGCCGAGGTCGTGGAGGCCTTCGCCCGAGCCGCCGCCGACGCCCGTCGCCTGGGCTTCGACGGCGTCGAGCTGCACGCCGCCCACGGCTACCTGTTCGACCAGTTCTTCTGGGACGTCACCAACCGCCGCACCGACCGCTACGGCGGCGACCCGGCCGGCCGGACGCGGTTCGCCGCCGAGGTGGTCCGGGCCTGCCGGGCGGCGACCGGGCCGGACTTCCCCGTCATCCTGCGCATCTCGCAATGGAAGGTGGCGCACTACCGGGCCCGGATCGCGGACGACCCGCAGGCCCTGGAGACCTTCCTGGCGCCGCTGGTGGACGCCGGGGTCGACGTCTTCCACTGCTCGACCCGGCGGTTCTGGCAGCCCGCGTTCGAGGGCTCCGGGCTCAATCTGGCGGGCTGGGTGAAGAAGGTGACCGGCCGGCCCACCATCACCGTCGGCTCGGTCGGCCTGCGCGACAGCGACTTCCTCGGGTACGTGGAGGGCAAGGGCGCGGAGGTCGACGACATCGGCCTGGTGGCCGAGCGGCTCGCGGCGGGCGAGTTCGACCTGGTCGCGGTCGGCCGGGCGCTGGTGGCGAACCCGGCCTGGGCCGAGCAGGTGCGCACCGGACGGACGGACGGGCTGCGCCCGTTCGACGCGGCGGAACTCGCCGCACTGCACTGACTCCGGGCGCGGCGGTGGCGCCCATCCGGGTTGGGCGCCGGCGCCCCTCCGGGTGCCCTCGCGGTGGGCCGGGGGCGGCGTCGCCGCGGTGCTCAGCCGGCGGCGGCCTCGCGGTCCGCCGCCGCGATGAGGGCGTCCAGCAGGCCCGGGTAGGCCTGCTCCAGGTCGTCGCGGCGCAGGGTGTTCATCTTGGAGGTGCCGACGTAGTACTGCCGGATCAGCCCGGACTGCCGCAGCACCCGGAAGTGGTGGGTCCCGGTCGACCTGGTCACCGAGATGTCGAAGGTGCCGCAGGCGGTGTCGCCGGGCGCGTCGGCGATCTGCCGGACGATGCTGCGGCGCACCGGGTCCGCGAAGGCCTCCAGGATGCGCTGCAGGGTGATGTCCGCGGCATCGGGGTGGTCACCGATGCGTTCTGCTGCGGCGGCGTGTGCAGTCACGTGGCACCTCTCTGGTTTCGCTGCGCGCCCATCGTACGACTCCAGCCATATGACGACCACCATCCAATTTGACATGCATCGTCATATGCCCTTCAGTTGAACCGCGCCTTCCAACCCAACTCGACCGTGCCGACAGCGAGTTGCTCGCTCCGCGCGCAGCGGTCACCCGCAACGAAGGAACCAGCGATGACAACCGCCGAGACCAGTCCGGCGCAGACCGACACCTCCCCCGCCGCCTCGCCGGACACCTCCGGCGGGTTGAAGATCGCCGCGCTGGCCACCGGCTTCGTGATGGCCACCCTGGACGTCACCATCGTCAACGTCGCCGGCGCGACCCTCCAGGAGAAGCTGGGCGCCACGCTCACCCAGCTCACCTGGGTCGTCGACGGCTACATCCTGACCTTCGCGTCCCTGCTGATGCTGGCCGGCGGCCTCGCCAACTGGCTCGGCGCGAAAACGGTCTACATGTGGGGCATGGGCCTGTTCCTGCTGGCCTCGCTCGGGTGCGCGCTGTCCACCACGCCGGAGCTGCTGATCGCCGCCCGGATGCTGCAGGGCGCCGGCGCCGCACTGTTCATGCCCAGTTCGCTGTCCCTGCTGGTGTTCTCGTTCCCGGAGAAGCGCCGGCGCACCCGGATGCTCGGCCTGTGGTCCGCGATCGTCGCCACCTCCTCGGGCATCGGCCCGACGCTCGGCGGCCTCATGGTGGGCTCGCTCGGCTGGCAGAGCATCTTCCTGCTCAACCTGCCGATCGGCGTCGTCGGCATGCTGATGACGAAGCGGTTCGTCGCGGGGCCGGAGGCCCGCTCCGCGCGGCCGGCCCCGTTCGGCCACCTGATCTGGATCGTGGCCCTCGCGGCGCTCAGCTACGCCCTGATCGAGGGCCCGCAGCTCGGCTGGGGAGCGACCCCGGTGGTCGTCGCGTACGCCGTGGCACTGGTCGCCGCCGTGCTCCTGGTCCGGCGCGAGCGCCGCGGCGACAAGCTCGTCATGCCGTGGACGCTCTTCCGCCGCCCCGGGTTCTCCGGCGCCAACCTGGTCGGCTTCTTCTTCAACTTCGCGTTGTTCGGCACCATCTTCATGCTCGGCCTGTTCTTCCAACACGCCCAGGGTGCCAGCCCGTTCGTGGCCGGCCTGGAACTGATCCCGATCACCGTCCTGTCCCCGGTGGCGAACGTGGTCTACTCGAAGATCTCCGGGCGGTACGCCAACGGACCGCTGCTGACGGTCTTCATGCTGCTGGCGGGCGTCTGCTCGCTCGCCCTGACCGCCGTCTCCGCCACCACCCCCTACTGGCTGATCGCCGTCGGCATCGGCCTGGCCAGCCTCGGCTCCGGCATCATCTCCCCCGGCATGACCGCGGCGATGGTGGACTCCGCCGGGCCGGAGCACGCCAACGTCGCCGGATCGGTGCTGAACGCCAACCGCCAGATCGGCTCCCTGGTGGGCATCGCGGTGATCGGCGTGGTGCTGCACGCCACCTCGGACTGGAGCCGCGGCGCCTCCGTCTCGTTCGTCCTGGTCGGCGTCTCCTACCTGCTCGGCGCGCTCTGCGCCTGGCGGCTCGTCACCCGCTCGGAGCGGCGCGCCGAAACCCCGGCGACACCCGGGCCGGCCCGCAGCTGACGGACCCCGCGATCCGGGCGTCCGCAACCCCCGCTCCTCCGCCGCCTGAACCCCCGCAGGCGGCACGGGAGCACCGACGGCCTCCCCGGCCGGACCACCGTCCGCGCCGGGGAGGCCGTCGCGGCGCGTCCCGCGGGGAGCCGCTGCGGCTACGGCCGGTGGTCGGCCGGCCGGTGGTGCCGGGTGGGGCGCGGGACGGGGAGCCGGAAGTCCTCGACGACGATGTGGAGCAGATCCGGAGGGGCCTGCTGGGAGAGGACGTTGACCGCCGCGCGATAGTCGGTGCCGGGCCCGTCGCACAGGTGGATCTGGTAGTGCGGGGTGTCGGTGCCGCGGTAGGACAGGGGCACCTCCGTCATGGCGCACCCGGCCGCGCCGTCACCCCCGAATCGACGGGTGTTCACTTCCCGTCCCGCGCAGAGGTCTCCGGCGCTCCGAACGTCGACAGCCCGAGGGCCCGGACCTCAGCCGGCCCCGGCCCCGGCCGCCGCCCGGTCGGCCGGGGTCTCGCCGCGTTTCGGCCGGCCCCGGAGCGCCTCGCCGGTGATGAACGCCGTCACGACCGCGACGATCACCAGTGGCATGGCGTCCACCGAGTCGATCCCGAGGAGGACGGTGGCCAGCACGGCGCTGGTGACCGGCAGCCGGGTGACGGCGGCGCCGGCGGCCGCCAGCCCGACGGCCAGGGCGGGTTCGGTGCCGAAGCCCGGCAGCGGCGCGCAGGCGATGCCGAGCGCGGCGCCGAGCAGGATCGCCGGGAAGATCGGCCCGCCGCGCAGGCTGCCGAGCGCGACCGACCAGGCGAGCGCCTTGCAGAGCACGAGGGCGAGCAGCGCGCCGATCGACCAGGCGGCCGGGTCGGCGGCGAGCGTGCTCAAAGTGGCCTGGCCGGAGAGCGCGGCCTCCTCCGGGGAGCGGCCGGTGAGCAGGGCGTACGCAGTGATGAAGCCGCCGACGACGACCGCGCAGAGCACCGTCCGGACAGCGGTCCGCCGAGCGGTGTCCACCGTCATGAAGCCCTTGACCCGCCGGCCGATCGTCTGCCCGGTCACGAGGAGCAGGGCGACCGCGGCGGCCAGCGGGATGCCCCACAGGAAGTCGCCGGGGTCGGGGACGGTGCTCTTGGGCACGGTCGGGAGCGAGAGCGCTCCGATCGCCAGGCCGGTCCAGTGGCCGAAGCCGGTGAAGACCAGTGCGCCGATGCCGCTGGCCAGCAGGCTGGGCAGGATCAGCGCGACCAGTTGCGGGCCGCCCAGTCCGGCCGCCTCGATCACCATGACCGCGGCCACCAGCGGGCTCCCGAAGATGGTGCAGATCGCCGCCGCCGCGCCCGCCGTTCCCAGCACCGCCACCAGCTGCGGGTGTTGGGCCCGTTTGGCGGCACGGACGGCGAGCAGGGCGAGGCCGCCGCCGAGCCCCATCAGTGGGGCTTCCGGGCCGAGCGTCACGCCGAGCGGCAGGCAGGCGAGTGCGGCCAGCACCACGCCGGGGACGGCGATGGGCGGGGTGGGCGGTCCGCCGAGCCCCTGCACCGGGATGTGGCCGCCGCGTCCGGGCAGCCGGATGACGATCGGGGCGAGCAGCAGGCCGGCGAGCAACAGCGCCGGCAGCGCCCACCACCAGGGGGCGCTGCTGTAGCCCGCGGTCTCCGGCAGGCTCTCCCAGACCCAGTGCTGGAGCTGGTGCTCCAGGCTGAGGAAGCCGAACGCGGCCAGCGAGACCGGGATGCCGACCAGGCCGGAGAGCAGCAGCAGGCCGAAGTAACCCTTGTGCAGCAGCACCTCACGCAGGGCCGGGCCGCTGTCCTGCTGCTGGGGCGTCCCCGCCATGGCCGCTCCTTCGCGATCCCGGGCCGCGCGATGCCACGGTGGCCCGTCCTGCGACCGAGTCTCACCCGGGGAGGGCGGCCCCGCACGGTGCGCGGGCCGTGCGGGGTCGGGAACGGGCACGGTTGCGCCGTACGGGTGAGCGGGAGCGCGGGCCCCGGCGGTCCGCCGGTCAGACCTGCCGGGTGTCGCCGCCGAGGGCGCTCTCGATGCCCTGGACCATGCGCCACAGCGGGGTCCGCCGGCTGGCGACCAGGACCACGACCTCGTCGGACTCGCCCTCGCCGGCGGCCTCGGCCGGCCGGTCGCTCCAGGTGCCGGTGACGAAGGCCATCGCCGCGTCCACCTCGGCCACCCAGTCGCTCTCCCCGCCCGAGCGCAGCCAGGTGCGCAGGGCGTGGTTGTGCGCGGCGACGACGGCCGCCGCGATCACGTCCGCGCGCAGCGGGCCGTCCGGGCGGGCGGCGAAGCGGCCGCGCAGGTAGGCGGCGAGGGTGTGCTCGTAGCGCCAGACCACCGACAGCTCGTACGCCCGCAGTCCGGGCACCTTGCGGGTCAGCCGGTAGCGTTGGACGGAGAAGGACGGCTGTTCGGCGTACATCCGCAGGACGAGGCGGGCGGCGTCGCAGGCGTGCCGGACCGGGTCCTCCTCGCCGCTGCCGGACTCCAGGAACTCCGTCATCTCGGCGAGGCTGCGCTCGTGGTCGGGGAAGACCACGTCCTCCTTCGCCGGGAAGTAGCGGAAGAAGGAGCGCCGGCCGACACCGGCCAGCGAGACGATGTCGTCGACGGTGGTCTGCTCGAAGCCTCGCTCCAGGAAGAGCTCGAAGGCCGCGGCGACCAGCGCCTCGCGCATCGCGGGCTTGGCGGGCCCGTCGTTCATGGGCAGGTCCTGCTCTTCCTTCTCGCTCATTCTCCGCAACCTACATCGGCGCACCGTCCGGGCGCCGACGGCCGGGCCACGCTCCGGTCCGACCGTCGGCGCAGGTCAGGCCGGGTTACGGGAGGTTGCGGGCCATCACGATCCGCTGGACCTGGTTGGTGCCCTCGTAGATCTGCGTGATCTTCGCGTCCCGCATCATCCGCTCCACCGGGTAGTCACGGGTGTACCCGTACCCGCCCAGCAACTGCACCGCGTCCGTCGTGATCTCCATCGCCGCGTCCGACGCGTAGCACTTCGCCGCCGCACCGAAGAACGTCAGGTCCCCGTCCCCGCGCTGCGACTTCGCCGCCGCCGCGTACGT